>JAHEDQ010000016.1 GCA_024641125.1 Candidatus Competibacteraceae bacterium | reverse complement strand
CGACGCCTCCCACGCATGGTTCTCGGTATATGTCCCCGGGCTGGACTGGCTGGATTTCGACCCAACCAACGATCAGTGGGCAGCGGACCAGCACATAACGGTGGCGGTGGGGCGTGACTATGCCGACGTGGCCCCGATTACCGGCGTGGTAAACGGTGTCGGTGTGCACAACCTGGAAGTGTCCGTGGATGTGACCCGTCTCGACGCGAGTGCCTAGCACCGTCTTATAGCTGAGCATCGGCGTTTCAGGCCGCTGTCATGCCGCCTCCTTCACGCTGAAATAGATTTCGGCGATGGCGCCGTGGATGTCGTTGAACCCCACCTGAATATGGTCCAGAAACGCGTCAGGACCCGTATCCGCCAGCGTATGCAGGTCGGCCTCGTCGATTTCCCGCAGCACCTGGCTGAGAATGCGCCGCGGCTTGCGGTTGTTGGGCAGTTCACGCAGGCAGCTGGACAGGTCGTTCAGACAAAACGCGACCGACCGGGGAAAATCCCGGTCCTGCAGCAGATAGCGGAGAACGGCACGGCCACTTACTCGCACCTGCACGCTTTGTCGGTACATTTGGTAGGCGCTGAGCGATCGCAGCACGCTGACCCAGCGTAGATTGCTGTACGCTTCATGGTCTTCGGCGTGTTGACCCAGCAGTTCGATGGCGCTGCTGTCCAGAATTCGGGTGGTCATGTCCGCTCTTTCCAGACAGCGGCCCATGATAATGAACCGGTAGACCGGGTTACGGCTCATGCAACTGCTCGAGATACCGATAATGGCCTGACGCCGCAGCACGATCTCCTGCATAAATTGATAACGTCGCCGTCGCCCAAGCGAGTTCCCGGCCTCCCGTTTGCCATAGAGATACAGATCGTTGATCTGTTCCCAGGTCTCGCGCTGCAGCTGGTCGCGCAGTCCCCGTGCGTTGTCCCGCGCGCCGTTCAGGCTGGACTGGATCGATCCGGGATTGCGCTCGTCGGCGATCAGAAACCGAGTCACGTTGCGCTCGTCGGCCACGTTGTAGTGTTCGGCGAAAGCCTCGGCGCAGCCCATGATGTTGAGCAGCGATTCCCACCCCACGACCACGCTGCGGGGCAGGTCCAACAGCAGGTTGCTGGTGGCGTTGATCAGTCTCGCCGTGTTCTCGGCCCGTTCCAGGTAGCGCGCCATCCAGTAAACGTTCTCAGCGACTCTGGATAGCATCAGCGCTTCTCCTGCTCGGCCACGACCCAGGTGTCTTTACTGCCCCCGCCCTGCGACGAGTTCACCACCAGTGAGCCTTCCTTGAGCGCCACCCGACTCAATCCGCCGGTGGTTACGTGAAGATGCTCACCTTGGAGGATAAAGGGGCGCAGATCCACGTGGCGGGCCGCGGCCCGGTCGTCACACACGGTTGGTACCGTGGACAGCTTGAGTGTGGGCTGGGCGATGTAGTTGCGGGGATCGGCTTCGATGAGCTTGGCGAACTTCTCCCGTTCCGAGGCGCTTGCCATGGGCCCCACCATCATGCCGTAGCCGCCGGATTCGTTGGCCGGTTTGACCACAAGTTCGTCCAGATGCGCCAGCACGTGGCGCCGATCCTCCTCGCGCATGCAAAGATAGGTCGGCACATTGGGAATCAATGGGTCCTGGTCCAGGTAGTAGCGGATCATGTCGGGAACGAAGGCGTATACAACCTTGTCGTCGGCCACACCGGCGCCGGGTGCATTGGCCAGGGCCACGTTGCTCTTGCGCCAGGCGCGCATGAGCCCGGCAACCCCCAGGGCGGAGTCGGCCCGGAATGCCTCCGGGTCAAGGAAATCGTCATCGATGCGGCGGTAAATCACGTCCACACGGTTGAGTCCGGCGATGGTCTTCATATAAACGCAATCGTCATCTCCCACCACCAGATCCGAGCCCTCCACCAGCTCCGCGCCCATCTGCTGAGCCAGGTAGGTGTGCTCGAAGTACGCGGAGTTGTAGACACCGGGGGTCAACACCACAATCTCGGGTTGGTCCCCCGGTCTGGGCGACAAACTGGCCAGAGTTTCGTACAACTGGCTCGGGTATTCATCCACCGGCAGGATGTCCAGATGCTCAAACAATTCGGGGAACACCCGCTTCATGACGCCTCGGTTTTCCAGCATATAGGACACCCCGGAGGGCACCCGCAAGTTGTCCTCCAGCACGTAAATGACCCCGTCATTGTTGCGTACCAGATCGCTGCCGCAGATGTGGGCCCACACACCGAACCGGGGTGCTGCGCCGACGCACTGGGGTCTGAAGTTGCGGGACTGAGCCAGAACCTCGGCGGGAAACACCCCGTCCTTGACGATACGCTGGTCGCCGTACAGGTCGTCGATGAACATATTCAGGGCGGTCAGGCGCTGCTTGAGCCCGGCTTCGGTTCGCCTCCATTCCGAGCCCGGAATGAGCCGGGGGATCACGTCAAACGGCCAGGCTCGGTCTATGTTTCCAGCCTCGCTATAGACCGTGAACGTAATGCCCATGGCCATGATGGCTGAATTGACGGCCTCCACCCGTTCCCGGAATTCCTCGTCGGAAAGAGATTGAAGCCGTTCCAGCAAAACTCGGGCGTGGGGTCGGGGCTGCCCGTCAGAACCGATCAGCTCGTCGTACAGGTCTACGGCTCTGTAACCGTTCAGTTCCAGGGTCATGGGTGGCGTTCTCACTCCGGTGACGCGAGGCGGGGCGTGAAAGTCCCTGTAATGCAGCGTAGACCGGGAGGCACCGTGCTGTCGACCTGCCGGCGGGTCTTGACCTGTAGAAACCGGCTTGGCGCCGGCCGGTTGGCGCACATACGGAATGGTGATGCTTCACTCTCCGCCCTTTTTTTGCCAACGCGTATTTGGCCCAGCCCATTACATGATGAAAACACAGACGCGGATTTTGATCCCAGTGAAAACGGCAATGCTTTGTCTGCGCGCCAGGATCGGTCATCATGTCGCGCTTTGTACGACCTGGGGAACAGTTCAATGAGCGCAACCATAATCGAGCAGGCCAGACCGCGCCTGCATCGGTCACAGCTGGCCGTGCCCGGCTCCAATGCCACCTTCATCGACAAGGCGGCTGAGTCCGCCGCCGATGTCGTGTTCCTGGATTGCGAGGACGCGGTCGCGCCGGACGACAAGGAGCTGGCGCGCAGCAACATTATCCAGGCTTTGAACGACATCGACTGGGGCAGCAAGACCCTGCAGGTGCGCATCAACGGCCTGGATACCCAGTACATGTACCGGGACGTGGTGGAAATCGTGGAGAACTGCCCGCGACTGGACATGCTGTTGATTCCCAAAGTGGGTGTTCCGGGTGACGTCTACGCGGTGGACATGCTGGTTACTCAGATCGAGTTGGCCAAGAAACGGGAAAAGCGGCTCGGTTTCGATCTGCTGATCGAAACCGCCCTGGGCATGGCCAACGTCGAAGCCATCGCCCAAAGTTCAAGCCGTCTGGAAGCGATGAGCTTTGGCGTTGCCGACTATGCGGCTTCCACCCGTGCCCGCACCACTGTCATTGGTGGGGCCAATGCCGATTACTCGGTTTTAACCGGCGATGCCGGGAGTTCGCACCGCGAGACCCACTGGAACGACATGTGGCATTACGCCCAAGCGCGCATGAACGTGGCGTGCCGCGCCTATGGTCTGCGACCCATAGACGGACCGTTCGGCGACTTTTCTGATCCCGACGGCTTTCGCGCTGCGGCTATGCGCGCGGCGGTTCTGGGTTACGAGGGAAAGTGGGCGATTCACCCGTCCCAGGTCGAGCTGGCCAATCAGGTGTTCAGTCCGTCGGAGGCGGAGGTCACCAAGGCAAAGCGCATATTGGAAGCCATGGAACAGGCACAGAAGGAAGGCAAGGGCGCGGTCAGCCTGGACGGTCGCCTGATCGACATTGCTTCGATCAAGATGGCTGAAAACCTGGTGAGCAAAGCCGAGCAGGTCGCCGCCGCCTAGGCCGGAACCGTTTTGTTCGGTACCGAGCAGGCTGGGCACGCATATCCCGGCCTGCTCATTCGTACAACCCCCCAGCTGTTTTCCGAGGAGAGTTGAACCATGCTTCGACCCCGTCGCTCGGTTTTGTACATGCCCGGATCCAACCAACGCGCCCTGGACAAAGCCCGGACGCTGCCTGCGGATGGGGTGATCCTCGATCTTGAGGACTCCGTGGCGCCGGACGCCAAAGCGCTTGCCCGTGAGCAGATCGTTGCCGCAGTGAGCGCCGGTGGTTACGGGCAGCGCGAGGTGGTGATCCGGGTCAATGGTTTGGCCACCCCCTGGGGAAAGGACGACGTTCGGGCCGTGGTCGGCGCCGGCGCGGACGCGATTTTGTTTCCCAAGATAGAAAGTGTGCTCCAGGTGCATGAGGCGCTTGAGGCGCTGGACTCAGCCGGCGCTCCGGCCGGACTTGGACTTTGGATCATGGTAGAGACCCCACGCGCGATACTGGACATCGATGCCGTGACCGGGGCCGACGCACACCTGGGTTGCATCGTCATGGGGACATCGGATCTGGCGAAAGAGATGCGGGTGCGGCACACACCGGACCGGATCGGCTTTGTTGCGGCGCTGTCCCTGTGCGTTACCGCCGCCCGTGCCCATGGCGTCGACATAATCGACGGTGTCCACCTGGATCTGCAGGACGATGCCGGTCATCGGTCTGCCTGTGAACAAGGTCGTGATATGGGATTTGACGGCAAAAGCCTGATCCATCCGAAACAGATCGCCGACGCCAACGAGGTGTTTGCCCCGAGCGCAGCCGAAGTAGATAACGCCCATGTCATCATCGAGGCCTGGCAGGCGGCCCAGGCCGAAGGCAAGGGTGTGGTGGTGGTCAACGGCCGACTGGTGGAAAACCTTCATGTGGAGGAGGCCAAACGCAATATTGCGCTGGCCGAGGCGATAGCCCGCCTAAGCGGCTGAGATTCCCCGCTGGCCGGCTACTCGCCGGATCGAAACGCACCGGGTGTCAGGTGATGCCGTTGCAGCAGTTTGTAGAATTCCGTCCGATTGCGGCCGGCCAGTCGCGCGGCCTGGCTGACGTTGCCCTCGGAAATCCTCAGCACGCGCACCAGATACTCCCGCTCAAAGTGCTCCCGGGCATCGGCCAGGGACGGGATCGCATCGGGGGTTTCCCGCAGGGCCCGCTGCACCAGGGTGGGCGGTACGATCCGGGTGGTGGCCAGGGCCACGGTTTGCTCCACCACGTTACGCAACTGCCGAACGTTTCCGGGCCAGGGCGCCGAGATCAGCATCTCCATGGCTTCGGGAGCGAAACCACGCAGCTTCTTCCGGTTACGCTCACCGATGGTTTTGAGGAAATAGTTGGCCAGCAGCGGTATGTCTTCGCGGCGTTCGGCCAGGGTCGGCAACTGCAGCATGATCACATTCAGGCGATAGTACAGGTCCCGCCTGAACGACCCGTTGTCCACCCCTTCCTCGAGATTGTGGTGGGTGGCCGAGATGATGCGCACATCCACGGGGATGGCCTGGGTTGAACCCACCGGACGTACTTCGCCCTCCTGCAGCACCCGCAGCAGCTTGGCCTGAAAACTCAATGGCATGTCGCCGATTTCATCCAAAAAAAGGGTTCCGCCGTGGGCGGCCTGGAACAAACCCTTGTGGTTGGTGGTGGCGCCGGTGAAGGCACCGCGAATGTGCCCGAACAGTTCCGATTCCAACAGCTGTTCGGGGATCGCGGTGCAGTTCACGCCTACGAACGGCTGGCCGTGCCGTGGGCTGGCGTTGTGAATTGCCCGCGCCAGCAGCTCCTTGCCGGTGCCGCTCTCGCTTTGGATCAAGACACTGGTGTCGCCTTGCGCAACCAGACGGGCCTGACCCAGGACCTCTTCCATAACCGGACTGCGGGTAACAATCTCTTTGCGCCACTCGTCGTTGTCGCTGTCGGCATCGGATTTGCCAGACTCGCCGGTGACCTTGAGCGCCTGGTCGACAGTGGTCAACAGGGCCTGTGTATCGAACGGTTTGGTGATGTAGCCGAACACGCCGCGCTGGGTCGCCTCCACCGCATCTGGAATGGTGCCGTGGGCGGTCAGAATGATGACGGGCAGACTTGGGTTCTGGGCCTGAATGTTCTCGAACAGGGCCATGCCGTCCATACCGCTCATGCGCAGATCAGTGATCACCAGTTTCGGCTTGTGGGCCGAGAACGCACTCAAAGCCTTCTCTGCGCTCTCCACCGCGTCCACGGCATAGCCGCTGGATTGAAGCCGCATGGCGAGCAACTTGAGCAGACTGAGGTCGTCGTCCACCAGAAGTATGCGAGGTTTAGCGTTCATCGGGGTTCAGTTCCTCACGGCGCAGGGCGCTCGCTGATGTCCGTCTCGATGTCTTTGAGCGCCTCAAATTGCTGCTGCAGTGTCTCCAATAGCTCCTGCAGCGTCGCAATCTGCTCTTCCAACACCTGATTCTGTGCACGCGCTTCCGTCAGGTCCGTTTCCAGGTCGCCGGCGGCGTAGCGCTCCTCGTCGCGCTCCAGGATGGATGTTTGCAACAGGTCCGCCAAAGCACGATAGCCCGGATCGGTGCCGTCCAGGTCCAGATACTCACGCAGCAGCAAAACCGCCCGTCGATTGTCTTGAGAACCCGTATTGGGCCGACTCAGCAGCCAGGCCAGTTTGATCCGGCTGCCGACATCGCCCCAGTCCTGGTAGCGCTGTTCGGTTTCGACCAGCGCGCTGCCCAGTTGCGCCCGCGAGCCAGCATTCAGCGCGGCGATCTCGATCAGCAGGGACTCCACATCCGGCACCTGAGATCCGCCGGCAGTGGCGGCAGATCGGGTGGGATTGCCGGTGGAGTCGCCGGACAGGCCTATCCAGGAACAGGCGCTCAGCCATCCGGCTATCAGTATCACCGCCAGTCTGCAAAGACGTTGGCTGCTCATGGTCCAAGCTTACTCCGAATCGGCAGGCTTACCCTCAGATGGGCACCTTGTTCCGAGTCCATCACCTCGACGGTTCCACCGTAGCTTTGTACATACTCACGGGTGATCGCCAAACCCAGGCCGGTGCCGCTGACATGACCGGTGGAAGGCGCCCGACCCTGGACAAATGCCTCAAAAATCTGTTCCCGCTCGGTCGGATCGATGCCCGGTCCCTGATCGATTACATCCAGTACGACCATGGACTCCCGCGACCGAAGCAGCAAACGAATTACACCGGCCTGCGGCGAATGTTTCACCGCGTTGGATAGCAGATTATCCACCACTACGCGCAGTTTTTCCGGATCCCCTATGGTCCGGATCGATTGCAGATCGGTCTGCACGACGATCCCGCGGGATTGCATTGCCAGCGTCTGGTCGCTGATCACAGTCCTGACGATAGATGCCAGATCCGCTGCTTCATGAGCCGCAATTTCGCCTGGCCGCCTTACCTGGCTGTAGGACAATAGATCCTCTATCTGTCTCTGTAGACGAAGGCTGTTCTCTCGCAGAATGCCCGCGACCTCGAGCTGCCCCGGATTCAATGGTCCAGGGACCTGGTCCCGCAGTAGTTCAGTACCCTCGCGAATCGCCGTCAGCGGGGTTTTCAATTCGTGGGATACGTGCTGGAGGAATCGCGTTTGCTGCTGTTCTGCGTCCTGGAGTCTCAGCCTGAGCCAGTTCAGACGATCCCCAACTTCTTCCAGGTCGCGGGTCCCGCGAACCGCGATTGGCCGATCCAGATCGCCCTCCCCGAGCCGCCTGATGGCGTTTTCCATCCGGTTGATCGGCCGCGCCAGAAACATGGCCAGCCAGGCGGAGAGACCGAAGGCGGCCAGGATCAATCCGGTTGCCAGCCAGGCCAGGGTTCGCTTGACGCGTGTCGCCTCGCTGCGAAGCGCCTGGGTATCCCGGGTGATGACCCGCCGCATTTCACCCTGAACTTCGCTTGCCAATTGTGACATGGGCTCAAACAGAGCAACCGCCTCCTGTACCGCAACCGCGTCATATTGTTCGAGGGTCAGGGTAGCGAACACGGATGATTCCAGTTCGATCAGTTGATCCAGCTGCTCCCGCAAAGTCGGGGTCAGGTCCAGTGCCGTAAGCGTTGCGATGGCCTGATCGAAACTCTGGCGTCGGTCCATGGCCAATTCGAAGAATTTGCGATCGCCCAGAATGTGATAGCGGCGCGCGTGCCGCTCCATCTGTACGATGTCAGTGCCAAGGGCCTGCCCCGACAACACACCGCCGGCGGCGTCGAGAATGGCCGCCTCGCTCTGCCGGCTGAGCAGATCCACCGACACGAATGCCGCTACCAGCCCAATCCCCAGCGGCAGGGCAACAACCATGAAGCCGAGCAATAGCAGCTGCAGTACCGAGGTCGGGCGGTAACGATTCACGACGGCGAGGGCCAGGTTCGACGGCACGGGCCGCCCGCTGTGCGGCGAATACGCGCGGCTCGGAATCTTGGCGGGATCTCCCGCTTGAGCGTCATACTGAAGCATAGCATCCGGCCTGAGTTGGATCGATCATCACCACAGAAAAACCGGTACGCGTCGGTCGACGGTACCGGTCGAGCCCATTGCGGGCCAAGGATGCGGATACTCAGCGTAGTGTTGTGTCCACCGACCCTGTCACGACCCTGTGCTCGCCACCCGATTGGCCAGCCCAGAGGTCCGTTCGGATGCTCGTTCCCGATGAAGGGGGTGTTCACGCCCCATGCCACGCCGGCTTATTAAGTCAACCCGTGTGCCAGCACCCTTATTGTTTCAGGCTATCAGTAGCTTACCGGTTTGATCGCGATTGAAGGCGCGCATGGTTCGGGCTTGTCTGTCGCCTGCCGCAGACGCCGCACCGCCGGTATCGATGCATTTTCTTGAGTCCGAACTGGAATCGGCTTGGCCCCGTGCCATGAGAGGGAGCTAGGGCGGGGTGTATCCAAGCCACGACGCGGCGCGGCAGCCGCGCTGCGTCGTGGTTGCAATTGCAGCTGCGGGGAGACGCCCGCAGTGCCTTGGTTTGGCGCGGGAACATAGGCCTGTGACAACCACCGATGAGGTGGACTTGAACCTTGTTTAAGTGTACTTTAACGGCCCCCGGCGGGGCCGCTGAGTCCAAGTCGAGATGCGCGCCGTTGGCCAGCGAGCGAGACCGCCCCGGCCGTCCGCTCGCGCACAGGGCCAACGTCCGCACCCCACGTCCGCAAGGCTCCGGTCGGCGCCATCAACAGACGAAGACGCGAGCCGCTGTTCCGGCGATCAGATTTCGATTTTTTCGTGCTCATTAGGAGGGCCCATGGGCTACCAACATATCCAGATTCCCGCTGGCGGGGAAAAGATCACCGTTGTTGATGGCAAATTGCACGTGCCGGACAATCCGATTGTGGGCTTTGTGGAAGGAGACGGAATCGGGCCGGACATCACCCGCGCATCGCTGCGGGTTTGGAACGCGGCGGTGGAGAAAGCCTACGGGGGGTCGAAAAAGATTCACTGGTGTGAGTTGTACATGGGCGAAAAAGCGGCATCGGTCTACGACGGCGACTACTTTCCGGCCGAGACGCTGCAGGCCTGCCAGGATTTGGTGGTGTCCATAAAAGGACCGTTGACCACGCCGGTAGGTGGTGGTTTCCGATCCCTGAACGTGGCTTTGCGGCAGGAGTTGGATCTGTATGCTTGCGTTCGTCCGGTGCGGTACTACGCCGGCGTGCCCTCGCCCATGCGGCGCCCGGAAGACGTGGACGTCATCATCTTCCGCGAGAACACCGAGGACGTCTACTCCGGTATTGAGTACGCGAGCGGAAGTCCAGAAAATAAGAAGTTGGCCGCCTTTTTGCGCAATGAAATGGGTTGCGAGTTCTTCGAAGACGCGGCACTCGGTATCAAGCCCATCTCGGAGTTCGGCACCAAACGGCTGGTGCGCAAGGCCATACAGCACGCCATCGACAACGGGCGCTCGAGTGTGACCCTGGTGCACAAGGGCAATATCATGAAGTTTACCGAAGGTGCGTTCCGGAACTGGGGCTACGAACTCGCCAAGGAGGAATTCGGGGAACAAACCATCACCGAGGAAGAGCTGTACGACATCTACGGCGGCAAACAGCCCGCCGGCAAGGTGGTGATAAAGGACCGAATTGCTGACATTATTTTCCAGCTTTTGCAGCTTCGTCCGGCCGAATTCGATGTGCTGGCCACGATGAACCTCAACGGCGATTATCTTTCCGATGCGGCAGCCGCAGAGGTGGGCGGAGTTGGCATCGCTCCGGGCGCCAACATCGCTGATCACGTGGCGGTTTTCGAGGCGACCCATGGCACCGCGCCGAAATACGCCAACCAGGACAAGGTAAACCCCTCGTCGCTGCTGCTGTCCGGCGTCATGATGCTCGAGTACATGGGCTGGAAAGAGGCGGCCGACCTGATCAACGCGGCGTTTCCGCAGGTAATCGCCGATAAAACAGTCACCTACGATTTTGCGCGGCAAATGGCCGGCGCCACCGCTGTCCCTACTTCCGGATTCGCCGACGCGCTGATCGCCAAAATCAGCGGCAGTGCCGAGGATCTTGCCCGGGTCGAAGAGGCGCGTCGGGCGGCCCAGGCCAAGGCCGCGGCCGAACTCGAGGCGGAGCGTGTCGCCAACCCGGTGGAAGCCATGAAGGACTCCGGTCGTCAACCCGCAACCGCGGCCGGTGTCATGACACAGCTCAAGGGACGCATCAGCGATGAGGACACGGTCGATGCAGCCATGCACATCATGCGCGAGCAGGGCATCAGTTCGGTGCTGGTGGAACCCAACGCCGATGGCGAATGGGGCATCATGACCCAGCGCGATATCGTCAAGAAGATCATTAACGCCAATCGCTCGCCGGCAATGACTAAGGTCAGTGAGATTGCCACCCGGCCGTTGATCACCGTGTACACCGATACCCCTCTGAGTCAAATCGCCAATCTGCTGATGGAGCGCAACATCCGGCGTGTCGTGGTGACCGGCAGGCGCGGTACGCCCAAGGGCATTGTTTCCGACAACGGCCTGTTTCGAGCCGTGGAGGAATTCGGCTGGGAGCCCCACGACTGATCCAGGCAATTTGTTGCCGCCGGGCATTGCCCCGCCACAGCCCCGTCCCTCAGGACGGGGCTGTTTTGCTTCCCGTGCGGATGGGCTCGCCGCCCATTGCTTGCCAATCGCATGGGCCTAGCGTGTATGCTCAACGCCTTGGAGGCTGGGTGCTGCGCACCGATTAATGTCCGGAGACCATCATCGGGGCGCACCCGATCGGGCAAGTTGTTGGAGGCATTATGACGGCGACTAATGACTGTCCCCGGGTGGGCCTGTTCGTCACCTGTCTGGTGGATGTGTTCCGACCCAGCGTTGGTTTCGCCAGTGTGCGTTTGCTGGAATCGGCGGGCTGCCGGGTGGAGGTTCCAGCCTCCCAGACCTGCTGCGGACAGCCCGCTTTCAACTCCGGCGATCGGCAGGACAGCCGAGCCCTCGCCCGCAGGGTCATCGAAGCGTTCGAGGGCTATGATTACACCGTCGGTCCGTCCGGCTCCTGCATCGGCATGTTGCACCACTACCCGAATTTGTTCGACCACGAATCCGAATGGCGCGAACGGGCCGAGGGGCTGGCCGGTCGCGCCTTTGAGCTAACCTCGTTTCTGGTGGACGTGATGGGTGCGAGCACGGTCCAGGCGCGCTTCAATGGCAGCGTCACCTATCATGATGGCTGTTCCGGACTGCGGGAACTGGGCATCAAACACCAGCCGCGGACTTTGCTCGAATCGGTGCAGGGGCTGTCCCTGGTCGAGATGGACGAATCCGAGGTCTGCTGCGGTTTCGGCGGCACTTTTTGCGTCAAGTACCCGGAGATCTCGAATCGCATGGTGTCCGATAAAGCGACCCACGCCACCGCCACCGGCGCCGACACGCTGCTGGCGGGTGATTTGGGATGCTTGTTGAACATGGCCGGTAAACTCGCCCGTGAGGGGAGTGGCACGCATGTACGCCATGTGGCCGAAGTGCTGGCGGACATGGCCGACACCCCCGGCATAGGTGAGCCGCAACGCTGAGGAGCACACTCTTGGACGTTACCAGCCCGGCCTTCAAA
The DNA here is from genome assembly GCA_024641125.1 of Candidatus Competibacteraceae bacterium. Classification (GTDB taxonomy): domain Bacteria; phylum Pseudomonadota; class Gammaproteobacteria; order Competibacterales; family JAHEDQ01; genus JAHEDQ01. Next base: position 24,420 of record JAHEDQ010000016.1, on the reverse strand, counting down.
GACAATGCCCATGCGGCACTCGCCGACCCGGCTTTGCAACGCGCCCTGCACAATCTCAAGGCGGGCTTCCCGGGTAAACGGGCTGCCGCCATCGCCCGACTGCCCGAGTTCGAAGCGTTGCGCGACGCGGGCCGCGATCTAAAGAACGAAACGCTGGCCAATCTCGACTTCTATCTGGAGGTGTTCGAACAAAACGTGCGCCGACACGGCGGACAGGTGCACTGGGCCCGTGACGCCGACCAGGCGCGGGAAATCATCCTCGGAATCTGCCGCGACGCCGGTGCCAGAACGGTGACCAAGGGCAAGTCCATGGTCAGCGAGGAGATCGCCCTAAACGAGCACCTGGAGGCGCACGGGATTCAGGCCATAGAAACGGATCTGGGTGAGTACATTATCCAACTGCGCAACGAACACCCCAGCCACATCATTGCGCCGGCGATCCATGTCAACCTGGATCAGGTGGCAGATGCTTTTTACGCCGAGCATCGAAAGTACGGAAAGACCGAGCGGCTGGATACGCCCCCGAAGCTGCTCAAGGAAGCGCGGGAAATTCTGCGCGCCAAGTTCCTGGCCGCCGACGTTGGCATTACCGGCGCCAATTTCTGCATTGCCGAGACCGGCAGCACGGTGATTGTGACCAACGAGGGCAACGGTGATCTGACCCAGATACTGCCCAGGGTCCACATTGCCCTGGCCAGCCTGGAGAAGGTTGTGCCGACCCTGGAAGACGCCATGGTGTTGCATCGGCTGCTGGCGCGTTCGGCCACCGGGCAGGAGTGCTCGGTATACACCACGTTCTCCAGCGGGCCGAAACGACCCAAGGATCCGGACGGACCGGAGGCCTATCACGTGGTGTTGTTGGATAATGGTCGCTCGACCATGATCGGGACAGAATTCCAGGATATGCTGCGCTGCATACGTTGTTCCGCCTGTATGAACCACTGCCCCGTGTACGGCGCGATCGGCGGTCACGCCTATGGTTGGGTCTATCCTGGGCCCATGGGTTCGGTGTTGACACCGCAATTGGTGGGGGTCGATCAGGCCGGGCAGCTGCCCAACGCCTCGACCTTTTGCGGGCGCTGTGAGTCGGTGTGCCCGGTGCATATACCTCTGCCGAAGATGATGCGGCACTGGCGCGAGCGCGAGTTTGAGCGGCATCTGCAACCTTCGGCCTACCGCTATGGCCTGCGGGCCTGGACCTACGTCGCAAGCCGGCCCTGGCTCTATCGACGGGTGGCCGATATCGCGACGCGTTTGCTCCGCACCCTGGGTGGACGAAAAGGCCGTCTGTCCAGGTTGCCCCTCGCGTCCGGCTGGACCGAATGGCGGGACTTGCCGGCGCCCCAGGGGCGTACCTTTCAACACCTATGGGCAACGCAGCGCGGCAAGCGAGCATGAGCGCCCGCGAGCAGATCCTCAATCGAATCCGGCAGGGTTTGGGCCGGGGTGAGCTGGAGCCAGCTCGCAGGGCTGCGCTCGAGGCCAGGCTTGCCCGTCCCCTACGTGGCCCGATACCGGCACGCATCAATTTGGATTCGGCCGGCCTGACCGCACTGTTCATCGAAATGGCGGAGGAGGCGGCGGCCACCGTGTTACGGATACCGAGCCTGGCGGCGGTGCCGGCCGCGGCCGCGTCCTACTTGAGCGAACATGGCTTGCCCCCAGCCTTGAATGTGGCTTCGGACCCGGATCTTGTGGCCCTGGACTGGTCGGCGTCGGCACTTTCCGTCGTCAGTTGCCCGGCGACCGACGGTGACCGTGTCGGCTTGACACCTGCGTTCGCCGGCATCGCGGAGACGGGAACCTTGATGCTGTTGTCCGGGCCTGAAGGCCCAACCGCACTCAATTTTCTCCCGGAAGTACATATTGTGGTGTTGCCGGCCCAGCATATCGTCGGTCCGTACGAGGATGCCTGGGACCGGTTACGCGCGTCCGTGAGCAGCATGCCGCGAACCATTAATCTCATCACCGGTCCATCGCGCAGTGCGGATATCGAACAAACCCTGCAGATGGGTGCCCATGGGCCCGTTGCCCTGCACATTCTGTTGGTGGACGGTTAACCTTCCCAGCCAGTTCAGCCCTGCAACATCGATAGGGACCCGGCAATGAGCCTCCAGGCCAGCAATGAAGATCCGCCACGCCGCACGGCATTCTTTTTGTCCGACGGAACCGGGATAACCGTCGAGAATTTCGGCCGCAGCCTGCTGACCCAGTTTGAGACGGTCAAATTCGCCCAACAGTCACTGCGGTTCGTGAGCACCGTTGAACGCGCCCGCGAGGTGCGTCGCAAGATCAACGAGACCGCCGTGTTCGACGGCGTTCGTCCGCTGGTGTTCAGCACTTTGGTAAAGCCGGAAGTGCAGGCCGAGATAAAAAACAGCAACGCGCTGTTTCTGGATATCTTTGCCACCTTCATCAGTCCGTTGGAAGAAGAGCTGGGCTGTATTTCATCGGTCAGTACCGGACGCTTCCACGGGCTGCACAATGTGGACGAGTATTCCTCGCGCATAGAAGCAGTGGATTTCACCCTGAATCACGATGATGGCAGCACCACCCGTCACCTGGACGAGGCCGACGTTATTCTGATCGGCATTTCCCGGTCGGGTAAGACACCCACCTGCCTTTATCTGAGCCTGCAGTATGGAATTCGCGCCGCCAACTTCCCCATAACCGAGGATGATCTGGAGCGCCCCAATTTGCCGCGCTCGCTGCTGGCATACAAAGACAAGCTGGTGGCGCTCAGCACCGAGCCTGACCGTCTGCATCGGATTCGCGAGGCCCGCTATCCCAACAGCCGCTACTCGTCCTTGAATCAGTGCCAGTTCGAGGTGCGCCAGGCGGAGGCCCTTTACCGGAAGATGCGAATTCCCTGTCTTAAGACCACCATGAAGTCCATCGAAGAAATCGCGGCGACGATTGTCGATCTGGCGGAGCTGGATCTGGGCCGGGGACGGGGACCCGGTCGGTCCCGAGCCCATGTTTGACTCGGCAATCGTTTGATGCGGCACCGGCGGTAATCCTGGCATATCCCGTTCTATGAAATGCCGGGGCCTTGCAAAAAGGCGCCGGGTATGGAGGATTACGCGCGGACGCGCCGCGCCTCCCGACCCGGCAACCAGCAAGGCTCAGAGCGCATCCAGCCGCGGCGGCGTGACCGTCACCCCAACAGGAGCCCAACATGAAACAAGCAGTTCGCGTCGCCATCACCGGAGCCGCTGGCAATATCGGCTATGCGATGGCCTTCCGCATCGCGGCGGGCGATATGCTGGGACCAGATCAGCCGGTCATCCTGCATTTGATCGAGATCGCCCCGGCCATGGACGCTCTGAACGGCGTCGTCATGGAACTCAACGATTGTGCGTTTCCCCTGCTGGCGGGTGTGGTGGCGACATCCGATCTGGATCAGGGTTTCAAGGACGTGAACTATGGTTTGTTGGTCGGGGCCCGGCCCCGCGGGCCGGGGATGGAGCGCAAAGATCTGCTGTCGGCCAACGGCGCCATTTTCGGTCCGCAGGGCAAGGCAATAAACGACCATGCCGCCCGCGATGTCAGGGTGCTGGTGGTGGGCAATCCGGCTAACACCAATGCCCTGATCGCGTCGGCCAATGCGCCCGACCTCAGCCCAAACCAGTTCACCGCGATGATGCGTCTCGACCACAATCGCGCCCTCAGCCAGTTGGCGGAGAAATTGGGTGTTCACCACACCGGCCTGAGCAGGATGATCGTTTGGGGCAACCATTCGGCAACCCAGTATCCAGACATCAGTCAATGTGAAGTGGGGGGTCAGAGTGCCAAGGACAAGGTGGATCAGGCCTGGTACGTGGATACTTTTATTCCCACCGTCCAGCAGCGCGGTGCGGCCATCATAAAGGCGCGCGGCGCATCATCGGCAGCGTCGGCCGCATCCGCTGCGATCGATCACATGCGCTCCTGGGGGTTGGGTACGGCCGAGGGAGACTGGGTCACCATGGGCGTGCCCGCCGATGGCAGCTACGGCATCGAGCCTGGTGTCATGTTCGGTTTTCCCTGCACCTGCCGCGATGGCCAGTATCAGATCGTCCAGGGACTGGCGGTGGATGATTTCAGCCGTGGCCGCATGGCTGCGACCGAGGCCGAGCTCAGAGAGGAGCGCGCCGCCGTGGAGGACCTGCTCTGAGTTGATCGCCTGTGGTCCAGGCCCTTCCCCAGCGGAAAAGGGCGCCCCAGGGCGCCCTTTTTATCTTTGTAGCGAGCCAATATTAGTTATTGATATAACTCATGGTGGCGCCAATTTAATTGTGTATATTTATGCTCTCTTTCGGTGCCCATACATGACATAAGATTGCACCTGTGATGGTTTGAGAGTTGGATTCAAATCACCCGTTGATTGCGTTCCGATGATCCCAGCCCAGAGGGTTCAGACATCGGGATTCAGGTTCGTTTGGAGGAGGGGCAGATTCAATGAATTATGAAGAATTTCATCGCCGGTCGATCGAGCAACCCGAGGCATTCTGGGCCGAGCAGGCGGAACTGATCCATTGGCACAAACCACCCGAAAAGATCCTGGACTATAGCAATCCGCCATTTCGAAGCTGGTTTGTAGGCGGTGAGACCAACCTCTGCTACAACGCCATCGACCGCCATCTGAAGGACAGAGCCGACCAGCCGGCGGTGGTGTACATCTCCACCGAGACCGGACAAACCGTCAGCTACACCTACGCCGAAGCTTATCGTGAGGTCAATCGGTTTGCCGCGGTGCTGCAGAGCCTGGGTGTCGACCGCGGTGATCGGGCTGTCATATATATGCCGATGGTGGCGGAGGCGGTTTTCGCCATGCTGGCCTGCGCCCGTCTGGGTGTTGTCCATTCGGTGGTGTTCGGCGGTTTTGCCGCCGCCAATCTGGCGGTCCGCATCGATGATGCAAAGCCCAAGGTCCTCATTACCTCCGATGCAGGCATGCGCAACGGCAAACCGGTGCCGTACAAGCATCTTGTGGACAGCGCGTGCGAACTGGCCGAGTACCCGCCGGCCAAAGTCCTGATCGTCAACCGGGGTCTGGTGCCGGACATGCCCGTCACGCCTGGGCGTGACGAGGACTACGCAACGTTGCGTGAGCAGCACATGGATGCGGAAGTCCCTTGCGCCTGGATGGAATCGAATGAACCCAGCTATGTGCTCTACACCTCGGGGACCACCGGCAAGCCAAAGGGTGTGCAGCGGGACGTGGGCGGATACGCGGTTGCGCTGGCCGCCTCCATGAAGCATGTGTATGACGCCCATCCCGGCGAAGCCATGTTGACCACCTCCGACATCGGCTGGGTAGTGGGTCATTCCTACATTGTCTACGGGCCCTTGATCAACGGCATGACGACCATCGTTTACGAGGGTTTGCCGACCCGCCCGGATGCGGGGATCTGGTGGAAGATCGTCCAGGATTACTCGGTCACCACGATGTTCAGCTCCCCCACCGCGGTACGGGTCCTGAAGAAACAGGATCCGGAGTATCTCAGCAAATACGATCTCAGCAGTCTGCGGTATCTGTTTCTGGCAGGGGAGCCACTGGACGAGCCCACCTCACGATGGATTTCCGACGGCCTCGGCGTACCGGTCATCGACCACTACTGGCAAACCGAGACCGGCTGGGCCATGTTGACGTATTTGCCCGGTGTCGATCTCAAACCCAATCGATTTGGTTCCCCGGGTTTCGCCAACTACGGTTTCAACATTCGCGTGATCAACGAGGCTACCGGCGGTGATGCTGGACCGGACGAGAAGGGCGTGCTGGTCGTGGTGCCCCCTCTGCCGCCGGGCTGCCTGACCACGGTTTGGGGTGACGACGCCCGGTTCATGAAGAGCTACTTTTCGGATTTCAAGGAGTTGCTGTATACCAGCTCTGACTGGGCGGTGCGGGATCCCGACGGCTACTTTTTTATTCTCGGTCGCACGGATGACGTGATCAATGTGGCCGGTCATCGTCTCGGCACCCGCGAGATCGAGGAGGCGGTCAGCCAGCATGATTCGGTAGCCGAAGTGGCGGTGGTCGGGGTCCAGGACGAGTTGAAGGGACAGGAGGCGGTCGCCTTCACGGTGTTGAAGAACCCGGAAGAAGTCGATACGCCGGACAAGGCCGCTGCCCTGGAGACCGCTATCAAGGCCGTTGTGGTGAAGTCCCTGGGTCCGGTGGCGCGGCCGAAGCATGTGCATTTCGTCAACGCGCTGCCCAAGACTCGATCCGGCAAACTGTTACGACGCAGTATCCAGGCCCTGGCCGAAGGGCGCGATCCGGGCGACTTGACCACCCTGGATGATCCCGCTTCCCTGGAAGCGGTGCGCGAGGCCGTCCAGCCTTAGAGAGGCTCTGATTCATTCCGGGCGAAGCAGGTCGGAGGGTGAAATGTGCAGTTTCAAGGCGCAGATCGCGGGTAATAGTTGTTCCATTGCCAAGATTTGCAACCATGAAGCTGGCCAGTTCAGTCCCAGGATGCGCGTTCACGAATAGATCAGAGGCTCCCGAGGTAGCTTCGAGCCATCCCGCACACTAACTGTTGTGCCCATCGAGAACCGTCCCCGCCTCCGGGCGGGGCATCCAATCTAATTGTGAGCGAGGTTTAAAGCATGTCCTATTCGCTTCAACACCCGACGTTGATGGGGACGATCTGGCCCGAAGCCGGGCACGGGCGCGTCACCCGAGACGCCTGGCGCAACGTGACCCTGGCGCTGGCGGGCACGCTGCTTTTGACTTTATCGGCCAAGGTCCAGATTCCCTTCTACCCAGTACCCATGACCATGACCACGCTGGTCGTATTGATGATCGGCGTGGCCTACGGCTGGCGGCTGGGAGGCGCCACCGTGCTGCTGTATCTCGCCCAGGGCGCGGTCGGCCTGCCGGTGTTCGCAGGCACGCCGGAGAAGGGCATTGGCTTGGCGTACATGGTGGGCCCCACCGCCGGATACCTGGCTGGATTCCTTTTGGCCGCCGTGGTTGTGGGCTGGCTGGCCGAGCGCGGCTGGGATCGGCGCATCGGTTCGACGGTCCTGATGATGCTGATGGGCAACCTGGTGTTGTACATACCCGGCCTGCTTTGGCTGGGTTGGTTGTTCGGATGGGACAAACCCATACTGGAATGGGGGCTGACGCCGTTTCTGCTGGGCGACGCCCTCAAGTTGGCCATTGCCGCGGCAGCGCTTCCGGTTCTCTGGCGGGGGCTGCAGCGCCGTTCCGAAGCCCGGCGCCCTTGAGCACAGCATGACCGGAATCAGAGTTCCCAATACAGAATGGAGCGAGCGATGAGCGATTTCCCGGACACCTCACTTAGTGACTGGCGGCGTCTGGCCGAGAAAGAATGCAAGGGACAGTCGCCGGATGCGCTGAACTGGCGGACTCCCGAGGGCATAGAGGTCAAGCCGCTGTACACCGCGGAGGATCTCGTCGGACTGGATCATTTGGGATCGCTGCCCGGGTTTAGCCCGTATGTGCGCGGCCCCAAGGCCACCATGTATGCGGGGCGCCCATGGACCGTACGTCAGTACGCTGGGTTCTCGACCGCTGAGGCCTCGAATGCCTTCTATCGACGCAATCTGGCGGCGGGTCAGAAGGGCCTGTCTGTGGCCTTCGATCTGGCCACCCACCGTGGTTACGACTCTGACCACCCGCGGGTGGAGGGCGATGTCGGCAAAGCTGGCGTTGCGATCGATTCGGTCGAGGACATGAAAATTCTGTTCGATGGTATTCCGCTCGACCAGATGTCCGTGTCCATGACCATGAACGGCGCCGTGCTGCCGGTCATGGCCATGTACATCGTGGCGGGTGAGGAACAGGGTGTTTCCCCCGAGAAATTGGCGGGGACGATCCAGAACGACATTCTCAAGGAGTTCATGGTCCGCAATACCTACATTTACCCGCCCGCGCCGTCCATGCGCATCGTGGCCGATATCATCGCCTACACCTCCGAGTACATGCCGAGGTTCAACTCGGTCTCCATTTCTGGATACCACATGCAGGAAGCGGGTGCGACCTGTGTTCAGGAACTGGCATTTACCATCGCCGACGGCATCGAGTATGTACGGGCCGCCGAATCCCGGGGCCTGGCTGTGGACGCGTTCGCGCCCAGGCTTTCCTTCTTCTTCGCCATTGGCATGAACTTTTTTATGGAAGTGGCCAAACTTCGTGCCGCACGCCTGCTCTGGGCGACCCTGATGCAGGAGAAGTTCGCGCCGAGTGATCCACGCTCGCTGATGTTGCGCACCCACTGCCAGACATCGGGTGTAAGCCTGACCGCCAATGACCCCTACAACAACATCATCCGCACCACGGTGGAGGCGATGGCGGCCGCCTTTGGCGGGACCCAGTCGCTGCACACCAATTCCTTCGATGAAGCGCTGGCTTTGCCCACTGAGTTCTCGGCCCGCATTGCGCGTAATACCCAACTGGTGCTGCAGGAGGAAGCCGGGCTGACCAAGGTGGTGGACCCGCTGGCCGGCTCTTACTACCTGGAGTCCCTGACCGGTGAGCTGGTGCGCGCGGCCCGGTCGCTGATCGATGAGGTCGAAGAACTGGGCGGCATGACCCGCGCGGTGGAGTCGGGCATGCCCAAGTTGCGAATCGAGGAAGCCGCTGCCCTGCGCCAGGCCCGAATCGACCGAGGTGAGGAGGTGATCGTAGGCGTAAATCGCTATCAACTCGAGCAGGAACCGCCGGTGGATATCCGGGACATCGACAACAGTGCGGTGCGTGCGTCCCAGATCGAACGTCTGGAGGCCGTGCGTGCCAGCCGTGACCCTGCCGCCTGCAGAGCGGCGCTGGATGCCTTGAGCGCCGCCGCCCGCGACGATACCGGTAACCTGTTGGCCCTGGCGGTGGATGCCGCCCGCGCGCGGGCAAGCGTGGGGGAAATATCCGACGCTTTGGAGTTGGTGTACAGCCGCCATCGTGCCGTTACCCGCTCCATTGCTGGGGTCTATGGCTCTGCCTATGAGGGCGACGAAGGGTTCGCCCGCATCAAGGCTGAGGTGGACGCCTTCGCCGAGGAGGAGGGCCGCCGACCCCGGCTGATGGTGTGCAAACTGGGTCAGGATGGTCACGACCGTGGTGCCAAGATCATCGCCACCGCCTTCGCCGATATCGGTTTCGATGTGGACATCGGTCCGCTGTTTCAGACACCGGACGAAGCGGTCCGCCAGGCGATCGAGAACGACGTTCACGTGGTGGGTATATCCTCCCAGGCCGCCGCGCATAAGACCCTGGTGCCGCAGGTGATCTCGGGTCTGGCGGCGGAGGGTGCGGGTGACATCATCGTGGTTTGCGGCGGCGTAATTCCGCCCCAGGATCATCCGCTCCTTCTGGACATGGGGGTGGCCGCCGTTTACGGGCCAGGAACCAACATTCCCGAGGCCGCCAGCGAGGTGTTGAAGCTCATACGCGCGCGCCGTATTCCGGTCTGACCAAGACGCCAATCGGCATCGCGGCGGCTCGTGCCGGTTGCGGATTCGCTCGACCTGGGGCGGATCATGCCCTGACGTGACCCTGGGGGGTTCCATGCAAGAGATCATTCAGCAACTAGAACAGACTCGCCGTGCGGCAGAGCTTGGCGGTGGCCAGGGCCGTATCGATGCCCAGCATGGCAAGGGCAAGCTCACCGCCCGTGAGCGCATCGAGGTGTTACTGGATGAGGGCAGCTTCGAGGAATGGGACATGTTCGTCGAACACCGCTGCACCGATTTCGGCATGGCCGACAAGAAGATACCCAGTGACGGGGTCGTCACCGGCTATGGCACGGTCAACGGGCGTGTGGTTTTTGTCTACAGCCAGGATTTCACCGTGTTCGGAGGCTCCCTGTCCGAGGCTCACGCGGAAAAAATCTGCAAGATCATGGATCAGGCGATCAAGGTTGGTGCGCCGGTTATCGGTTTGAACGACTCAGGTGGCGCCCGCATACAGGAAGGCGTGGCCTCCCTCGGTGGCTATGCCGAGGTGTTCCAACGCAACGTGCTGGCCTCCGGGGTGATACCGCAAATCTCGGTGATCATGGGCCCCTGCGCAGGCGGTGCGGTCTACTCGCCGGCCATGACCGACTTCATCTTCATGGTGCGAGACAGCTCGTACATGTTTGTCACCGGGCCCGATGTGGTCAAGACCGTCACCCACGAGGAGGTTACGGCGGAAGAGTTGGGGGGCGCCGGCACCCATTCCACGCTATCCGGGGTCTGTGATCGCGCTTGGGACAACGATGTGGAAACGTTGCTCATGGTGAGGCGCTTTATCAACTATCTCCCCGCCAACAATCGTGAGCGGCCCCCGTTTCGACCGACACCTGATCGTGCCGATCGCATGGATATGTCCCTGGATACGCTGATTCCGGACAACCCGAACCAGCCTTACGACATGAAAGAACTGATCTACAAGGTGGTGGATGACTGCGATTTCTGTGAGCTTCAGCCCAACCACGCACAGAACATTATTGTCGGATTCGCCCGCATGGATGGTCAGCCCATCGGGGTGGTGGCAAACCAGCCCAGCGTGCTGGCGGGTTGTCTGGACATCAAGTCGTCCATCAAAGCGGGGCGTTTCGTGCGCTTTTGCGACGCATTCAACATTCCGATCGTCACCTTTGTGGACGTGCCCGGCTTCATGCCCGGCACCGCTCAGGAGTACGGCGGCATCATCAAGCACGGGGCCAAGCTGCTGTATGCCTATGCCGAAGCGACGGTGCCCAAGGTCACGGTGATAACCCGCAAAGCCTACGGCGGTGCCTACGACGTGATGAGCTCCAAACATCTTCGTGGCGATGTGAATTTCGCCTGGCCCACCGCGGAAATCGCGGTCATGGGACCCAAGGGTGCGGTGGAGATCATTTTTCGCGAAGACATGAAGGACCCGCAGCGGATCGCTGAGCGGACCGAAGAGTATCGGCGCAAGTTCGCCAATCCTTTTATCGCCGGCGCCAGGGGCTATATCGACGATGTGATCACGCCCCACAGCACCCGCAAGCGCGTCTGCCGTTCGCTGGCCATGCTGCACGACAAGGAATTGACCAATCCCTGGCGTAAGCACGGCAATCTTCCGCTCTGAGGAGACGCAGCATGTTCGACAAGATCCTCATCGCAAACCGGGGCGAGATCGCCTGCCGCGTCATCAAGACCGCCCGGCAAATGGGCATTGCCACTGTAGCTGTGCATTCCGAGGCCGACCGTGACGCGCTGCATGTGCAACTGGCGGACCAGGCCGTGCACATCGGTCCGGCGCCTTCCGCAGAAAGCTATCTCGTCATCGAGCGTATTGTGCAGGCGTGCAAGGATACCGGCGCTCAGGCGGTCCATCCCGGTTACGGTTTTCTGTCCGAAAACTCGGCGTTCGCCCAGGCGCTGGCCGCGGAAGGCATCGCCTTCATCGGTCCGAATGTGCGCGCCATCGAGGCCATGGGGGACAAGATCACCTCCAAAAAACTCGCCGAAGCGGCCGACGTAAGCACCATCCCGGGCTTTACCGGTGTGATCGCGGACGCCGAGCACGCCGTGCGCGTGGCCAGTGAAATAGGTTACCCGGTCATGCTGAAGGCCAGCGCCGGTGGTGGTGGCAAAGGTATGCGTGTGGCCCGCGACGATGCCGAGTGCCGGGATGGCTTCGAGCGTGCCAGCAACGAGGCCCGCTCCAGTTTCGGCGACGATCGTGTGTTTCTGGAGAAGTTCATAGATGAACCACGGCACATCGAAATTCAAATCATGGCCGATCAGCACGGCAACGTTCTCTACCTCGGTGAGCGGGAGTGTTCGCTGCAGCGCCGGCATCAGAAGGTCATCGAGGAGGCGCCCTCGCCGTTCATAGACCCGGCGACCCGTGAAGCCATGGGGGAACAGGCTGTGGCGTTGGCCCGTGCGGTGGATTATCAATCCGCCGGAACAGTGGAGTTCATCGTCGATCAGAATCGGAACTTTTACTTTCTTGAGATGAACACCCGTTTGCAGGTTGAGCACCCGGTCACTGAACTGGTCACCGGACTTGACCTGGTTGAACTGATGATCCGGGTTGCCGCCGGCGAGCGCTTGCCCCTGTCCCAGGACCGGGTTCAGCTCAGGGGATGGGCCGTCGAGTCCAGGATCTACGCCGAGGATCCGTTCCGCAATTTTCTACCGTCCATCGGGCGTCTGGTGCGCTATCTCCCGCCGCCCGAGGGTCACGGTGTCCGGGTGGACACCGGGGTCTACGAAGGCGGCGAAGTGTCCATGTACTACGATCCCATGATCGCCAAGCTCATCACCTACGGGCGTACCCGCGATGAGGCGATAGAGAGAATGCGTGGGGCTCTGGACCGATACTACATTCGCGGCGTGTCCCACAATATCGCTTTCCTGTCCGCCCTGATGGTGCACCCCCGCTTTGTCGACGGGCGCATGAGCACCAACCTGATCGGCGACGAGTATCCCGACGGGTTTCGTCCCGCCGACGCACCCCATGACGCACCCGAGCGCGTGGTTGCCATTGCGGCGGCGGTGAATCGTCGTTACCGCGATCGCTCCGCCCAAATCAGTGGCCAAATGCAGGGCCATGAGCGCAGGGTTCGGGATGACTGGGTTGTGCTCATGGACGGACGGCATTACCCGGTAACCGTCCGTCCGGCCACTGGTGGCTACGATGTGGAGTTCGGTGGTGCCGCCTATGCGGTACGCACGGACTGGCAGTTTGGTCAGCCTCTGCTGGAGGGCACATTCAACGGCGAGTCGCTGTGCTTACAGGTGGAGCGCACCGACATCTGGTATCGGTTGATACACGGTGGCACCCAGGTGGATGTCATGGTGCTGACGCCCAAAGTGGCGGAGTTGTACCAGCACATGCCGGAGAAACAGCCGCCTGACCAGTCCAAGTATCTGCTCTCACCGATGCCGGGCCTGTTGGTCAAGGTTGCGGTGGAGCCCGGACAGGACGTCAAGGCTGGGGAGGAGCTGGCCGTGGTTGAGGCGATGAAAATGGAGAACACGCTGCGGGCGGAACGAGACGGGGTTGTGAGTGCGGTGCTGGCAGCGGTAGGCAGCAGCCTGGCTGTTGATGACAGGATTCTCGAGTTTGAGTAACGCCGCCATTACCGGCCCCGGCCGATCGATGAATCCCGATGCCCTGGCCCATGGTGTGTTGTCCGGGCAGCGACGGGCTCTGGCACGGGCAATTACGCTGGTCGAGTCGCAGCGCCGGGACCATCGCTTTGCAGCGGCGGATCTGCTTGAGCGTTTGGCGCCCCATTCTGGCGGTTCATTGCGGGTCGGCATCTCGGGCGTACCCGGGGTCGGCAAGTCCACCTTCATCGAGGCGCTGGGCAACCACCTGATCGATCAGGGCCACCGACTGGCCGTGCTGTCGGTGGACCCGTCCTCGGCCATCAGCGGTGGGTCCATTCTGGGGGACAAGACCCGAATGGAAACCCTGTCGCGCCGGGAGCAGGCTTTTATCCGGCCTTCGCCCGCGGGTCGTTCGCTGGGCGGCGTTGCTCGGCGCACCCAGGAGAGCCTGTTGCTGTGTGAGGCCGCCGGCTACGATGTGGTGTTCGTCGAGACCGTTGGTGTGGGTCAGTCCGAGACCAAAGTCGCCGACATGACCGACATGTTTGTGCTGATGCTGCTGCCGGGCGGCGGCGACGAGCTACAGGGCATCAAGCGCGGCATAGTTGAGCTGGCGGATCTGATTCTCATCAACAAGGCCGACGGCGATCTGGCCGCCGCCGCAGGGCGCGCCGCCGCGGATTATCGTAACGCGATTCGGTTGCTGCATCCCCGCTCTCTGGGCTGGCAGGTGCAGGTGTTGACCTGCTCGTCGCTGCGACAGGACGGCATCGCCCAGGTTTGGGAAATCATGCAGGCGTATGCTGAGTCTCGCCGCGAGAATGGCGAATTCGACTCACGCCGTTCCGCGCAGGCGACGGCGTGGATGTGGTCGGAAACCGCCGACAGCCTGCTGACTGCATTGCGCACCGACCCCGAGACACGCCGTCGCCTGCCAGAGTTCGAGGCTGCCGTGGCACTGGGCAAGCTACCACCCACCCTGGCGGCCCAGCGCCTGCTTTCATTGTTTCTCGAGGGCCGCCGGGAGGCGCCGGCGCGGCATGAGCAGAGGATCGAACCATGAGTGAGCGGCCGTTTAAGGTTTTGGGTGTTCAGCAAATCGCGCTGGGCGCCCCCGACAAGCAGCGTTTGAAGACCCTTTGGGTCGATATACTGGGGCTGAGCATTGTCGGTGAGTTCCGCAGCGAGCGGGAGAACGTTGACGAGGACATCGCGGTGATGGGGTCGGGTGCCCTTAGAGTGGAGGTGGACTTGATGCAGCCCCTGGATCCGGCCACTAAACCCCGGGTGCAGGATCCAGCACTCAACCACGTGGGTCTTTGGATCGACGATCTGCCTGCGGCCGTGGCCTGGATGCAGGCTCACGGTGTCCGCTTCGCGCCGGGCGGAATTCGAACCGGCGCCTCTGGCTTCGATATCTGCTTTATTCATCCCCGCGGCGCCGGGGATACGCCGATCGGGGGCGAAGGGGTGCTGATCGAGCTGGTCCAGGCGCCGCCCGAGGTGATCGACGCATTCGCCAGGCTGGCGGCGGGATGAACACGTTGCTAAGGAAGCCGGTTGGTATCAACACGTCTATGTTTAGAAGGTCGGCGGAAACGCTGTGACGCTTCTGGCTGAGGGCAAGAAAAATGAGCGACACGCTGAACCAACAGGCGCTGGACTATCACCGCATGGGGCGGCCCGGCAAAATTGAAGTCATTCCCACCAAGCCGGTGGCCACCCAGCACGATCTTGCCCTGGCCTACTCGCCCGGCGTCGCCGCCGCCTGCATGGCTATCGCCGGCGATCCACTGGAGGCCTCGACTCTGACCGTCCGCAGCAATCTGGTGGGGGTGGTCACCAACGGCACCGCGGTGCTTGGGCTGGGCAACATTGGTCCCCTTGCCGCCAAGCCGGTGATGGAGGGCAAGGGTGTATTGTTCAAGAAATTCTCCGGCATAGACGTGTTCGACGTGGAAGTGGGCGAGCTGGATATCGACCGATTCTGCGACGTGGTGGCGGCTTTGGAACCCACTTTTGGCGGTATCAATCTGGAGGATATCAAGGCGCCCGAGTGTTTTGAGATCGAGCGTCGCCTGCGCGAGCGCATGTCCATTCCGGTGTTTCATGACGACCAGCACGGCACTGCGATCGTGACCTGTGCGTTCATCATAAACGGTCTTAAATTGGTCGATAAGCCGATCGGTGAGGTGCGGCTGGTTACCTCCGGCGCAGGGGCAGCCGCGCTGGCCTGTCTCGACCTGCTGGTGGCATTGGGCATGCGCCGCGAGCATATTCTGGTGACCGATCGCAAGGGCGTCATCCATGCGGGAAGGGAAGGGGGGTTGGATGTGTACAAATCCCGCTGGGCGGTGGATACGGAGCACCGAACCCTGGCCGATGCCATTGACGGGGCCGACATCTTCCTCGGTTGTTCGGGCCCCGGCATTCTGACCGCGGACATGGTCGCCAGCATGGCTGAATCGCCCCTGATCCTGGCTTTGGCCAATCCGGATCCGGAGATTCAACCCGAGGTCGCCCGCGCGGTGCGGGCCGATGCCATTATTGCCACCGGGCGTTCCGATTATCCCAACCAGGTTAATAACGTACTGTGCTTCCCTTTTATTTTCCGCGGTGCACTGGACGTGGGCGCGACCGAAATAAACGAGGCCATGAAAACGGCTTGTGTGCACGCTATCAGTAAGCTCGCCCGGGCGGAGCCCTCAGAACTGGTCACCCGGGTTTACCGTAATGAAACCATGCGCTTTGGTCCTGAGTTTCTGATACCGAAGCCGTTCGATCCCCGTCTTATCGTCGAAGTGGCTACCGCAGTGGCAAAAGCCGCAATGGAGTCGGGCGTGGCGACTCGCCCCATAGATGATCTTACGGCCTACCGGCGGCGGCTGGGGCGTTTTGTGTTCCGCTCCGGCTCGGTGATGGAGCCTGTGTTCGAACAGGCGCGGGAGCGTCCACAGCGCGTGGTCTATGCCGAGGGCGAGTCCCGCCGAGTACTGCAAGCGGTCCAGCAGCTGCGGGACGAAGGGTCGGTAAAGCCCATACTCGTGGGTCGTCCAGAGGTGGTCGAGGCACGCATCGCAGAGCTGGGTTTGCGGCTCAAGCATGGCGAAGATTACGAGCTCACCAACCCGCATTCAGATGAGCGGTTTCGGGAGTATTGGGGGCAGTATCACGAGATCATGGGCCGAAACGGTGTCTCTCCGGCTGAGGCGCGTACCGTGATACGCACGCAAAACACCGCCATCGCCGCGATCATGCTGCGACGGGGCGAAGCCGATGCGATGATCTGTGGTGCTGAAGGCCGGTTCAGCACTCATGTGCAGCACGTTCGGGACATTATCGGTAAGGCCGAGGGCGTGTTCGACTTATCGGCTTTATCGGCGTTGATTCTCCCGCGGGGGACCTGTTTTTTGTGTGATACCCACATCACGCCCGATCCCACAGCGGAGGAGATTGCCGAAATGGCGGTGCTGTCGGTTCAGGAGGTGCGCCGGTTTGGGATCGAACCCAAGGTCGCGCTTTTGTCTCATTCGAACTTCGGCAGTCATCATGATGACTCCGCCGACAAGATGCGCACCGCCCATGCCATGCTTAAGGCGCGCATGCCAGACTTGATGATGGATGGTGAGATGCACGCGGATTCCGCTTTGTCGGATGAAATCCGCAAGCGTTCCTTGCCGGAATCCGTGTTGATCGGCGAAGCCAACCTGCTGATCATGCCCAGTCTGGATGCGGCGCACATTACCTATGGGGCGCTCAGAGTGCTGGGTGGCGGTGTGGCCATCGGACCGATCCTGATCGGCGCGGCCAAGCCAGTCCACGTGGTAACGTCTTCGGTGACCGCGCGTGGCCTGGTCAACATGAGTGCACTGGCGGTGGTGGATGCAGCGGCGGTGGCCGGCGCTTGAATCGCAGCTTGCCACCGGATCGCAGCAACGCTTGACCTGGCTGAAATGCAACGCACTTATGTGACGGGGCACACTGGTGTCGTGTCTCCCAAATAATGTCACGCCTGCGCTTGCCCTCGCGGTCCCTGACGGCGTTGCGGATTGTCGCAATATCGCTGGCTATTCCTCCTCACCGCGCCTTGTCAGTAACCACAATCACCAAGTTTATTTGGAAGACACCACACTAGCCGGCTCAGCCGCCGAATTCTTCGGCACAGGCCGCCAACGTCTGCGTATTTATGACGGCATGATACCGTGGGGGGTGTTCGGCGCGGCGGAACGCTTTCTTGATGATGCCTTCCAGGTTCGCTCGTTTGTCCGCCGGGGCTTCGCCGGTGCCGATCCCGCCACCGAACTCGATCACAGCGCGGGTGCCGTCCTTCACTGCGGTTTGCATGTTCTGCATCCACAGCACCGGATGAAAGAGTTGGAAAAAAAGGCGTGCCTTGATCACGCCCGGGTCCGGGTCGTGATATGCGCCGGTGTAATTTGACAGCACCTGGATCATGGGCACGTTTATATCCACAGCGTCCAATTCCACCCGGAAGCTTTGGGCGGCGGTGACCATGTAGTAGGTATGGAACGCGCCCTCGGTTTTCAGCCGAACCGCGCGTTTCCTCGGAAACTGCGCCAGCACCTCGTCCGCCATGGCGTCCAGATCCTCCGGGCGGCCGCCGACCACGGTTTGGTCGGGCAGGTTGCATCCGGCTATACCGCAGAAGTGTTTATCCGCGATAGGACGGAGGGTCTCGAGATCCAGGGTGAAGGCGGTCATCTCACCTTCGCCGTACTTGCCCATCAGTTCGCCGCGTCGTCTGACCAGACGCAGCGCATCGGCGAAATCCAGGGCCCCGGCCGCCACCAGGGCGGAGTACTCGCCGAGACTGTGGCCCGCACATAGGTCCGGAGTTACCGCATCGCCGGTGAGTTCGCGCCAGGCCTCCAGGCAAGCGATGTGATGGGTCAGCAGGGCCGGCTGGGTGTTGCGGGTCAGGATCAGCTCATTGTCCGGATCGTCGAAACTCAGTGCCTTGAGATCAAAACCCAGAACGTCACAGGCCTGCTCGTAGGTGGCGCGGGCCCGCGGGGAGCAATTGAATAAGTCCTCGCCCATGCCCCGATACTGGGCGCCCTGGCCTGGAAATATGAACAGAATCCTACCGACTTGCTCGCCCATGCAGGGTTCCTCGTTTCCGTCATCAATAGGGGGTCGCGCCCCAACTCGCGCCGGCAAAGCGCCAGCCGTCGCTGACGCGAGCTCGCCAACACCGCGAATGGGCGCTCTGCAACGCAACGAACTTGTGGGACGACACTAGGTGCAAACCCACACTCCTGGCAAGTACCTCAGGCAGTCATCGGCGGCAGGGAGAACCGTGATTCACCCTTGAGCGAGAGCCTGTTTTGGAGTATGTTGCAATGCAACAACCCAATTGGAATTCAAGGTGATGCGTATGAACAGCAAGACATCGCTGGCCTGCATGGATGCCGGCAGCACACTGAGCGAGTTCGCTTCGCGCATGGCGTTGCTATCGACACTGGGCTATCAGAGTGTCCTCCGCGCCGCCATCGAATCCAGCCTGTTGCCGCTGCGGGCCGGCAGTCGCATGCTTTCGCGCCAGATGAATGAGCCGTCCCGGGTGCCCACTCCGGACGATGCGGTCTGTTTTATGCACGAAGCCAGTGAGAAGGCCCTGTTCGATCTGCGCAATCACATGCAGAACGCAATGCTGATTCAAGATGAGGCCGCGGTCTGGACACGACGCATAAACGAACGTCTGGCGGCAGTACGGCAGGCTGCCATGGTGGCGCCCTACAAATGACCATCCGGCGGCCCGACGGCGGTCGTGGCTGTCGTCGCGGCGCCCCGGTGCGAGCTAGGGAGCCTCTCTGAATCTATTCGTTAACGTGCATCTTGGGTCTAAAATACTCAGCTTAAGCGTTGCAAATCTTGGTTACAGAACAACTGATACCCGCAATCTGCGCCATAAATCTGCACATCTAAGCCTCCAATCCGCGTCGCTCTCCCGTCGGGCAAGACGATAAGCGCCCACCCGCGGTGTTGGGCACGCTTGAATGAGCGCAGGCTGGTGCTGCGCCCGCCTGGCGTCTGAGCGCTGCTCGTCTTGCTGAAATGCAACGAACTGCTGACTCATGACACTAGCGTATGATGCTGCGCTCATTGACCGGAGTGCCCCATGGGTTTCGACACTCAGATCGCCGACGGGCTCGGCGCCCTCGGGATCAGGGCATCGGTGGACCAGATTTCGCGCCTGGATGCCTATATACTGCTTCTGGCGCGATGGAATAAAGTCTACAATCTCACGGCGGTGCGTGCCGCCCGCGACATGGTTTCGCGCCACATCCTGGACAGCGCTTCGGCTTCCCACGCATTGGACGGGCATCGAATCGCCGATGTGGGCAGCGGTGCCGGCTTGCCGGGAATTCCGCTGGCGATTCTCAACCCAGACCGGGCGTTTGTACTGATCGATGCAAGTGCAAAACGAACCCGTTTTCTGGAGCAGGCCAGAATCGAGCTGGCACTACCCCAGGTTACGGTCGTGCGCCAACGGGTTGAGGCATATAGGCCTCGGGATCTGTTCACAACCGCCGTCTCCCGCGCCTTTTCATCCACCCGAGATTTCGTGGACAATGCGGGTCATCTTGTTGCGCCGAATGGCCGGTTGCTCGCCATGAAGGGGCGGGTGCATTCTGAGCGGCCAGACACGCCGGGAAACGGATGGCGGGTCGAGACCACCGAGCGTCTGAATGTGCCAGGCATCGAGGGTGTGCGCCACTTACTGATCATCGTTAGTGATTCTCCGAATTGAACGCTGGGAACATGGGTAGAGCACGGATCATCGCTGTCGCAAACCAGAAAGGGGGCGTCGGCAAAACCACCACTGCAGTGAACCTTGCGGCGGCAATGGCTGCCGTGGGGGAGCGGGTATTGCTGGTGGATATGGACCCACAGGGCAACGCCACCATGGGCTGTGGCGTGGACAAACACGAACTGGTCGCGGGCACCTACGAGGTGTTGAAGGGCGAGCGCGAGATCGGACGCTCGCTGGTCCATCGGGCCGACTCGAATCTAACCGTGCTGCCCGCCAACGGCGATCTGACTGCGGCCGAAGTGTTTTTGCTCGATCACCCGGAAGGCCCCAGGCGCCTGAAGACACTGCTGTTCCCACTGGCCGGCGACTACCAACACATCTTTATCGACTGTCCGCCCTCGCTGAACATGCTGACGCTGAACGCTTTGGTCGCGGCCAATCGTCTGATCATTCCCATCCAGTGCGAGTACTACGCTTTGGAGGGTCTGTCAGCGCTGTTGGATACGGTTGAGCGGGTTCGGCGCACGTTGAATCCTGATTTGCGCATCGAAGGTCTACTGCGAACCATGTTCGATTCCCGTAATCGCTTGGCGAACGAGGTATCGAGTCAGCTGACGCACCATTTTGGTGAGCGGGTGTACAAGACCGTTGTGCCCCGCAATGTGCGCTTGGCTGAAGCGCCCAGCTACGGACTGCCCATTGCTTTGTATGATCGTGGTTCGCGCGGAGCGCGGGCTTACCGCGATCTGGCGCGTGAGATTCTGCGCCGGGGCGGTGGGGAAACCGGTGCGGCGGCCTAACCGACGGGGGATGACGAAGTGACAGCCAAACGAGGCGGTCTCGGCCGCGGTCTGGATGCCTTGCTCGGCCTGGGTTCCGATAATGCATCTTCGACGCCGGGTGAGTTGAGTGAACTGTCCGTCGATTTGCTGCAGCGCGGGCGCTACCAACCCCGGTCGGACATTCGTCAGGAGACCCTTGAGGACCTGGCCGGCTCCATATCGGCACAGGGGGTCATCCAGCCCATTGTCGTTCGATCATTGGGTGACAACCGTTATGAAATCATCGCAGGAGAGCGGCGCTGGCGCGCTGCCCAGCTGGCCGGCCTGAAAGCCGTGCCGGTGTTGGTGCGTGATGTGCCGGATGAGGCGGCCATCGCCATTGCTTTGATCGAGAATATTCAACGGGAGAATCTCAACCCGCTCGAGGAAGCTTCAGCTCTACAGCGATTGATCGATGAGTTCGACATGACCCATCAGCAGGCGGCACAGGCAGTCGGGCGATCGCGGGCCGCGGTGAGTAATCTGCTGCGTCTCTTGGATCTCGCCGAACCGGTGCAGGAGATGGTGCGGGAGCGGCGCATCGAGATGGGGCATGCCCGCGCGCTGCTGGCGCTGGAAGCGGATTTGCAGGTGGAGGCGGCAAGAACCGTCTCCCTGCACGGTTTGTCGGTTCGGGAAACCGAGGACCTGGTGCGCAAGCTGATGCGGGGTGAACGGCATGCGGGGGTGGATAGGAAACCCCTGGATCCAAACATCCGGCATCTTCAGAACGATCTTTCGGAGCGCCTGGGCGCTCGCGTGCAGGTTCAGCATACAGCCGCCGGGAAAGGCCGTCTTGTGATCCACTATGGAAGCCTGGACGAACTTGACGGCATTCTTGAGCATGTCAAGTAGTTGACGCAATTCAGCAATTGGATCACTAACCGGGTCTGGCAATTGACCCGCGTGACCGGACTCTAATATACTTCGCGCGCCTCGCTGCTGTGGTGCAATAAAGTCCAGCCCGCCACATCCTCCGTGCGTACATGCAAGCACTTCGAGGGGAAACACATGGGGTCGGGGACAAGAACAGCGGCGATGGTCATAGGCGGCCAAATTGGGGTAACCCTGGCGATCGTCGGCATCGCTGGCTGGTTTTGGGGAGCCAAACCGGCTTGGTCGGCGGCAACCGGGGGGTTGATCAGCATTGTGACCACGGCGTTTTTCGCGCTGCGGGTTTTCATGGGAGGGTCGGACGCGCCGCTCAACGTGATCGTGCGGTCGTTCTACGCGGGCGAGGTACAAAAGCTCATCCTGACGGCGGTACTTTTCTATGCCGCCATCCGTTGGATGGATCTTTCATTCCTTCCCCTCTTTATTGCATATGCGGTATCCCTTTTGATGTACTGGGTCGTATTGCCCTTTTCGTTGGAGAGTCGTTAACGATATGGCTACGGGTACAGAAGGCACGGGCGCAAGCCCCACCGAATACATCGTTCACCATCTAACGAATCTCACGTCCGGTGAAGGTTTCTTCACCGTACACTGGGACACGATGTTTTTTTCCCTCGCACTGGGTCTGGTGTTCTACATGATTTTCCGTCGGGCCGCGGCGGCAGCCACTGCAGGGGTTCCTGGGAACCTTCAGAATTTCGCCGAGATCATGGTGGAATTCGTCGACACTCAGGTGAAGGATTGTTTTCATGGGCGCAACGAACTCATCGCCCCACTGGCTCTGACCATCTTCTGTTGGGTGTTTCTCTGGAACCTGATGGACCTGGTTCCGGTTGACCTGCTCCCCATGGTGGCGAGCTGGTTTGGAATCCACTACCTGAGAGTGGTCCCGTCCACCGATTTGAACTCGACCTTGGCGCTGTCGCTTTCCGTGTTTGGGCTGATCATCTTCTACAGCATCAAGGTGAAAGGGCCGGCTGGCTACGCGAAAGAATTTCTGTTTCATCCGTTCAAGACCGACAACCTGCTGGCGCAAGCGCTGCTGGTGCCCGTCAATCTGATACTGGCATTCGTCGAAACAATCGCCAAGCCCATTTCGCTGGCTTTGCGTCTATTCGGAAACCTGTACGCCGGCGAATTGATCTTTATACTCATCGCCCTCTTGCCCTGGTGGCTCCAGTTTACGCTGGGCTGGCCCTGGGCGGTGTTTCACATTCTTGTGATCACACTTCAAGCGTTCATTTTCATGGTGCTCACGATTGTGTACCTGAGCATGGCGCACGAAGACTTAGATCACTGATCGGAGCTGCGCACAGTCGCAGTCTTTTAGGCTTTTTTGTTAACCCGTCGAGTCCTGTAAGGAGAGAAGCATGGAACTGATCCAAGGTATGACCGCCATCGCTGTGGGTCTGATCCTAGGTATGGGCGCCCTCGGAACCGCTATCGGTTTTGGTCTGTTGGGCGGTCGATTTCTGGAAGGCGCGGCGCGTCAGCCCGAGATGGTCCCCATGCTCCAGGTCAAAATGTTCATCGTCGCCGGCCTGCTCGATGCCGTGACCATGATTGGCGTTGGTTTGGCCTTGTTCTTCACCTTTGCCAACCCCTTTGCCATTGCCGGTTAGGTGACTCCTGCGGTCGTCGTGCAAGTGCAAACCGAGATTTGAGGGGGTGGTAACGTGAACATCAACGTCACGCTGCTCGGCCAAATGATCACGTTCAGCCTTCTGGTGTACTTCACCATGAAGAAGGTCTGGCCGCCGATTATGCAGGCCATGCAGGAGAGACAGAAGCGGATCGCCGATGGTCTCGCGGCCGCCGAACGGGGTGCCCATGAGCAGGAACTCGCCGCGGAAAGGGCGGCGCTCACCATCAGCGAAGCGAAGCAGCAGGCCGCCGAAGTGATCAACCAGGCTCAGAAACGGGCTGGTGAAATCATCGAAGAGGCCAAGGCGCAGGCGCGTGAGGAAGGCCAGAGGCAGCTTTCCGCGGCGCAGGCCGAGATTGGACAGGAGACGACCCGCGCGAGGGAGCAGTTGCGTGGCGAAGTTTCCGCTCTGGCGCTGGCCGGGGCAGAAAAGGTGCTTGGCCGCGAAATCGATGCCAAGGCGCATGGCGAGCTTCTTAAAAGTCTCGCCGCCGAGCTCTAAGCAGGTCTTTAACTATGGCTGATACCACGACAATCGCCCGACCCTACGCCAAAGCAGCTTTCGAAGCCGCGGAGGCCGACGGTTCTCTGAAGGCGTGGTCGGACATGCTGAACCTGATGGCGGAAGTCACCGGGGATCCGGCGATGCGGGCGTTTCTCGTCAACCCCGATGTGGAAAACGCTGAGAAATGCCAGGCCGTTTTGGATGTCTGCGGTGACCGGCTGTCCGAACAGGGCCAGAATTTCGTCCGAATTCTGGCCGAAAACAGACGGCTTGCCCTGGTGGCCGACATCGCAACGGTGTTCGAGCTCTTGCGTGCCGATGCCGAGCGTACGATCGAAGCACAGGTTGTTTCGGCGCGTGCCCTCACCAAAGAGCAGGAGAAACGGCTTCAAACAGCGCTCAAGAAGCAGTTGGGGCGCGAGGTGGTTGTCTCGTCCACAGTCGATGAATCACTGCTCGGCGGCGCCATCATTCGAGCGGGCGATCTGGTGATAGACGGTTCCGCCACCGGCAAGCTGCACCAGCTCGCCGCGGCCATGGGCCAGTGAAAGGAACGAAAGGCAAATGCAGCAATTGAATCCATCAGAAATAAGTGAGCTCATCCGGGAACGGATCGCGAAGTTTGAACCGTCTTCGGAAGCCCAGACCGAAGGCACTCTCGTCAGCGTCACCGACGGCATCGTGCGCATCCATGGTCTCGAAGGGGTTATGTACGGCGAGCTGATCGAGTTCCCTGGAAATGTGTTCGGCA
>JAHEDQ010000339.1 GCA_024641125.1 Candidatus Competibacteraceae bacterium | reverse complement strand
GTCGAAAATGAGCCGCGCGTTCCAGGAAGATCGCTTCGTGCTTTACCGCCAATCCATTGTGCCCACCGCCACGACCCCGGGTCAGCCGAGGCATGCGTTCGAGGTCTTGGTGCGACTGGTAGACGACGATGGCTCCGAAGTTCTGCCCGGCGCTTTTCTGCCAGCTGCGGAGCGTTACGGAATCAGCCCCCGCCTGGACCGGTGGGTGGTGGAGCGGACGCTGCAATACCTTACCGAGTTCCGCGAGTTGTTTGAGGGTGTGCGCCACTGTGCCGTGAACCTGTCCGGCCTGACCCTGAGCGATGAATCCTTTTTCCCTTTTGTCAACCACCTGTTAGACGAGCTGGATGTGCGTCCGGAGATCCTGTGTTTCGAGATCACCGAAACCGCCGCCGTCACCAATCTGGCGGCAGCCGCCCGGTTTATCCGGGCGTTAAAGGCCCGTGGCTGCTGCTTCGCTCTTGACGACTTCGGCAGTGGCTTGTCGTCGTTTGGCTATCTCAAAACCCTGCCCGTGGACTTCGTCAAGATCGACGGCATGTTCGTCAAGGACATACTGGACGATCCCATCGACCATGCGATGGTGCGCTCCATCAATGAAATCGTTCATGTCATGGGCAAGCAGACCATCGCCGAGTTCGTGGAGAACGACGCGGTGCTCGACGCCCTGAGGATTTTGGGCGTGGATGCAGCCCAGGGTTACGGCATCGGGCCGCCGGTGCCGTTCATGGCGCCTGCCGGCCATTGACGAACCTGCGCCGCGAGATGATTCACTGCCTGCGATCCGCCTTTGACCAGGCAGAAGTTCCGCGGCTCGCGCGTGTTTTTCTGCCGGCATGGCAAGCCGATCCCCACAAGGATGCGGAATTTGGTCTCGTGGTGCTGGACGACGACAGCGCGGGGTTTTTTTATGTCTGGTTGGGTGATACCCAACGGCGGATTGCGCTGCAACGACCGATGACAGGTCTGATTGGCCTGCCGGCCCTGGAACTGGCCAATCTTTATCTGGAGGACGACCCGGCACGTCGGGCCTTGGGTCTGGGCATCGTCAACGCGCTCAGTCAGTGTTACTTCAGGTGCAGTGGTCGGGTGCTGGACACCAGCCGTGATTCCATCGCCGAACTTCGGGTCGAGCAGGGTGACCATTTTGGCATGGTGGGGTATTTCCCACCTCTGATCAGGCACCTCAGGGAGCGCAAGGTCGAACTCACGGTCATCGAAAAAAAGCCAGAGCTTGTCGTCCGGGAGGCGGGCTTCTCGGTAACCCTGAACCCGGCTGAGCTGCGTCTCTGCAACAAAGTGCTGTGCACCGGGACCACCTTACTCAATGATACCGTCGACGACATCCTGTCACATTGTGCGGCCGCCGAGCGGGTGGCCATAATTGGCCCCACCGCCAGTTGTCTCCCCGAGCCTTTGTTCGCGCGCGGTTGCGATAGCGTTGGCGGGACCCGGGTCATCGATCTCAAGGGTTTATCAGATCGGCTGGCCCGGGGGGAGCGCTGGGGGCCGACCGTAGAGAAGTACGTGGTATGTCGGGATTGAGCGGATACCGTGATATGGCATCCACTGGCCCGATTCCGCTGCTTCGGGCAATGCGCTTGTCGAACCACTGCGCTCGCGCCGTAACCGGGGCGGCCGCCCGAGGCTACGCGTCAGCGTTCGACACCTGGCAAGGCGATATTCTGGTGTCCGCGGCGGATCGAAGAGCCACCGCAGTTTCCTGTGTCGCGTAAGGAGACATGGACTGGCCCAGAGGGCGCGCCGCTGATGAAGCCAGTGTTGCATTGACCCCTTGAAAAGGATCTGCCATTGCCTGCGGTGTGGGCCTTACCTTGGTTCTTCGGCGACGCTCCGTGAACAACCGAACTTACGGGACAGCACACTAGCCGTTCGCGTTTTGCCAATTGTTTGCTTTGATCGGGGGGCCGCAGGTTACATCTCCGGACCCAGCTTGGCGGCCACAAAAACGTCTCTCTTCGGTGGTGCAGGCCCCCAGGGCGAGCAGTGTGGCCAATACAGCCAGAATGCGAACGTATCGTGGATACACCGTTACTTCTTCCGCTTGAAGGTTTGGGCCCGAATGAAACCATAGGGTGCCTCGTTGCACAAGCAACCGGCCACTGCCTGCATTCCTACGTGGCCGCAACGTCCCTCAATCCGGATCCATAAACAGAATCCGTTCCAGGTCACGCGCACCGCAGGATAGCGTTCCCAGATGCCCAGCGGCCTGGCCCAGGGACATGCGCTGTAGCGGCGCATGAAATGCCAGGGCGCCAAAAAAACCCCCGCTGGGGGTGCGCACCGGAACCGCCGCTGCGATCATGCCGGCCATAAACTCCTCGTTGTCGAAACTGTGGCCTCGACCGCGGATGGTTTGGATCTCGCGTAACAGGGTGTCCGCCCGGGTGATGCAGTTGGGTCCCTCGGATGTCAGTTCCAGCGCCCGCAAAACGACTGCCAACTCCGGGTCTCCATATGCGCTGAGAAACAGTTTCCCGCTGGCTGTGCAGTGAAACGGCACATGGCTGCCGATGGGCAGTTGAAAACGCAGCGGCCATTGGGTATCCACGCGGTCCACATAGCTCATGCCCTGTTCCTCCGGGACCGCCAGGTTAAGGGTTTCGCCAATGTGGCGGGCGACTCGTTCCATCACTGCGTGACGGGCCACGTGCATTCGGGACGTGGCGAGCACGCCGCCGCCAATTCGCCGAAGCCGACGTGCGGGCCTCAACCGGCCGCGGTGGGTGTCCCGGGCCAGAAACCCCGATGCTTCCAGCGTGCTGCACAGACGATGGACGGTTGCTTTCGGGAGCCCGAGGTGCTCGTTGATTTCGGCGACGGACAGGGGGCGCCCCGCATCCGCGAGAATCTCCATGATTCTGAGGGCTCTCAGATTGGGCGGAATTTTGTCCTGCTGTTTGCTCATCGTTGCCCGCCCGCCTGCTGCGCCATGTTCGAGCCTGATTTGACTGAAGGAAAGGTATGGTAGTCCGAATATGTTTGC
>JAHEDQ010000161.1 GCA_024641125.1 Candidatus Competibacteraceae bacterium | reverse complement strand
ACGGCTACACACCGCAACTGATTGCCCTCGGGGTGGATGACGGCAAGGGCTTTCCAGTTCGTGTGCTCAACCCGGAGTACCCACAGGATGTGCTGGGCCCACTTCTATTGATGCCACTGACCTTCGTCGGGCCTGCCCCGGCCATCAGCGGGTTCGGCGAAAAACTGGAAGAGACTCTGCTGCATACCGGATTGGTGTCCAGCGCGACCCGCGGGCTGATCGAACACCACTTCGGTCTGGAGCCGGTGCATTTGTCATATGCGACCCTGGCCGATCTCTGCGCGCTGCTCAGCGTGCAACTGGAGAATGCCGGATTCACAGAACTCTGGTCGTTGCTCGAGCATGCGTTCTTCGATCGCTCTGAGCCGCTGCTGGTGCGTCTGCCGGAGGCCAATCTGTTCGCAGCCCGGGGGCGGCTGGCGTACACGCCGATCTACACCCTGGATGTATGGCAGGCCTCCACCGCACCACCGGATACCGAGACCGGTTTATCCACATTTCTCGCATGGACCCGCCTGCAACGCCAATACGAGGTCACGCTCCAGGCCTATGGCATGGAGATTCGACATGTGCTCGCAATGGGCCCGATTGGCATCAGTGAGCCCGAAGCTGTTTGGAATCAACTCTCCCACGGGGCGGTTCTGGGGGGCGCCTGGTATTGCGAAGAAGCGGCCATGGCGGACGCCACAGAGCGCACACGGCGCCTAGCCATCACCAACCAGAGCGTACCTGACTTAGGCACCGTGGCTTACACGGTGGAACGCTACTCGGACCACGCCCTGCAATCGCGCGAACATTTCTATCCTCTGAGCCCAGACGGTCTACAGGCCATTTCGGATTATCTGGCATCCCTGAACCACGGCCAGGGTTTGGAACGCACGGTGACCCACAACGAACGGATCACCATCGATCCACGCACCGGACTCATGATCGGCGCTAACGGGCGGCAGGCCAACCCGGAACCTGCCGTCGCCCATCATTGAGGCGTTCGCTTGCGGGTATTCCACTGCGACAGCTACATACTGCGACTGCCGGCGGGCCATCGGTTTCCGATGCAGAAGTATGGACGCCTGCGCGAGCGGGTGGTGGGAGAACTGGGCCCGGGATGGGAACTGCTGCACCCACCGGCGGTGTCCGACGGACAGATTCTTCTGGCTCACGATCGGGACTATCTGGCACGGGTGAAGGACGGCGCTCTGTCCCAAACCGAACTCCGGGGCTTGGGCTTTCCGTGGTCCCCGGAACTTGTGGAACGCGCCCGCCGATCGGCCGGCGGCACACTGGCTGCGGCGCGGGCCGCCCTCGAACACGGTGTCGGAGTGAATCTCGCCGGTGGCACCCATCATGCCGGCATTGCCCGACCGGAAGGTTTTTGCGTGTTTAACGATGCGGCCATTACCGCGCGCACATTGCAAATGGAACAACGGCTAAGGCGCGTTGCCATCGTCGATTGTGATGTTCATCAGGGCAACGGCACGGCGGAGATCTTCCAGGACGACCCCAATACCTTCACCCTCTCGCTGCACGGAGCGAAAAACTTCCCGTTCGATAAACCCTTGGGCGACCTGGATCGGGCGCTGGCAGACGGAACCGGAGATCATGAGTACCTGGACTGCCTGGAACAGGCCTTGACGTTGATGGATGAGCGATTCAGCCCTGAGCTGATCATTTACCTGGCAGGTGCCGACCCCCATGAGCAGGATCGTCTGGGGCGACTCAACCTGACCCGCGAAGGACTTGCGGCCCGGGATCTGCGCGTATTCGACTATTGTCGCGATCGCAATCTCCCGGTTGCTGTGGCCATGGCGGGGGGGTATGGTCGCGACATTGAAGACACGGTGGCAATCCACCTGGAGACCGTTCGCCTGGCCGCTACATGTGCCCGGGGCGATCGTGTGATGGATTCACCCGCTCAGTTGGAGTCGCACTGATTTATGCCCATCAGAGTTCGCTATTTCGCCAGTTTGAGGGAACGCATCGGCCGAGCCGAGGACAGCCTGGATGCGCAGCCGGATCTCACCGTGGCGGAGGTCTGGGCGACCCTGCAGCCGGATCGGCCGTTGGACAGCAACACCCTGGCGGCACTCAATCAGGAGTATGTCGAGTACGATCGGCGGGTTTCAGACGGGGACGAAGTGGCTTTCTTCCCGCCGGTGACAGGGGGCTGACATGCATATCGAGGTGTGTGAGCACGCCTTCAGTCCCTGGGAAAGGCTTGCAACCTTTGAGTCGGAACACGGCCCTCGACAGGGCAGTTTTGGCGCCACAGCAACATTCGTGGGCACGATGCGGGATTTCAACGAGGGCGATGACGTGGTCTCGCTCACCTTGGAGCACTATCCCGGTATGACGGAGCGGCAACTGGAACGCATCGTTTCCGGGGTCGATGACCGCGACGGACTGCTGGAGGTGCTGGTGCTCCACCGTGTGGGTCAGGTGGTGCCGGGCGACCCTATCGTACTGGTTGCCGTATGGTCAGCGCACCGCGCCGCGGCCTTCGCTGCGTGCCGCCAGATCATGGAGGCGCTCAAGTCCAGCGCACCCTTCTGGAAAAAGGAAGAACTCAAGGACGGTCAGCGCTGGGTGGCTCAGAACACGCCGGGCTAAGCCGGGTCCGGGCGCGGCACACGAGTGCGCTGTCCCCCACATAACTTAGCATCTGCGCTGGCCCTCGCGGTCCCTGACGGCGTTGCGGATTGTCGCAATAGCGCTGGCTAATCCCCCACACCGTGTCTTCTCAGTAACCACGATGCCTAACCACAGCCATCAAGTTGTCCGGAAGACACCACACTATTCATTCTTGGCCAGCAGCTTCACTTCCACCCGATTATTGAGGGCGGCAACGCGGTTCCACTCTCCCGCTGTGCTCACCTCTCCAGCATCCGGGTACGGAACGACTGGCTGTTCGTCGCCGTAGGATCTCAGTTCCACCTGAATGGAAGCGGGGTTGGACCGCAGCCGGTCCAGATAGTCGCTGAAACTGTCGGACTGGGCCTCGGCGAGAATCAATGCCAGGTCGGCGGGCTGACCAATGCGATCACAAGCTGCCAAAGGCAGGCTTGGCTTGGCCACACGAAAGCCCGATTTCTCGCTGCCAGTCAGACAAAAACGCCCCACGTGGCCAATCATTTGCACCGTACCTTGAAAGTCAAACCAGGTGAGCCGGGAGACAAGTCCGGTCAGGCGTTCGGTCCAGGTTTGATCGAAGGGCGGGGCGCCATAAGGATAGGCAGTCTCCTGATTGAGTGCCCATTCCACGCTTTCCAGCAGCGTCTCGGACCGTTGCGTTTGACGGACCAGATCGCCTCGCGCCTCGTTGTACATCACCAGCGACCACAGCGTCGGCAACAACAGCAGGGCCGCAAACAGCAGCATTTTCAGGTAGGCGCTGTTACCGCGTTCGGTCTCGGTTACAACGACCTGGAGATTCTGCGCACGACGCTGGTCGGATTCGCGCCGGTCATACACCTCATTGGCCGTGCTGACGGCCACCGTTTCCAATCCCCGCTCGAGGGTTTCCCGCAGACCGGTGGCCTCCTGTCGAAAGCGACTGAGGTAGTCGTCCATCAAACTGGCGAGCTGAGCCTGCATTGACTGGGTGTCGACCAGCCGCGCCGTGCGCCGAGCGACTTGTTCGACCAACTCTTCCGCGGGCATGTCGCGGCCGGGGAACAGTTGAGCGTCCGGGCTGATCGGCGTCGGGTCGTTGGCCGGCGCCCGCCGGTCGGTGACCAGACCCAGGCCCTTGAGCACATTGAACAGCTCGCCGGGGCGAACCTGCTTGGACAGAATGCCGACGGCGCCAAGGGCCCGCGCCTGACCGACGTAGACCTCCCCTTCCTTGGCGGTATACATCAGGATGGGAATCATGGCCGTGGCGGGGTCTTTTTTGATCTCCTTGACGGCCTGCAGGCCGTCCATGCCCGGCATGTTGTGATCCATGAAGATGACATTGGGACGATTGGAGCTGAGATACTGCAGCGCTTCCTCGGCGGATGCAGCCGTATCCACTGTCAAATCGCTTTTCTCCAGCATCTGGCTCAGGATAATCCGCGCGGTCTTGGAATCATCCACGACCAGGGCCCGCTTGCCTGCCATTGCGCTACCGTTATCGTGTTGGGCTATTGGGGGGTTCCCGGGAGGAAATCCTTACCCCGAACATCGGTGGTGTGGCAGGGCGGTCCATCGCCGAATCGACGTTGACGGTCGCTTCCCGATCGCTCGAAATTGCCCACTACACCGGACTGTATCGGGTAAAAAGCAGGCATATAGTATGCCGCTCCGGTAGCGGAATTCACGAGGCAAGACCGTGCAAGAAGATGATCCGAAGCCAGTCGAAAGTCGTTGGATTGACATAGGCGCCAACCTGACCAACACGGCTTTCGAGACGGATCTGGAGTCGGTGCTGGAGCAGGCAAGTGCCGTCGGTGTCCAGCAGATCGTTATCACGGGAACGTCGGTGGACGAATCCCGGGCCGCCCTGGCGCTTGCACACGCGTTCCCGAACCGACTGTTCGCAACCGCTGGTGTGCACCCTCACGACGCCCGACACTGGGACGCCCAATGCGAGCGTGAGTTGAGAAAGCTGATGACCGATTCGAAGGTGCGGGCCGCCGGGGAAACCGGACTCGATTTCAATCGTGATTTTTCACCCCGGCCGGCGCAGGAGCGGGTGTTCGAGGCACAGCTCGAACTTGCGGTCGAGAGCGGGCTGCCGGTCTTCGTTCACGAACGAGACGCCAGTGCACGGGTGGCGACCATACTAAAGTCGCAGCGCCACAGGCTGGCGGATGCAGTGGTTCACTGCTTTACCGGCGACCACGACGCTTTGCGCGCCTACTTGGACCTGGACCTGTACATCGGAATCACTGGATGGGTCTGTGACGAGCGGCGGGGCCAGAGCCTACAGCAGTGTATTGCCGATATTCCGGACGATCGTCTGATGCTGGAAACCGACGCACCGTATCTGCTGCCCCGTACCCTGCGCCCGAAACCGAAGCGCAGACGAAACATGCCGGCCTATCTGCCACACGTGGGCCGGCAGGTGGCTCACCTGCGTCAACAATCAGTAGAGCACATAGCGCGAGTTACCCGGCACAACGCGCAGCGATTCTTCCGCCTTCCCTCCGACCGGGTCGATAACGACCCGGCCGCTTCCGATCAAGACAGGCCAGGGTGCTGTTGATCAAATCGGCTGATAACGCGGCCAATCACCGCGACACGCTCGCGTTTGTGTTTGCGCGTGGCAAGCACCAGGTCTTCCTCCATGAACCGCCGTAGTGTTCGCAAACCTTCCGGCGTGGTTTGTAGGCAGGTCGCCAGCTCACAGGCCACCATTTCCGGCATGTGTTCATGCTCAGCGAGAAACGCCACGTCCTCCTCGCAGAAATCGGTAAAGCCAACGCACTCTTCATAGGTCAGCATCATTACTCTCCTTGGGCAACAGCCCGATATTTCCTTGCATTTGCATCGCTCTGGTGCGCTTACCCTCCCGGGCGCACCGACGGTGTGCAACGGCCGCGATTCTTGGACCCATTCCTGCCTGCAACGGCTTCACTCACAACGCTCACATAAAATAACGTTTCGCCTATATATCATAATTTTAATAAATATTTCTAAGTCGTATTCTAGGCCGAATGCTGTCGCCAATCGTGCTTCCGCGTAGGGTGATTCGCAATAGACGGGCCAGCCCGTGCCAAAGCCAATAGCAGGACTCTAACCCAGCCATCGTGACATGGTGTTTACAGCGCCGTTGGACCCCCAAACAACGCCGTGGCACCATCCCTGCGCATTGCTCATCACTATCGGAGCCGGCATGACCACATGCACCGTCGCTGAGGTTCTTCAAGGCACGCCCACTTCCGGTCAGACGCTGGCGCTCAACGGCTGGATTCGAACCCGCAGGGATTCGAAAGCCGGTCTGTCGTTTCTGATGCTCAACGATGGGTCCTGCCATGATTCGCTGCAGATCGTGGCCGACGCCGCGCTACCCAACTACGCCACTGAGATCCAGCATCTCACCACCGGATGTTCCGTCCAGGTGCAGGGTGTGATCCAGGCCTCACAAGGCAAGGGGCAGGGTTTTGAACTCCTGGCCAGCTCAGTTGAGGTGATCGGTTGGGTGCAGGACCCGGATACCTACCCTGTCCCGGCCAAGCGCCACAGCTTCGAGTATCTTCGGGAAGTGGCGCATCTGCGACCCAGGACCAACACCTTCGCTGGCATGGCGCGGGTTCGGCACGTCCTGTCCCAGGCAATTCACCGCTACATGGACCAGCACGGCTTCTACTGGGTACATACGCCCATCATCACCAGCGGCGACTGCGAGGGAGCCGGTGAGTTGTTTCGGGTCTCCAGCCTGGATCTGGCCAACCTGCCCCGTGCAGCCGACGGTGGGGTGGATTTTGGACAGGACTTTTTCGGTTCCGAGGCCTTCCTCACGGTCTCGGGACAACTGAACCTTGAGGCCTACTGTCTGGCCCTGGGCCGGGTCTACAGCTTCGGCCCCACGTTTCGGGCGGAGAACTCCAACACCAGCCGTCATCTGGCGGAGTTCTGGATGGTGGAACCGGAAATCGCATTTGCCGATCTTGGCGACAACGCGGATTTGGCGGAGGACATGCTCAAGTCGGTCATGTCGACGGTGCTTGATGCATGTGAGTCCGAGATGGCCTTTTTCGATCAGTTCGTGGATCGGGGCCGCCTGGCGCTGATCCGGAGCGTGATCGAAAAGCCATTCCAACGCATGACCTACTCAGAGGCGATTGAGATTCTGAAAAAGAGCGGACAAGACTATGATTTTCCCGTTGAATGGGGCGTTGATCTACATTCGGAACACGAGCGGTTCCTGTGCGAACAACACATCCGCGGACCGTTGGTGGTCACCGACTATCCAGTTGAGATCAAGGCCTTTTACATGCGCCTCAACGACGATGAGCGCACCGTCGCGGCCATGGACGTGCTGGTGCCTGGAATCGGGGAGATCATAGGCGGGTCGCAGCGCGAGGAGCGGCTCGAGGTATTGGACACCCGCATGAAGAGCGCGGGCCTGGCCCTGGATCACTACCAGTGGTATCGCGACCTCAGGCGCTACGGCACGGTGCCCCACGCCGGATTTGGCCTGGGGCTCGAACGCCTGCTGGGTTATCTGACCGGGATGGGCAACGTGCGTGACGTCATCCCATTTCCACGCACCCCCAGAAACGCGCGCTTCTGAAGGCGCGCAAGCACGCACTGGGCCGACTCAGGGCTGCAGGCGCCGCCGCTCCCAGTTACCGCCCTTGCGTTGAAAGTAGAGTCGATCATGCAGCCGGTTCGGTCTACCTTGCCAGAACTCTATTGCGTCGGGGGTCACGCGGTACCCGCCCCAGTGGGGTGGACGCGGAACCGGCTTGTCCAGATAGCGCGCCTCTAGCTCGGCCAGCCTGCGCTCCATGGCCTCGCGTGAAGCCACCGGCTCACTCTGGGCAGATGCCCAAGCGCCAAGACGGCTGCCCCGTGGCCGACTGGCGTAGTACTCATCGGACTCGGTCGCGGACACCCGTTCGGCCAGGCCTTCGATCCTCACCTGCCGTTCCAGGGAGGTCCAAAGGAACACCAGACAAACATAGGGGCAGCCCACCAGATCGCGCCCCTTGCGGCTATTGTAGTTGGTGTAGAACACAAACCCGCCATCGCTGACATCCTTGAGCAACACGGTGCGGGCGTCCGGCCGCCCCAACTCGTTGACGGTGGTCAGGATCATGGCGTTTGGCTCCAGAACATCACCCGCCCGGGCCTCTTCGAACCAACGCTCGAATTGCACCAGCGGGTCTTCGGCCACCGTCTCTTCCAACAGGGCGCCGCGCTCATAGGCCCGGCGCAATTCAGCCAGCGTTGCTTCGTCTCGGTTCATGGGTATCAGTCCTCCAGCCAAACAAACGCCTGTGCCTTTTCCTACTCCGTGCAGACGCCATTATCCGACGGATGCATTGGCGGAGAAACCCTGATCCGATGGTGCGGCCACGCCGCCTGGCACCTGCGCCCTTGTGGGCGAAACCCAGGAGGGGCCGGGCCTTTGCGCGCCTTGTACCAGAGAGCGCAAAGACGCCGGCGGGGTCGCAGCAATTGTTCAGACCTTCCTTAAGGCAAAACCAGACCATACTTGCGAATCTTTCGTTCCAAGGCGGGTCTGGCGATGTCGAGCACCTCACAACTGCGGCCCTTATGACCCTCGCCGTAGTCCAGCACATATTGGAGATGCTTGGCCACAACCTCGTCCAGGGTGCGCGGCACATCGTCCCGTTTGTCCTGGGCGTCGTGCAGGCCGGTCATCATGACAACAGGCAGGTCCGGCTCCGAGCCCCGCAACTCCTGTAGAAAATCCACCCCAAATCCATCGGGGAGCTGCTGGTCCAGAAGAACCAGATCCGGTGCGGACGATACCAGCACCTGCCGGGCCTCCCGCAGGCTGGCGACGGCACTCAGGTCCAGGCCCTGTTCCGCGAACTGCATGCACAGCATGGCGTTAAGGACCACATCGTCTTCTAGTGTAGTGTCTCCCAAATAACTTAACACCTGCGCTGGCCCTCGCGGTCCCTGACGGCGTTGCGGATCGTCGCAATAGCGCTGGCTATTCCTCCTCACCGCGCCTTGTCAGTAACCACGATGCCTAACCTCAACCGTCAAGTTATTTGGGAGACACTACACTAGCAGCAGGATCCGCGGTTTCATCTAACACTCTAGGACACTCGAAAATGGGGCACAGATAGCATCATAGTACCCAGTGTCCCGTCCCATAAGTGCTTAGCGTTTCAAGGCGCCCCAGACCTGCCGCTGCAAGGCGCCGGTGCGAAAACATGGCAAGCGAGGTTCTGGGGCGCTCCCGACGGGCAAGGCGAGAAGCGCCTATCTGCCGTGTTGGGCGCGCTTGAATGAGCGCAGGCCGATCCTGCGCCTGCCCGCCTGTCCGCCTCTCGCCTTGCCGAAATGCAACGAACTTATGGGACGGGACACTTGGAAGTCGGACCCCAATGGTGCCTTGGAGGCCACATTCTGCGGGTTGTCAACGCCAGCGGCCGCGGGACGAATCGGCTTATGGGCTCGTACGAGTCCTGCCAATAGCCAGCGTCGGCTGGCGATTGCTATGCTGACGCGGTTTGAATGCTGGCTTGGAGCGTCATGACCGCACCCCACAGACATCAGAGCCCGGAACAGGCCGACGAACTGGGCAGAGTTCTGACCCAGGTGGGACAGGTGGTGGTCGGTAAGCCCAGACCCATTCAACTGGCCCTGACCTGTCTGTTGGCCCGTGGCCACCTTCTGATCGAAGATCTCCCCGGTGTCGGCAAGACTACCCTGGCCCACGCGCTGGCCAAATCCCTGGGGCTGCAGTTTCAACGCATCCAATTCACCAGCGATCTGCTGCCGTCCGACATCGTCGGTGTATCAATCTACGATCGCGAGGCCGGGCGTTTCAGCTTTCACCCGGGTCCGGTGTTCTCGCAACTGGTGGTGGCCGATGAAATCAACCGGGCGACACCCAAGACTCAGAGCGCATTGCTGGAGGCGATGGAAGAGCACCAGGTGACGGTGGAGGGAGAAACCCGGAGCCTGCCGTCGCCATTCTTCGTGATCGCCACTCAGAATCCGACCGAGCAGGTCGGCACCTTTCCACTCCCGGAATCCCAGCTCGACCGTTTTATGATGCGCATCTCCATCGGTTATCCCGATGCTCAGGCCGAACGGGCACTGCTGGCCGGTGAGGATCGTAGACTGATGATCGAACGCATGCCGACGGCCTTGGGCGAAGACACCCTGACCCAGCTACAAATGGCGGCGGCGGGCATTCACGTCTCGGCCAAGTTGCTGGACTACGTACAGCGTCTGTTGCAGTGGTCGCGTCTGAATCCGGGTGTGGCCATGGGGCTGTCACCCAGGGCCGGCCTGAGTCTGGTAGCCTGCGCACGCGCCTGGGCCTTGATCGAGGGTCGCGACTACGCCCTGCCGGAAGACGTGCAGACGGTTCTGGGGCCGGTTGCGGCACACCGTCTCCAGTCGAATGCACTATCGACTTCGCCGACCAACGGAGACCTGATCGAGGCGATGCTCGAACAGACCCCGGTCGACTGACCCCGAGCCCAACAGCAGAATGTCAGTGCAAGCTGCTTCCAATGCCTCCCGGCCAGCTGCCGGCCGACTGCTCCGCAACATCCAGAAATGGACTCGGCAGCGCCGCAGAGCACACAGCACACCCCAGGTGATCTCACCCCGGTCGGCCTACATTCTGCCCACACGCATGGGCCTGATGTATGCCGCCATTGTGTTCGTTCTGTTCATCGGATCAATAAACTACGGCAATAACCTGGGTTTCATGCTTACCTTTCTCCTGGCCGCCCAGGGGGTGGTATGCATGTGGCAAACACAACGGAATCTGGTGGGCGTCCGTGTCCATCCGCCAAAGGGCGAATCCGGCTTCGTCAACGCCGCACTGCATTTCGGCTATCGGCTGGAAAACCCAACCGGGAGGACCCGCTATGCGCTGCGGCTGGAACTGGGGGACAGCGCTTCCAACTGGGTCGATGTGGAGGCCGAACAGACAACCCAGGCATCGCTCCGCTACACGCCAGACCGACGCGGCTGGACGCCGGGCATCCCGATACGGGTCGAAAGCCGCTATCCGCTGGGTTTGTTCTATGCATGGACCTGGATTGAGTTCCACCCGACGCAGCTCGCGTACCCCATGCCAATGGGCGACGCCACGCCGCCATTGGGTGGCACCACCGCCGGCGCCCACAGCAACATCGGGCAGGGCGACGAGGAACTGGCCGCAATACGTGAGTACCGCCCCGGCGACCCCCGACACACAAGAGCATGG
>JAHEDQ010000160.1 GCA_024641125.1 Candidatus Competibacteraceae bacterium | reverse complement strand
CGTCCACCGCCTGTGCCAGCGCCCCGGGATTGAGCTCGGATTCCTGCACCATGCTGAAAAAACCCATTTCGGCGAAACGCGAAGCACGAAACGTCTGCTCGGTTTCGCCATCGCCGGCGAACGGAACCACCACCGCCCTGGCTCTGGCCTGAAGGATATCCATCAGTGTGTTGTAGCCTCCCTGGGAGATGGACAGGGCTGCGTTGGCCAGCAATGCCGGGAAGTCGGCGCGGGCAGACTCCACCCGAACCCCGGCCTCTGCGTTGCCGCACAGGGACCGCAAAGCGTCCGGATTGGAGCTGTGCCCCACCAGCAGACGCCAGGGCATCGACCTGGCCCGGCTCAAGGGCCGCGCCGCCAGCGCCGTCTCCAGCAGTCTGGCCCCGACCGCACCGCCACCGGCGGAGACGATCACCTCGCCGGCGCCGAGCGGGCTGATCGCGGGCCGCGGCGCCCCCACATAACCGGTGTAGTGGATGCGCGATGCCAGTCTAGGTGCCGGGTCGAAAGTCTCTTCAAGACGGATCACGCGGGGATCGCCATGCACCAGGATCTGATCGTAGTAGCGCTCCGCCCAGGTCGCAGCCTCATCCACCCGACCAGGCTTGCGGCCGCTCTGCAACACGTCGCGCACGGACGCCACCACCGTCGGACGGGGCGTTTGCCGATGCGCCACCCGCAACAGCGGAAGCAACTCAAAACGCATCTGCCTGCGCCCAAAAGGAAAGGTCTCGGTGATCAGGAGCTGCGGTTCAGCGTCTCCGAACGCCGCCATCAGGCGTGCAAGCCGGGCTCGGCGCCACGCCTCGTCCACCACACGCCCCTGGATATCCACCAACTCGCTGAAACGGGCATCGGCCGCGCGCAGAGGCGGTAGCTGCACCCAGTCGACGCCTTCAGGAAGCGACACCTCAATGGGCATGCCGCCGCTGACCAGAGTCACCGGCACATCGTGGTGCGGCAACTCGGCCGCGATCCGAAGCGCCCGCTGCAGGTGACCGATACCCAACAGATGCTGGACGTAAAGAAACACGCGGCCGTAAGCCATGGTTTGAATCAGAGAATGCGTGGAATCAGGCGAAGGATGTCTGAGCCCGCGCTGCACGTTCACCCAGGTGCTGGCCCACCAACCGATTGACCTTGTCCAGGCCATCCAACAAACCGGGCACACAGACCTGAGACGGCGGTTTTTGCGCCGGCAGCCCACGCAATGCTTCGATCATCAGTTCCACCGAACTGCCGGCATCGGGATCAAGCATGCGCACTAACCCCAGATCTTGCGCCCGGGTGGCCCGAATCAATTGCTCGCGGCGCGGTCGGGAGCGGGGTACCAGTATCGCCGGCTTGTCCAGGGACAGAATCTCACAGAACGTGTTGTAGCCGCCCATGGCCACGACTCCGGATGCCCGGGCCATCAACACCTCCACATGGGCATCGAACGTCAACACCTCCACATTATCCAGGCATTCGATCCGGTCCTGGAAAGCCCGCTGTTCGGCGGGCGGCATGAACGGCCCCAACACCACCAGCGCCCGTTGCGGCAAATTCGGCACCGCCTCGTAGGCCCGCAACACCCAGTCGATCAAGGTGGCTCCGTCCCCGCCCCCCCCCGGCGTCACCAGAACATACGGTGCTTGCACCAAGGCAGGTACGTTCAGTTCGCCGGATTGAGGCAACCACCGGGGCAGATAGCCGGTGTAGACCATCTTTTGACGCGCCGCATCGCTTATCTCGATCCCCTGAAGCGGATCGGCGATCTGCGGCAAGCCGTACACCCAGATTTCATCGTAGAGACGCTCCAGCGCCGGTGCCACTTTCTTGCGCTCCCACTCACGGCGCAACAGCAAGGGTTCGTCCATGACATCGCGCAGACCAAGAATGCAGGTGGTGCCCCGTGCCTTTAACATGGCCAGTGTATCTCGCACCTCCCCCTTCAGCCCCAGCGGCTCTTTGTCCACCAGGAACACATCCGGGGCGAATATGCTGGCTGTGTGCTGAATGATCGAAGCCCGCATGGCAAGGGTCTGCTCCAGATCTATGTGCAGACCGAGGGAGGTGTACTCACCGTTGTGCAGCTTGATGACGCCCGGAATTCTCACAAAGTCAACCCGCGCCCGGAAATCGAAGCTGCCGATAATCGGTGAGCCGGAAAGAATCAGCACCGACAGGCCCTTGTAGGCCTCAACCATGGAATGGGCGATTGCGCGGCAACGGCGGAGATGACCGAGGCCAAAGGTGTCATGGCTGTAAACGAGAACCCGCGCCCCGTCAACGCGACTTGTCATAAATTGTCCACTCAATCCACTGAGAAAATAGGTGTACAGGAAATACCTGATCCAATGATACCCCCACCGTCGCGGTCCACAACCGTATGCCGCTCACCCCGGCCAAACCGCCAGCGCAGCCGGATACCCGGCTTTGCCATGCCACAATGGCGCTCTAGGCGAGGCCCCTCGGCTTCATCTCACCACGGCTTAGGCTAGCCGCAACGCATCGGAAGCGCACGAAATTTT
Source organism: Candidatus Competibacteraceae bacterium (assembly GCA_024641125.1). GTDB lineage: Bacteria > Pseudomonadota > Gammaproteobacteria > Competibacterales > JAHEDQ01 > JAHEDQ01. The sequence continues at coordinate 8,413 of JAHEDQ010000160.1, read as the reverse complement.
GGCTCGGAACCCACTCCTCTGCACCATCGCCGGCCAATACTGTGGTAAGTCCGGGTGAGTCGTGTGCACCTCTCTGGCTATAATCAGCCCGGAACCGGCTCATATCACCGCCGCCGCGTGGCAAGGTGCACGATTCGCATTGCTGGGGCGCTCATAAGGAACGGAGGACTGAACCATGCTGGGCGCGAGACAAGGAGCAAAGGCCAGCGGCGGAGGCGACATCCGCTACCTGACCCGCTCGCTCATTTTTCTGACCGTGCTGGCCGTGCTGGCGTTCCTGTCGCGAACGGAATTGGTCAACGGGGTTCAATCCAACCCGATTCTGAACGGCACCATATTGGCGACGCTTGCGTTTGGCGTTGTGTACACCTTCGTGGCACTTTTCAACGTGTTCCAGGTCTCTCGGGCCGCCGCGCATGCCACCGCCCTGGTGGCGGAGGTACAGGCCGGCAACAAACCGCTGGAGCATGTCAACGAGATCCTGCTTGGCCCATCCCACAGCGGCGTCGGCGACTTTCTGCGCACGGTTCACCGGGTGCTGAGCCAGGGAGAGACAAGCGCCACCTTACCGTACATGCTGGACTCGGTCGCGGCCCATGCCGAGGATCGACGCGCTCTGGTGCGTTACCTGACCGGAGCCCTGGTCCTGCTGGGACTGATTGGCACTTTTTACGGGCTGCTGGTCACCATCGGCGGCGTCCGTGACGTACTGGGCAACCTCAGCGCCAACTCGGATGCCGATACCATGGAACTGCTGGTGGGCCTCAAGGAGCGGCTTGCGGCGCCCCTCAATGGCATGAGCGTGGCATTCTCCTCATCGTTGTTCGGCCTGCTTTCCTCACTGGTCCTGGCGTTCCTGGAGCTGCAGCTTTTTCACGCCCAAAACAACCTGCATGCGCGTCTGGAAAGCCTGGTCGTCAGCGACCTGATCCCGCTTTGGCACCAACCGCAGGCGCCCACTGGCGGCACGGGCGTGGCCGTTGCCCCAGCCTACCTGACCGCGTTGCTGAGCAATGCCGGCGACCGGCTGGACAGCGTGGCGGGCATCCTGGAGTCCCTGACCCGCGACGGACTGGGGGTCAACCGTCTTAACGAGCAGATCGGCGGCCTGAATGATCGCATCGAGTCCTTGAGAGACACCTTGATGACCCTGGAGCAGGATCGCACCAGCGCGCTGCGCCACGATCTGCACCTGCTGGCCCGCCTGCTCAACAAGGAAGAGTAAAACATGCGTCGCAGGGCTGAGGGGCCTGGCAGCTTCAACGTCTGGCCCGCCTTCACGGACGTGCTCGGTGGTCTTGTCGTGGTGTTGATTTTCCTCATCACGGTGTTCGTCATCGGCGAGGTGTTGATCGGTCGCGAGCTGTCGGGCAAGAACACGGCCATCGATCAACTCGCGCAGATCATCGACGGCCTGGAGCAGTTGGTGGGCGAGTCGGATGCAGAGAACGACGCGCTCAAGACACTGATCGCCCAGGTTCGGGCTCGCTTGGCCGCCAGCGAGAAAAACGTGGCGGAGGTGTCTACAGAACTGGAGCGCGCCCGCGATCGGGAGGAACTGCTGTCCCGTAGGCTGGATGAGGCGGCCAGTGAACGCGAGCAGCTGCTGGCGGATCTGGCGGCTCGACTACAGCTGCTGGACGCCTCGACACTGGCGCAGGCAGAAGCCGAGAAGAAAGTCGAGATCAGCGCGGGTGAGGTCGCCTTGCTCACGGCGCGTCTGAAGGACCTCGAGTTCAAATTGAACCGCCTGAACAAAGCGCTGTATAGCGCCCGCGCTGCGGTTTCGGAACAGCGAACAGAAAAATCGCGGACCCTGCATGCACTCGGCGAGCAGGAAGCCCGGCTGCAGGCGCAGGCCAGCCTTATCGAAACACAGCAGACGCGAATCGACGAAATGGATGCTCTGATCAAGCGCCGTCTGCTGGATCGCGTTGAGGAGTTGGAGCAGTATTCAAGCGATTTCTTCGGTCGGCTGCGGGAGGTATTTGCCAACAACCCTGACATCAAAGTGGTGGGCGATCGCTTCGTGTTCCAATCCGAAGTCCTGTTTCCCTCCGCTGAGGCCGATCTCACGTTTGGCGGGCGCGAGGATCTCGACAAGTTTGCACAGGTGTATCGTCAGGTACAGGCCCAGTTGCCGCCCGATCTACCGGTGATCATCGAAGTTCAGGGGCACACGGACGCCATCCCGATCAACACCGCGCGCTTTGGCTCCAACTGGGAGCTTTCGTTTTTTCGCGCGCTGGGTGTGGTGAACTATCTGATCGACCAAGGGATACCGCCCAACCGTCTGGCGGCGGTGGGTATGGGAGAGTACCAACCTATAGAAGCGGGCACCGATCCGGCGGCACTGCGGCGCAACAGGCGCATCGAGCTAAAAATCACCAGTCGCTGAAGCTGTTACACCGCAGAAACGCCCTTTTTTCAGTCGCCGGTTTCGGCGACTTGGGAGGGCGGCTGACCGTCGCCTCTAACCCACTCGACAAGGATCTCGGCGCGGCGATTTATGGCCCGGGCATCCTCATCCCCAGTGGTCATCAACGGCACCCGTTCGCCGTGCCCTCGCAGGCTGATCTCACGCGCAGCAATCCCGTGCCCGGACAGGTAATTTCTTACCCTTGCGGCGCGCCGCTCGGACAGCGCTTGATTATACAGATCGCTGCCTGTGTCATCACAGTGACCGTCGATGCGAATGCGGTGCACCGCCTGAGCCTGGCCAAGCCGCGTGACAAGGGCTCTCAGGATCTCCTCGGCTTCTGGTGTCAGGATGTCCTGATCCAGCGGGAAATGCACCCGAATCGCATCTCGTTCCGTGCTGAATCCAGTGGCCAGACGCGGCGCACCCTGAAAAACACGGGCAACGTCCTGATCGTCGTCTGCCGAAATGGGCTGATCCGCGGAACCGTTTAGCGCGCCCTGGCCTGCGCTATCCTGATCAGCCGCGGCGGGTCCGTGCAGAGTACGGGCTTCCAGCGCAGCAACGTCCATGTTCGGTGAGCCCCCTTCGTTCGCAGATCCGGTTTCTGCCTCGACCGTGTTCCAAGTCAGCTTTTGCTTGATGCGTTCAATCAGTGCGCTCAGCCGGGCAATCGGGGACAGCGCTTGGGTTGCGCTGGATGCGTCTGACGCGGTTTGCTCGGACGACGCGGACGGGTCTTGCGGTTTGGGGGCTGCAGTGGTCCGCAAGGTGGCATCCACTTCGGTCAATCCCCCAATGGCCGTGCCGGAGCTGGAGCCACCGACCAGCGCAAGCCCCGTCACCTCCGCCAGCTTGTTCAGCCCCCTGTCCAGCGTCTCCTGTAGTGACAGCCCGGCGTCTCGCCAGGCGAGGGCGCCAACCGCAGCCAGCACCACGACCAAGCCAAAACCCAGCACTTTCCGTGAGCCGCTCATAATCGCTTTCCTGCCTGACCGCGCAGGAGGCCGTCAACTGACCCTGATTGCGTGCAGGCGATTGAAATATTGGTACATAATGCCTGAATCCATATCAGAACGCCGCATCGGCTGCCGGTTTGCCGCGGACTGGCCTCCCGCCCGCTGGCGATTGCCGCTACCATGGTGCGCTGTTTCCGACCGAGAGTAGAGCTGCATGTCAGACCAGCGGGAGTCCCAGATAGAGAAACGCCTGCGCACGCTTGAAGCGCACTTGGAGCAGGAGAACCCGATCCTGTTGCAGGTGGTGAAGAGCTTTCGCCAACTGGACAAAGTGGGTCGGAAATTGGGGCTTCTAGACCCCACAGAGTCGTTCGCAACCCGTGTGCCGTGGTGGCCCGTGATTGCGATACTAGGCACGTTCTCGGCGGGAAAATCCACCTTTATCAACAGCTTCCTGGGCGCGAAACTGCAATCGACCGGCAACCAGGCAGTGGATGACCGTTTTACCGTAGTCTGCTTCAGCAGTGAGCCCGAAAGCCGCGTGCTCCCGGGTGTAGCGCTGGACGCCGATCCCCGCTTCCCATTCTACCGGATCAGCCGTGATATCGAACAAGTATCCGAGGGCGAGGGCAATCGGATCGATGCCTATCTGCAGCTCAAGACGAGCCCAAGCGAAGCGCTAAAGGGTAAGATTTTGATCGATTCTCCCGGCTTCGATGCCGATGCCCAGCGCGATGCGACACTGCGCATTACCGATCACATCATCGGTTTGTCGGATCTGGTGCTGGTGTTCTTCGACGCTCGACACCCGGAACCGGGCGCGATGCGGGATACCCTGCAACACTTGGTATCGGACAGCATCCAGCGCTCGGATTCGGGCAAGTTCATGTACATCCTAAATCAGATCGACACCACCGCACGTGAGGACAATCCGGAGGAGGTGGTGGCCGCGTGGCAGCGAGCACTGGCCTCGTCTGGTCTGACCGCCGGCCGTTTCTATCGAATCTACAACGAGGACGCCGCAGCACCGATCGAAGACGAGGCGCTGCGGCATCGCTTTCAGGCAAAGCGGGACGAGGATCTGGCGGAGATCCACGGCCGGATGCACCAGGTGGAGGTGGAACGCGCCTACCGGATCATCGGGGCCCTTGAAGAAACCGCAAAGGGCCTGGAGAACCGCACGGTGCCAAACATTCGAGGGATGACGGACGAATGGCGTAAACGGGTCTGGACCTACGATGGAATCGTAGCGGGGTTGGTGGCCGCGGGCCTGGGCGGCGCCGCACTTGCCAATCCAGAGAGCATAACCGGCACATTGACCGCCTTTGGCGGTGGCGGGCTGCTGACCGTCGCCGGGACTGTGGGCTTGCTGCTGGGCGCAGTCTACATTCACTACCGCTTTCGCAGGTTAGCGGCAAACCGGGTTCTGAACGCACTGCAAACGGAAATGGGGCCGGACACGCCCGGCGATATGGTCCGGGCATTCAGACGCAATACCCGTTGGACACGCAGCCTGTTCCGAAAATCACCCGTCGGCTGGGGGCGCGGAAGCCAACGCATTGTGAGCGACGTGCTGGCCGGTTGCGATGACTACATTCAACAACTCAACAACCAATTCACCAACCCTTCCGGCTGAAGTGCAAGCGCCACAGGCGGATCGAAACTTAAGGAAGGGCCGAGTTGTTCCGGAACCAGCAGATGGGCGGGTGAAATCTGCAGCTTAAAGGTGCAAATCGCGAATACTGATTGTTCTGTTGCCAAGAAATGCAACGAAGAAGCTGCGCATTTTAGGCCCAAGATGCAGCATGACAGGTAGATCAGAGACTCCTCAATTGTTATGGGTTGGCTGTCGACAGTTGGAACATGTCCTGGAACAGGAACGGGTCATCGAAGTGGCGCCGCCCTATGAACGCCACTGGCTGGCGTCCACGGGCACGCATCGCGCCCGCCGACGCGATACCCATGGGCCAGAGCAGATAACGTTCGGGCCGCTCGGTTCCGGGCACCAGCCCATCGGGGGCGAACAGGCCCACCGGAAGACCATCGCCGTCCGGGATCCGATCCAACACATCGTAGGCGCGCAGTCTATAGGTTTGATCCGACCCCTCCGCATCCCGATAGAATCCGGTCAGGTAGTGGGTGCGACTTGCGACCCTCAGTACGACGCGGGTATTGGGCTGCCATGGGGGCATGGGCGCTGCGATCAGCGGCGGTTCCGGCTGTTCCGATGCCGTGGAGGTCAACTGAAGCCCCGGTTTCGGAAACAACAGATGATAGCAGCCGCAGGGGTGAATGCTGTCGTAGACCAGAGGCCGGCCGTCCGGCAAAAGCGTAACCCGCCATATCAGACCATCCAGGGGACCAGCGAGAATATCCAGCGGCCCGGCCGTGGGCCGCTCACTGAACCAAATGACGTAGTTGAGCTGCAACAAGGCCTGCTGATGCCAAAGGGCCCAGGACGGATAGATATGGGTAACCAAATGGTCGGTGCGCAGCCCGGGCACGGCCGGACTCCGCCAGAACGGCTCACCCGGCCGATCATAGTCACCGCCGTCGGCAATTTCCCAGACCGGCGCATGCTGGGCGAACAAGGCTGACAGATGCCCCGCACTCAGCCTGGGACGACCCAGGGCATCGAACCGATCGGAGACGGCCATCTGTACGCCAGGCGGGGGCTGCGAAGGGCCGTACCGCACCCAACGCGCTTCATCACCGGGGTCTGCGCTGGGCTGCTCAAATCGTTCACGGGTTCGATTGTGCAAACGGCGCACACCTTCGGCAACCGGGATCAAGGTGAGTGGATAAAGGCCAAGCGTGCGCGCCACAGCGGAGTAATCATCAGGCACCCGGGCGGCCTCAACCAGCTTGGAAAGACGTTCCTGATTGGTTCCAACTGCTGCCCTTAGTCGCTCGGCGCAGGACTCGACAGCGGCTGCCAGCGAAACACCCGGCGGTTTCAAGCGCGCTCGATCCGAGGCTGGCAGACGCGGCAGTTCAAGCTGCCGGGCATGTCGATCCAAGTCCCGCAACGCATCGATCCACACGCCCGCAGTGGCGGGTTCTACCACGGTCTCGCCAATCGCGGCCAACAAGCGGTTGCTGCGCAGACCGGGGTAACCGGGTATCGCGTGTGCGCTGGGCCAAACCCGTCCCGCCCGGGCGACGCGGTCATCGACGGACTCGATCAGGCTTAGGCAATCAATCGCGCCCGGAAATGCTTGGACGGTCGCCGGGCCCTGGGGCGTGATTGCACAGCCGGCCAGAATACTGACCAAGGGGACGGCAAATCGCGTGGCCATGAGCATTCGGTGTGACCACCACTCAATCCGGTTGAACGCAACGGGTAAGGGTCCGCCGACGCAAATCGGGCCCGGGCCATTTGCCCAGGGCAGGGCCTGAGACCTCTGATGGCGCTTTGGCGCGGGATTGACTCATCCGTATACGCGCTCTCCAGGCCCGCGGACCGATGCCTCAGCCCACAAACGAATCCCCCGTGACATTCAGCAACTTCATCCGCACACCTCGCCCAGCCAATCCCTGGGCCGCAGGAAAACTTCGTACAGCCGCGCCTCTTCGCTGCCGGGCTCCGGCCGCCAATCGTAGCGCCAGGCCACCAGCGGTGGCAGTGACATCAGAATGGATTCGGTCCGACCGCCGGACTGCAAGCCGAACAAAGTGCCGCGATCGTACACCAGGTTGAATTCCACATACCGGCCACGGCGATAGAGTTGGAACGCGCGCTCGCGCTCACCGAATGCGGAATCCCGTCGCCGGCGTGCGATAGGCAGATAGGCGTCAAGGTAATGGTCGCCGACACTGCGGGTGAAACTGAAGCAGGTGTCGAAATCGGGGGCGTTCAGGTCATCGAAAAACAGCCCCCCTATGCCTCGCGGCTCCTGACGATGTCTGAGATAAAAATAGTCGTCGCACCAAGTCTTATAGCGAGCATATGCCTGTTCACCCAACGGGGCACATGCTCTGTGCGCCACCTGATGCCAGTGACGGCAGTCCGCTTCGAATCCATAGTACGGGGTTAAATCAAAGCCTCCGCCAAACCACCATACCGCGGGCTCACCCGGCTTCTCGGCGGTAAAAAAACGCACGTTGGCATGGGACGTGGGCACATACGGATTCAATGGATGGACAACCAGAGATACACCAATTGCCTGAAAACTCCGACCGGCCAATTCCGGTCTCTGAGCGCTGGCCGAGGGCGGCAAGGCTTCACCGTGAACGTGAGAAAAATTGACACCGGCCTGCTCAAAAAGATTTCCCCCGGTCAGCACGCGGGAGCGCCCCCCACCGCCGGTTGGCCGTGTCCAGGCGTCCTCCAGAAACTGGGCTCCGCCATCTTCACGCGCCAATTCCGCGCAAATCCGGTCTTGCAGGCCCTGCAAGTAACGCTTTACCGCATGCAATGCCGTGCCATCACTCATTTGCTACCTCGCTCGAACCACAGTATCGGTGAGCAGTTCGCGAATCTCCGACGGACGCCCCAGATCGCCGCACGGGCCGGGCACGATGGCGTCCACCTGACGACCGAAACAACGCCTGAGCACATGTTTCGATCGGGCGGGCGGGCGACCGCTCTTGTTCGCACTGGTGGACACCAGCGGACCGCCCAGCGCCTCACACAAGGCCGCCACCACCGGATGAGCACTGACACGAACGGCCAAGCAGGCATGGTGGCCACGCAGCCACACTGGAACCCATGGGCGTGAGGGCCAGAGCCAGGTCACGGGTCCAGGCCAGGTCGCCAGCGCACGCTGGGCCAGCTCAGGCGCCACCGGTGCCAGATAGCGATCGAGCTGTTTAAACCGGGATGCGACCAGGATCAGGCCCTTGCCCAGAGGCCGCTGCTTCAATATGAGTACGCGAGCGACCGCCGTCGCATCAGCGGGATCACAACCAAGGCCGTAGACGCCCTCAGTCGGATAGGCCACCACCCCTCCAGCCAACAGGACACGGCGGACACGGCGCAGTTGGTTCGCCTGCAGGTTCACGATCCTACCGACGACATACAATCCCCGCCCTG
>JAHEDQ010000338.1 GCA_024641125.1 Candidatus Competibacteraceae bacterium | reverse complement strand
CCAAGGGACCGCTGGAGCAACGCGATTTCGTGTCGCTAGCGGAGTCCGTGGACCCTTACCTCGCTGCTGAGGGACGGCTGATCGGGCTTATGATTTACACCGAATCTTTCCCCGGGTGGGACGACTTTGCTGCTCTGGTCAGTCACTTGAAATTCGTCAGGAATCATCATCGGCAGATAAGGCGGGTGGTGGGGGTGAGCGACAGCGGATTTCTATCCGTGCTGCCGAGATTCGCCGCGCATTTCGTCCATGCCGAGATTAAGCATTTTCCCCACAGCGACAGACAGCAGGCACTCGACTGGCTGCTGGCGGCTTAAGTCCGTAGGTAAATGCTGAAAGCGCGTGCAGATCAATCCCCAAGGCGGGGTGGCGTCACCTCGGTTCAATCACCAGCAGCCCGGTAGGGTATTGAGGTAGCTCATCACCATGGACGCGGATCCATAGCGAGGCAGGCTGTAGCCTATGGCCAGGCCCGCCAGCAACAGCGCCAAACCCACCAGGACGCCCCGCACGGCGTGGGGTTTCATGCGCGCCCCGGGGCGAGTCTCGCCACCGGCATCTCGCGTATGGGCAAATTGAGGACGGCGGCGATTACGCTGAGCCCGATGCAGATCAGCCATACGCTATCGTAGTTGCCGAAGGCGTCGTACACGTAGCCACCCAACCAGCCGCCCAGAAATGCCCCGATCTGGTGGAACAAAAACACCACGCCCCCCAGCATCGACATGTTCTCCACGCCGAATATGGTGGCCACGATACCGTTGGTCAAGGGTATCGTACTGAGCCAAAGCAGACCCATGGCGATGCCAAACGCCAGGGCCGACCACTCCGAAACCGGGAGCAGCAGAAAAATGGAGATCACCACCATGCGTCCGGTGTAGATGCCGCTGAGCAAAAGAGGTTTGCTGTATCGACCGCCGCCCAGACCGGCCAGATAGGATCCGGCGATGTTGAACAGCCCCACCAGGGCCAGCACGGTGGCGCCGATCCCAGGCGAAAGCCCGCTGTCGGCGAGAAACGCCGGCAGATGTACGGCGATGAATACCACCTGGAAACCGCACACGAAAAAACCCAGAGACAGAAGCCAGAATCCGCGGTGGCGGATCGCCTCGTTCAGCAGCATGCCCAGAGGCAGGGCCGGGCGTCTTTCGCTCTGCCCGGATTCCATCAGCGGTGCGGCCAACAAAATGATCGTCAGGCACAGCCCGCCCAACAGCAGCAAGGTTTGGCTCCAGCCCACCGACTGGATCAAGGCGTTGCTTCCCGGCAGCAGAACAAATTGACCCAATGACCCCACCGACATGGAGATGCCCAGTGCCAGGCTGCGCTTTGCCGCCGGTACCGCCCGGCCGATGGCGCCGAACACAACCGGGAAGGTCGTGCCGCTGCAACCTACGCCGATCAGCAGGCCGCCGCCGATCAGAAGCTCAAGCTCAGTGGTGGACTGGCTCATGAAGTACAGGCCCAGCGCGTACAGCACGGCGCCTCCGCTCACTACCCAGCCGGCCCCGAACCGATCCGCGATGCGACCCGCGATAGGTTGGGTCAGGCCCCAGACCAGATTCTGTACCGCGATGGTCAGGGCAAAGGTTTCCCGGCCCCAGCCCAGTTCCGCGCTCATGGGCGTCAGAAAAAGTCCAAACGCGTGGCGTATGCCCAGGGATATGCACAAAACCAGCGCACCGCAGTACAGCACGACCGCCGGCGTTCGCCAGGAGGAGGCGTTCATGGGTTGCGACCCCTTGGTTTGGGCCCGTCCTCAACCAAGGTATCCAACACTTGCTCCAGTTGGGTCTGCCCCTCCGGTGCCGAGCGTCGCTCCGTATTGGGCCTGGGCCTCGGCCCAATAGTGTGCGCCCTCGGCGAGTTTGCGTCGGCCCCGGTCGGTCAGTTCGACTCGTCTCATGCGCAGGTTTTCACCTCCGGACAGGATGATCTGCTGCGATTTTTCCAGTGGCCGGAGATTCCGCCCCAAGGTGCTGCGCTCCAAACCGGTGGCAGAAGCCAGGCTGCTGATGCTGGGCCGCTCGAGGTGGGCCACGGTGCGCAGCAGTGAGAACTGGGTGAGTTTGAGACCAGCCGGGGCCATGGCCTGGTCATACAGGCGCGTCGCCGAGCGCGCGGCACGGCGCAACTGGGTGCAGTGGCAGATGGAGGGCAGCATGCCTGTAGCATATTCCCGCATTTGATGAATGCAAGCAGCCCAGGCGGACACGCCGGGTCTTCAAAGTCCGACGTGCTTGGCGCATCATTTCAGCAGGGTGGCGCGCAGTGTTCGGCAGGCCGGAACTTTCCAACGCGTTTTGCGCACCCACGATGGAGTTTTGTCATGAACACCGCCCCCGATTACCTGAACCCCGATTTGCCCACCGACCTCAAGCGCGTCTCCATTCCCGTGGTCGAAGCCACCGACGAGACGCTGAAGGGATTCGGATTTCTGGTCGATGACCCGGAGCAGGTCAAAGTCGAGGTTGTGCGCTGGCCGGCCCAGGGTTGGCGTCCGGTCGACACGGACAGCGGTGATGAGGCTGGCACCACCGAGGGCACATTTGACGCCGACTGGCGCGGCGATGTGCTCTACGGTCGCAACTCGGCCGTCGGCGGGCACTACATCCTGGGCTATGGAGTAGACCCTGGCCGGGCTCGGGAGGATCACAGCAACGACCCCGAGAACCTTCTTCTGTGGCACGCCAACTACCATCCCGACGGGGGCCAACTGTTTTTCCCTCTGGACCCGGCGCCGTTCGTGGTGCCGCTGGCCAAACCCGGGGATGATATCAAGCCCGAGGATTTTGTGTGCTTCTGGTTTGGCGGCGATCGCGGCCTTTATATCCATCCCAACGTTTGGCACGAAGGCGTGTTTGCGACACGGGGCAGGCAACGCTTCTTCGACCGGCAGGGGGCGGTTCATGCCCGGGTGTCGGTGGATTTCGCCCGGGAATTCGATTGTCTGGTGGAGATGACCCTGGCGGGACCCTAAACCGCCCTGAATGCCCGAACCGGCAAGGAGACAACCTCATGTCCACCGCGACGCC
>JAHEDQ010000337.1 GCA_024641125.1 Candidatus Competibacteraceae bacterium | reverse complement strand
CTATCCGCTCCGGGAACGTATAGACATTGTGCCGCCCCGGCCGTGCAAACCCAACCAGTGTGACGCCCGACCGTTCCGCAAATTCTACCGCCAGAGTCGTAGGCGCGGAAACCGCCACGATCATTTCGATGCCCGCTGCCGCCGTTTTGTAGACCATTTCGTAACTGGCCCGGCTGGAAACCAGAACAAACCCGGACTTCAGGTCGCACCCATCGCGATACAGGCTGCCGATCAGCTTGTCCAGGGCATTATGACGCCCAACGTCCTCGCGCACGCCTCTGATGCTGCCATCCGCACCACACCAGGCGGCTCCGTGCGACGCGCCCGTTTCCGCCTGCAGCGGCTGGTGGTTTTCCAGATCCTCCACCGCCCTTTGGACTGCGGAGTGACGAACGGAAAGCTCTCGGGAAACGGGGTTGGGGTTGCGTAGCGCCTGTTCGATGTTCTCCGCTCCGCACAAGCCGCAGCCCGTGCGGCCGACCATGTTCCGTCGACGTGTGGCAAGCCGGTCAAACCATTCCCCGGTGATCGTCACTGCCACTTCGATTCCGCCGGGACGGGGTATGATTCGGGCCGCAAGGATGTCATCGAGGCACCCGACCAACCCCTCGGTCATGCTGAAGCCGACCGCAAAATCATCGAGGTCGAGCGGCGTCGCCATCATCACCACATGGGACATGCGGTTGTAGGTAAGAGCGACGGGCACCTCAGCTGCGATGCTGTCGTTCCGGGTGCTGGCAGAATCCGGTTTTGCCGAACCTGTATGCCGCTCACCCGCTTGCTTGCCCCGGCGCCAGTTGATCACCCGCAGGTCGCGGGATTCAGACACGGGCCTTGTCCAGCAACTCCTCCTGCCGGCTTGCGAACGCACGGTATTCTTTTTGCCAGTCCGAGGGCTCCTTCACCAGGGTGGCCTGTACCGCGGTTACTTTGTACTCGGGGCAATTGGTCGCCCAGTCGGAATTGTCCGTCGTGATCACGTTCGCGCCACTGGATGGAAAATGGAACGTGGTATAGACCACCCCGGGCTGAACCCGGTCTGTAAGCACGGCCCGCAGCACGGTTTCACCGGCCCGGCTGGCGATACCACACCAGTCGCCGTTATTGATCCCGCGTTCTTCGGCGTCGAAAGGATGGATCTCCAGCACGTCCTCGCTGTAGAACTCGGAATTGGCTGTGCGCCGGGTCTGTGCACCCACGTTGTACTGAGAGAGGATCCGTCCAGTGGTCAACAGCAAGGGATATTTGCGGGTCGTTCGTTCATCGGTGGGCACGAATCCGGTAATGGCGAAATACCCCTTACCACGAACGAATTCATCTACATGCATCGTCGGCGTACCTTCGGGCGCCTCGTCGTTGCAGGGCCACTGGATGCTTCCCAGGCGGTCCAGCTTCTCGTAGCTTACGCCCTTGAAGGTTGGCGTCAGCCGGGCGATCTCGTCCATGATTTCGGACGGGTGGCTGTAGTCCATCGGGTAACCCATGGCATTGCTCAGGGCCATGGTCACTTCCCAGTCCTCAAGGCCGGCCAGCGGTTCGATGGCCTTGCGCACCATCGATATACGTCGCTCGGCATTGGTGAACGTGCCGTTTTTTTCGAGGAAGGACGAACCCGGAAGCAGCACGTGCGCGAAGCGGGCGGTTTCGTTCAGGAAAATGTCCTGCACCACCAGGCATTCCAGGGACTTCAGTGCGTGTTCAACGTGCTGGGTGTTCGGGTCACTCTGGGCGAGGTCCTCCCCCTGCACGTATAGGCCCTTGAACTGGCCGCTGATCGACGCATCGAACATGTTGGGAATCCGCAGTCCGGGCACAGACTGCAGGCTCGTATTCCATTCGCTTTCGAACAGGTTACGCACAGCAGGATCGGAAATGTGCCGGTAACCCGGCAGCTCATGCGGGAAAGAGCCCATGTCGCAGGAACCCTGCACATTGTTCTGGCCCCGCAACGGGTTCACGCCCACACCTTCGCGTCCGAGATTTCCCGTAACCATCGCCAGGTTGGCGATTCCCATAACAGTGGTCGATCCCTGGCTGTGTTCGGAAACGCCCAGGCCATAATAAATGGCGGCATTCCCCGCACCGGCGAACAAACGGGCTGCCTCCCTCAATTGCTTTGCCGGAATTCCGGTAATCCGTTCGGTCTCCTCTGGCGAATTGTGTTCCCCGGCAATAAAATCCCGCCATTTCAGGTAGGCTTCCTGTTCACATCGCTGACCGATAAACGCGCTGTCTTCCAGCCCTTCGGTCACAACAACATGCGCCATCGCGTTTATAAACGCCACGTTGCTGCCGGGCCGCAGTGCGAGGTGATGCTCTGCCCTGATGTGTGGCGAATTCACAAGCTCAATCCGGCGCGGATCCGCCACGATCAGTTTTGCACCCTCGCGCAGGCGGCGCTTGAGGCGCGAAGCAAACACGGGATGCGCATCACTGGGATTGGCGCCCATCACCAGCACGACATCCGCGCTGGCGACCGAGTTGAACGCCTGGGTGCCGGCCGACTCACCGAGCGTGGTCTTCAGGCCGTAGCCGGTGGGCGAATGGCACACGCGGGCGCAGGTATCCACGTTGTTGTTGCCGAATGCGGCCCGGACCATTTTCTGCACCAGGTAGGTCTCTTCGTTGGTGCAGCGTGACGAAGTGATGCCGCCGATACTATCCGGTCCGTACTTTTCCTGTATGGCCCGCAAACGGCCGGCCGTATATTCGAACGCCTCTTTCCAGCTGACTTCCTTCCAGGGATCTTCGATGTGCTCCCGGATCATCGGGCGGGTGATACGATCCTTGTGTGTCGCGTAACCGAACGCAAACCGCCCCTTGATACAGGCATGGCCTTCGTTGGCGTGACCGTCCTTGTTAGGCGTCATGCGCACGACGGTGTTGCCTTTCAGTTCCGCGTGAAACGAGCACCCCACGCCGCAATAAGCACAGGTCGTGGTTACGCTGCGTTCCGGCAGGCCCTGGTCGATAACGGACTTCTCCATCAGAGCCTCGGTCGGGCAGCTGCTCACGCAGGCGCCGCAGGATACGCAGTCTGAT
>JAHEDQ010000336.1:2331-3044 GCA_024641125.1 Candidatus Competibacteraceae bacterium | reverse complement strand
GGGCAAGATGAGGGCTTACGAGGCAATATATGAAGATCAGGAAATCGGGGGACATAATACCAATTCTAATGTTAGGCCGGTTGCTGTCGGGTGACAGATTTTATAACCAGGGCCCTGTTGTTATTGTGTGAGCAGCCGAATGTGATGCTAGCTTTGGGACACTCCCCGGGGAGTGTCCCGAGGGACATTTGATTCGCGAGGATAAGTTGTCTACGATGGTTGATGACTGGGCCCTTTTCCTTCTTTAGAATAGGTATTATGTCCCCTGATATCGAAACTGTTGATTGGGTCGCGTTTGGCAAGAGGATAAGAACTTTAAAATAATCAGAAAACGTGCCTGAGATCAGGCTTGACTCATGGGCATTTGAGACCCAACGGCTGAAAACAGCTAGAACGACCGTTGGCCCTGGATGACGGGAGAGTCGATGCAGCGGACAGAATTTGAGCAGCTGGTTGAACAGGTGCTGGCGACCTTGCCCGACGAATACGCCGTGCGGCTGCACAACCTGGTCTTTATCGTCGAGGAATCGGCCGACACTGAACTGCTGGATCAGCTCGGCTTCGAGCAGCCCGAAGAACTGCTCGGTTTTTTCAGTGCCACGCGGACAACGGTGTAATTACAACCCTGCCCGTTACCCGACAGTTAACCCAACTCAATACCCTTCTAGAATTTGATCCCGCCAATCCATCCTACCATCCGGTGGAATCAGCCG
>JAHEDQ010000336.1:0-2321 GCA_024641125.1 Candidatus Competibacteraceae bacterium | reverse complement strand
GGCTTCGAGCAGCCCGAAGAACTGCTCGGTTTTTTCAGTGGCACGCCGTTGAGCGAGCGGAGTCATGACCAGATTGATTTCGGCCCCGAGCTGATCATCCTTTACCAGCGTGCGATCGAGGCAGAGGCCAAGAGCTGCAGGCTGCCCCTGCACCAGGTGATCCGCGAGACCCTCTGGCACGAGATCGCTCATTACTTTGGATTCAGCGAGGAAGAGATGGACCAAATCGAAGATTTCTGGGCCGGAGATTGAAACCGAGGGCATGGACAGAATTCAGGGAATCGGGGGACATAATACCTATTTTAATGTCAGTCAAGTTACTATCAGGGGGCAGTTTCTATAAACTGTCTCCTGTTTCTATTTCATGAATTGTAACAACTGGGAGCCGGGGACACTCAAAAAAGAGTGTCCCTTTTGTGTGTCCCCAAATAAAACCAGATAGATGAACATTGACTTAGATGGGTGCCATCTGCACCAAATGAAAAGCCCGGCTATGAAGCCGGGCTTTTCTGATGTTGGTCGAGGAATCAACAGGGTTTGTTTACAATTTGGAATCGGCGGATCGGCAAAGCGACCGATCACTTCCCCAGGGGCAGCAGATAGAAGCTCGTGCCGCCGTCCATCATCCCCATGAAACGGCCCTCGCTTTCGCCTCTCACAGCGCCGCTGTAGCCGAATGTGATACTGGCCGTTCCCGGGGGCCGCTTGTAAAACCGGGTGAACTCCAATCTTTCGTCGAGCCGGATGGTCAAGGACCTGTCCAGCATTTCGGCTTGCAGAACCCGTGAATCTTTATCGATAAAGAAGAGATAAACCTTCAGGTCGCGCAGACGGGAATACTGGATCTCGTAGCGCGAGGTGAGTGCGGCCGCGCCGGATATTTCAAAAACATCGCCGTCCTGACTGTATTGATATTCGATCCTGACGTCAAAGTTCTCCCAGGAGTCGGCGTGGGGGCCTCCCGGCTGCAAGGCGATGATCGGCTGGTTCGGTGACGTCACGTTGCCGACAAAGTGCCCTGATGTCGCAACGCAGGCGGTGCAGAGGAGCAACAGGGAGAATAGTCCAAGGCGGGTTCTCTTCGATCTGGCGGTCATAGCGTCACCTCCTGGTCAGACATTAGCATTATATCAAAAAGTCTGCCCGGGCCAAGAGGGGCGGGCGCTGAGGGCGGTCTGCACAATTTTCTTCCTTGTGGATCTCATCCTGCGGCCTTTTGGTTATGCTGCGGGGCTTGTTCTTGGTCCAGTATCGTCAGCCCTGAGTTGTCCATGCCGTGAGCACCTTATTGGCCTAGGCCAACTTCGGCAGGATCGCGCTGGCAAAACTGAGCACGAAGAAAAAACCGCACATGTCGGTCACCGTGGTCAAGAGGGGAGCCGACACCAGGGCAGGATCCATCTTGCACCTTTTGAGGATCAGCGGCAAAAGGCCCCCGAGCGTTACGGCGACGATCGTATTCGCCGCGAGTGCGCCGCCGACCACCAGGCCGAGGAAGGGGTTCCCCTTCCACAGGTAGGCCACGCCTCCCAGCAGCAGCCCCAGAGCCAGCCCGTTCAGAACACCGAGGAGCGCTTCCTTCCTCATGACACGCAGCAGCTCGTTCGGCCGCACCAGGCCCAGCGAGAGTTCGCGCATGCTGACCGCGACGGCCTGATTGCCGCTGCAACCGCTCATGTCGCTGACCATCGGCAAAAAGACCGCCAGGGTGATGGCTGCGGCCAGCGTGTCCTGATAAAGGGCGATGACGCTGGCGGCAATGATGTTGAGCACGATGTTCAGGCTGAGCCAGGACAGGCGGCGTCCGGACCGGTTCAGCAACGGCATGGTCCGGAACTCCTCGCCGCCGATAATGCCGCTGAAACCCAGAAACTGCCTGACGGTCCGCTCCCTGCGGGCTTCTTCGACCGATTCGGGGAGAACCACCCCGACCATACACCCCTCACGGTCGATGACCGGCACCCCGAAGAGATCGTGTTCTTCGAAGAATTCCCGCAATTCGTCGAGGCGGCTTTCGACGGCCAGCTTCAGCGGGTTGCGGATCATGATGCTTTCCAGGGTCGCGCTGCGTTTTGGAAAGAGCAGGTCGTGCATGCGCAGGACGCCGATCAGACGTTCCTCGTTGTCGGTGACATAAAAATACTGCACGTTATAATCCGCATAGGCCTCGCGGTTCTCCTGGAGGTCTTTGAGAACCTCGGCGATGGTCCGGTCGGCGGGGAAGCTCAGGAACTCGGAGATCATCAGGCCGCCGGCGGTATCGGCAGGGTAGGCCATGAACTGCCTGGCCTCCTCGGCGTCGTCCGGGTTCATCCGGCCGA
>JAHEDQ010000015.1 GCA_024641125.1 Candidatus Competibacteraceae bacterium | reverse complement strand
ATGGCGTCCCCTAGGGGATTCGAACCCCTGTTACCGCCGTGAAAGGGCGGTGTCCTAGGCCTCTAGACGAAGGGGACGCGCTAACCGTGCGAACACCGCGCCCGGGGTCGCGGCTTCTGTGTTTGGTGGAGCTAGGCGGGATCGAACCGCCGACCTCTTGCATGCCATGCAAGCGCTCTCCCAGCTGAGCTATAGCCCCTCGAGTAACTGCTGCTCCAGTGGCGCGTACCGTGCGCGGACGGAGCATAGTTGCCTCGACGAGGCGCGCATCCTACTGATCCGCGTTCGGCGAGTCAAACCGCGCCAATCACGAATCCGAAGCGCTTGCCTGCCTCTGTTCGATCCAGTGGATTGCCCGTTGTATGCGGGCCAGGGTCCGTTCGCGGCCTAGCAGTTCCAGGGTCACATCAATGGACGGCGAGATCGGCCCCCCCACCGCGGCCACACGCAGCGGCTGGGCCACTTTACCGAGTTTCAGATCCAGCGCTTCGGCGGTGTCCTGCACCGCCTGGTGCAGAGTCTCTCCGGACCAGGGTGACACCGCGCTCAGCGCCGTGTGCAAAGACTCAAGGACGGGTTTGGCCTCCGGCTTGAAATTCTTGGAGGCGGCCTTTTCGTCGTATTGGTCGAACTCCTGGTAGAAGCAACGGCTTTTCTCGGCCATTTCCACCAGGGTCCGAGCGCGTTCACGCAGACCCACCACAAGATCGGTGAGCGTGGGGCCGTCCGACGGATCGATGCCGGCACGTCCCATGTGGGGGCTGAGATAGCGGGCCACATGCTGGGGGTCGCCGGTCATGATGTACTGGTGATTCAACCACAACAGCTTCTCGGTGTTGAAGGTCGAAGCCGCCTTGTTGACATCGCTGATATCGAACTTCTCGATCATCTCATCCACCGAGAAAACCTCCTGGTCGCCGTAGGACCAGCCCAGACGCACCAGGTAGTTCAGCACCGCTTCCGGCAAAAAGCCCAAATCGTGATAATCCATCACGCTCATGGCCCCATGACGCTTGGACAGGCGCTTGCCGTCGTCTCCCAGGATCATGGGCACATGGCCAAACACCGGCGGCTCGTGTCCCAGGGCCCGGAAGATATTGATCTGCCGCGGCGTGTTGTTGATGTGGTCATCGCCCCGGATGACATGGCTGATGTTCATGTCGATGTCATCCACCACCACGGTGAAATTGTAGGTGGGTGTACCGTCGGAGCGGGCGATGATCAGGTCGTCCAGCTCGGTGTTGCTGATGGCGATCCGGCCTCGGATCTGATCGTCGAACACGACGTTGCCGTCCAGCGGATTCCTGAACCGGATGACCGGCTCCACCCCCTCGCGAGGGGGGCCGTCATGGTCACGGTAGCGGCCGTCGTAGCGGGGTTTGATGCCCAGGCGCATCTGCTCCTCGCGCAGGGCTTCCAACTCCTCCCGGGTGCAGTAGCAGCGATATGCCTTGCCCTGTTCGAGCAGGGACTGGATCACCTCGCGATACCGGTCGAAGCGTTCGGTCTGGTAGAACGGGCCTTCGTCGTAATCGAGACCGAGCCAGGTCATGCCCTCCAGGATGGCGTTGACCGACGCCTGGGTGGAACGCTCCCGGTCGGTATCCTCGATACGCAAGACAAAGGGTCCGCCGTGTTTCCGGGCGTGGAGCCAGGAGAACAGCGCGGTGCGGGCGCCGCCGATATGCAGGAAACCGGTGGGGCTGGGGGCAAAGCGGGTGCGTACGACGCTCATCTGATCAGGACCCGGACAATTCTTGAAGGGACGCGGATTCTAACAGATACCGCCAACGGCACATCCCTGGTCATGTGGCGCACATCGGACCCGAGCGCGACGCGCCTGCCCAAACCAGGGCAGGGCGCGACAGCAAGCGATCCATCTGGCTACTTCTTCTCGGACGGGGGTTTGGTGAGGTCGATCTTTCCGTAGGGGAAGCGCAAATGGCCGTAGCGGATCACCAACACGGTAAAGGACATCAACAGCATGGCGCCGGCCACGGCCAACATGCGGAAGGCATCCAGATCCTTGGCATCCAGAATGATATATCGGGCCAAGGCGACGATGCCGATGTACAGCGGCATGCGCACCGGGAGTTGCCCGGACTCAAGATAGGCGCTGACCATGGCCAGCACCTCCAGGTAGAGGAACATCAACAACAGGTCGGCCAAGGTGACCATGCCCATATTGATCATATGATTCACTTCACGAACACCGGCTGCGACGGTTGCGATCACGATCACAGTGAGTCCCACGTATTCGATCAGCTTTATGGCCTTGAGGCCCATCACCTTGTCGATCGCCACAGTGCGCTCCACCCTCGGTCAATGGCTTACTCGGCCGGCACCCCGGTCCGATCCAGGCTCTTCGCCGCCACCTCGAACACATCCCGGGAAAGCCCCTCGGTACTCAGGACGCGCTCCAACTGTGCCCGCATCAAATCCTGACGCGCGGAATCATACCGCTTCCACCCGGTAAGCGGTTGCAGCATGCGCGCGGCCACCTGTGGATTGATCGCATTGAGCGCCAGGACCTGATCGGCCAGGAATCGATACCCTGCCCCGCTGGCGTCGTGGAATCGGGCGGTGTTGCGCATGCAGAACACGCCGATCAGGGCGCGTACCTTGTTCGGGTTCTTGATGCTGAACGCCGGGTGGTCCATCAGGCGAACCACATCGTCCAGCGTGGAAGGGTGACTCGAACCGGCCTGCAGCGCAAACCACTTGTCCAGCACCAGGGGATCGTCTTTCCACCGCGCATAGAACCGCTCCAGCGCCTGCATCCGCTCGGGCAGGTCGGAGTCCACCAGGGCGGCCAGAGCGGCCATGGTGTCGGTCATGTTGTCGGCCTGGTCGAGCTGGGTCAGACACAAAGCGTTCAACTTCGGCCGCTGCAGGCACATGAGGTAACTGAGGCAGCAATTGCGCAACGCGCGTCGTCCCATGGCCGGCGTATCGATCTGATACGGACCCTCCGAGCCGTTGATGCGGTAGACCCGTTCCAGATCGGATTGCATCGATTCCGCCAGCGCCCTGCGCACGAACTCGCGTGCCGCGTGGATACCGTCCACGTCTATGGGCTCGATCAACTCACCGAGATAAGCCTCGCTGGGCAATGCCAGTACCTGTGCCCGCAGTTCCGGGTCCACGGCATCATCGATCAGCACCAGACGCATGGCCTCGGCAAATCCGGCGTGCATCACCATGGATTCGCCCCGTTTACGCCGGTCCACCAACTCGAGAATCACCCGACAGGCCAGACGCTGACCGGCTTCCCAGCGGTTGAAGTCATCCCCCTCGTTGGCCAGCAGAAACTCCAGATCCTCATCGCTGTAGTCGAAGGTCAGACGCACCGGGGCCGAGAACCCGCGCAGCAGCGACGGGACCGGTTGCGAGGGTACGTCCTCAAACACAAAGCGTTCCTTGGCTGCCTTCAGGTCGAGCACCCGCGTGGTTGGCACGGCGTCAGAGGTTTGCTCTCCAGCCAGCCGCAGCGGCAAGTCCCGGCCATCGGGACCGATCAGCCCCAGGACCAGGGGAATGTGAAACGGTTGTTTCTCCGGCTGCCCCGGCGTGGCGGGACAGCTCTGCTCAATCTGCAGGGTATAGCGCCTGGCGTCGCTGTCGTAGTGGCCCTCGACCCGCACAGCCGGCGTGCCGGCCTGGCTGTACCAGCGCCGAAACTGCCCCAGATCCACGCCCGTAGCCCCTTCCATGGCGGCGGCGAAGTCATCGCACGTGACGGCCTGGCCGTCGTGGCGCTCGAAGTACAGGTCCATGCCCTTGCGAAAGCCCTGGGCGCCCAACAGCGTGTGCATCATACGCACCACCTCGGCGCCCTTGTTGTACACGGTGGTGGTGTAGAAGTTGTTGATTTCCATGTAGGCGTCGGGCCGCACCGGATGCGCCATGGGGCCCGCATCCTCGATAAACTGGCTGCTGCGCAGAATCCGCACGTCATCGATCCGCTGCACTGCCGGGGAGCCCATATCGGCGGAAAACGCCTGGTCACGAAAAACGGTCAGACCCTCCTTGAGGCTCAATTGAAACCAATCCCGACAGGTAACCCGATTGCCGGTCCAGTTGTGGAAGTACTCGTGGCCGATAACGCCTTCGATGCCGCGGTAGTCGGCGTCCGTGGCGGTATCGCCCCGTGCCAGCACATACTTGGTATTGAATACGTTGAGCCCCTTGTTTTCCATGGCGCCCATGTTGAAGTCACCGACCGCGACGATCATGTAGATGTCCAGGTCATACTCCAGGCCGAACACCGCCTCGTCCCAGCGCATGGAGTTCGCCAATGACCGCATGGCGTGTCCGACCCGGTCCTCGTTGCCCGGCTCGACATAGATGCGCAGCGCCACCGGGCGGCCACTGGCGGTGGTGAACGCCTCCTCGACGCAAACCAGACGCCCCGCCACCAGGGCAAAAAGGTAACTGGGTTTTGGGAAAGGGTCCTCCCAGGTCACCCAATGGCGTCCGTCCTCCAGTTGCCCGGATTCAGTCGGATTGCCGTTGGACAACATCACCGGATAGCGCGCACGATCCGCCACGATGGTGGTGGTGAACCGGGCCATCACGTCGGGTCGGTCGAGATAGTAGGTGATCTTGCGGAAGCCCTCTGCTTCGCACTGGGTACAGAAGTTCCCGCTGGACTGAAACAGACCTTCCAGGGACGTGTTGGCTTCGGGATGGATGCGGGTGCGTACGACGAGTTCGAACTGTTCCGGGGCATCTGGAATGGTGAGGGTATCGGCATCCGCCGAATACTCCGCGGCATCCAGCGCCCGGCCGTCGATCTCAAGACCCAACAGGTGCAACTCCTGGCCATCCAATACCAACGGACGCCTGCCTTCGTGGTTGCGCTTGACCGTCAGCCGACTCTGCACCAGGGTACCGGTTTCGGCCAACTCAAAACGCAGGCGCACCGTCTCGATCAGATAATCCGGTGGACGGTAGTCGCGCAGATAGATGGTCTTCGGAGCAGCTTCCTTCATGGGCGCACATCCTGATGGCAGGGGCTGAATGGCAGGGGAAACAGCGGGCACCGTCCGCTGCCGGCATCGCAGTTTATCACCGCAGGCCGCGGCCCCGGCAAGCACCCGAGGCATCCCCGGTGTAGACTTGAGCAATCCGAACCCTGGGACGCTTTTTAAGGGAACTGCAATGCGTAAGATGAGACTGTGGCTGGGCTTGCTGGTTCCGATGATGATCGCTACGCCTCTGACGATGGCCGAGACCGAGTTTCCCAAGGTGTTGCACGTGTTCGTTGAGAAACGCACTCTGGTGGCGGCCAACGCAGCGCTCAGCCGCTTCGACGAGCTGGATTTGGTGGCCAACGAGCGAATCCTGCTCCAGGAAACGGGTAAATCGGTGGCCATCGTGGCCACCAGCGAGCGCTTTATCGGTTATAGCGCGGCCCTGGGTCGATGGCGAACCGAACGACGCAGGGCCCAGGAGCGGGTGCAGACGGTGGAAGCGGATGTGTACACCGGAATCGTGGTAACCGACGACCGATTCCTGAATTTCAACGGCGAAACCGGACAGTGGTCTGAGTACCGGCGGTGACCGGAGGACGGGAGCGACCGATGCCTGGGAAGACTCTGATCTGTTTTTGAACGTGCAACTTGGACTGAAATATGCGGCTTCATCGTTGCAAATCTTGGCATTGGAACAACTGCTGCGCGCGATCCGCACCTTGAATCTGCACCTGTCACTCTCCAATTTGCTTCCTACAGAATAAATCAGAGGCTCCTTGGCATAGATGGGGCGCCGCCCGAAATCGGCCACCCGATGGCACACAACGCGATTCGCACCGATCAAACCAGGGCTTGCTCAATTGACATGAAAGGCATCGACGACTGGCTGAACGAGTACGGCCAGAGTCATCAGCATCCGGGTAACAAGACCATCCATTGGATTTGCGTACCGCTGATCGTATGGAGCCTGATGGCGATCCTGTGGTCGCTGCCTTTCCCAGACGTGGCCTTACTGCCTCCTCTGATGGCCAACTGGGCGGTGCAGGTTTCGATTGCGGCGATGGCCTACTACTTCGTCATTTCGCGCACGCTCGCCCTGGGCATGCTGTTGGTGTTTGCCATCGGGCTGGTGGTCACAGCCTGGGTGGACCGGCTAGATCCGCCGCTTTGGGTGATCGCCCTGGCGGTATTTGTCGCGGCATGGATCGGACAGTTCCTCGGCCACAGAATCGAGGGGCGCAAACCCTCGTTCCTGGTGGATCTTCAATTCCTGCTAATCGGACCCCTTTGGCTGTTGTCGTTTGTCTATCGTCGTCTCGGGATCCCCTATTGATCTGCGGACCCACGCTTCCTTACGGAGCCTCCGATCTATTCGCGAACCTGCATCTTGAGACTGAAATGCACAACATCATCGCTGCAGATCTTGGCAATAGAACAACTATTACCCGCAATCCGCGCCTTGAATCTGCACACTTCACGCTCCAATCTAATTCGTCCAAACCAAATCAAAGGCGCCTTATCGGTCGACGAATGCGCGTTCAATCACATAGTCTCCCACTTCGCCGATCCGGGGGCTGATCTCGAAACCACGCGCGTCGAGCAGCCCGCGCAGCGCCGCCAACACCGCCGGACTGCCGCACACCATGGCCCGGTCCTGCTTCGGGTCCAGGTCGGGCAGCGCCAGGTCAGAAAACAGACGGCCGGTCTCGATCAGATCCGTCAGTCGGCCTTGATTTTGAAACGACTCGCGGGTCACCGACGGGTAGTAAATAAGCTGTTCGCGCAGCATCTCTCCCAGGTACTCGTCCTGGGGCAGCCGCTCGGTGATCACCTCTTGGTATGCCAGTTCGTCAACATATCGGACGCCGTGACAAAGAATCACCTGTTCGAATCGGGCGTAGGTTTCCGGATCCTTGATCACGCTCAGAAAGGGGGCGAGCCCGGTGCCGGTGGCCAGCAGGAACAGTCGCTTGCCCGGACGCAAATCGTCGATCACCAGGCTGCCCGTGGGCTTGCGACTGATCAGAACTTCGTCGCCCGGCGTCAGATGCTGCAGTCGCGAGGTCAGCTCACCGTGCTGCACCTTGATGCTGAAGAACTCCAGCCGATCCTCATGGTTGGCGCTGGCAATACTGTAGGCACGCATGATGGGTTTGTCTTCCACCTGCAAACCGACCATCACGAACTCGCCGTTGCGAAACCGGAAGGCTTCGTTCCGGGTCGTCTCGAAGCTGAACAGCGTGTCATTCCAGTGATGAACACTGAGCACGCGTTCGGGTGCCACTGCCGCCATTTTCACTCCCTAAACTCAAACTGAAAAATTGATTCGCGCACGCCTCTGCAGGGACACATTCTGACCGCGCCGGTTCCGAATCGCCAATCCCGATTCGCTATAATTTTAGCGTGCCCCGACTCAAGCCCCCGGCACCGCTCAGATCGGAAGTCAGTATCCCAAAGTCAAGGCCCCCGGCACCCGTGGGTCCGATGCGCCGAAGAAGCCGGCATCGCTGCGCGCCACAGACTGGGTGCTGCCCATAGCATTTTTCTCCATCACCTTGTGCCCCCGAGCCGCCAACAACGCCAGGGTGTCGGGACTGAGCCCCTCCTCCACCCGAAGTTCATCGGGCAGCCACTGATGATGCACCCTGGGCGCGGCGGTGGCCTCGGCCACATTCATGCCGTGATCCACCATGTTCATGATCACCTGCAGGGTGGTAGTGATGATCCGGCTGCCGCCGGGACTGCCCGTCGCGAGCACCGGTTTTCCATCCCGGAACACGATGGTCGGGGTCATGGAACTCAGCGGACGCTTGCCCGGCTCCACCGCGTTGGCGTCCCCTCCAACCAGCCCGTAGGCATTGGGTTCACCCGGCTTGGCGGAGAAATCGTCCATCTCATTGTTGAGCAAAATACCGGTTCCCGCCGCCACGATCCCGGTGCCGTAGCTGAAATTCAGGGTATAGGTGTTCGACACCACATTGCCATAGCGATCCATCACAGAAAAATGGGTGGTCTCGTTGCTTTCGTAGGGTGTGGGATCGCCGTGACGGATTTGGCTGGAGGGTGTTGCCCGATGGCGGTCGATCCCGGACCGCAGACTGTCGGAGTAGGCCTTCGAAGTCAGGCCGCCAACGGGCACCGACCAGAAATCCGGGTCGCCCAGATGTTGAGCGCGATCCGCGTAGGCGAGTTTCATGGCCTCGGCCATGAGATGAATGGTCTCGGCTCCGTTTGCGCCCAGATACCCGATCGGATACGGCTCCAACAGATTCAGGATCTGCACCAGATGGACACCACCGGAACTGGGCGGTGGCATGGACACAATCTCATGTCCGCGATACTGACCACGCACCGGTTCCCGAAACACGGACTTGTAGGCGGCCAGGTCGGCCTCGGTCATGGGCCCGCCGTGAGCGCTCATCTCGGCCGCGATTCTTCGGGCGATTTCGCCCTGGTAAAAGGCCTCGGGGCCTTGTTCGGCGATCTGCTCCAGGGACCAGGCCAGATCCGGCTGCCGCAATACCTCTCCGGCTTCGTAGGCGCTGCCGTCGGGTTTGAAGAACACGGCGGCGGAACTGTCCCAACGTTGCAGACGCTCAGATCGGGACTTCAGGGAATCCGACAGATCCTGGCTCACCACGATACCCTCCGCCGCCAGGCGTATGGCGGGCGCCATGACATCAGCCAGGGACATGGATCCGAAGCGATCAAGGGCGCCAGCCAAGCCGGCCACGGTGCCGGGAACACCGACCGAGTGGTGGGTGTATCGGGCACGGTCGGAATCCACGTTCCCGTCGGCATCCAGATACATGTCGCGAAACGCCGCGGCGGGCGCCATTTCGCGGTAATCGATGGCGACGGTTTCGTTCGCCTCGGCACCATGCACGATCATGAATCCGCCCCCGCCCAGATTGCCGGCCCGGGGTAAAGTCACCGCCAGGGCAAATCCCACCGCAACAGCGGCATCCACCGCATTACCGCCCTGCTCCAGAATCGCCACACCGACCCGGGTGGCCTGCGCCTCCTGGCTGGCCACCATGCCGTGCTCTGCGTACACCGGGTGAAAACGATCGGCATGCGACTGGATCGCGGCCTGTTGCGGCCAGGCGGTCGGAGCGGCCAGGACCAACAGGAGGGCAAGGACTCTTCGCAGCGGAATCATCATGGGCAGACGCCTCCAAGGAGCCTCTGATCTATTGGTGAACGCGCATCTTTGGACCGATATGTACAGCTTCATCGTTGCAGATCCCGGCATGCGCCTTGAATCTGCACATTTCACCCTCCAATCTGCTCCGTCCAGAGCAGATCGGAGTCTCCCTAACAAAATCGACCCCGAAAGCCTAGCAGGCGCGGGCTCGCTTGCCAGAGAAGTTGCCGTGCCCGGATTGACTCACCAAAAAATGCAACTGCAGGCGTGCCGGCGGGCACACGAAAAAGGGGCCGGAACGCAATCGTCCCGGCCCCCACATGTAAATCGCACGGCGTGTTATTTGATCAAACGGTGTTTCACATACGAGCCCGGCGCGTCCTCGATGACCTGGAGCTTGTGGTCACCCGGCTCCCGGGCGGGCACCATGTCCCCGGCGTACGCCCCCACCCACTCGGCCCAGTCCAACCACCACGAGCCCTGAGATTTTTTTGCGTCCTCGAACCATTCGCAAGGGTCGGCCGGCAGCTTGTCATTGGTCCAGTAGCCGTACTTCTGCTTTTCCGGCGGGTTAATCACACCGGCGATATGCCCGGATCCGCCCAGCACAAATTTGACCGGACCACTGGTGAACTGGGTGCCGGCATAGGTGGAGCGCCAGGGTGCAATGTGATCCTCGATGGTGCTGAGGAAATAAACCGGCGTCTTGACCTTGCGCAGATCGATCTTGCGCCCGTTCAGGGTGATGCCGTTGGGCTTCACCAGGTTGTTCTCCAGGTACATGTTGCGCAGATAAAAGCTGTGCATCGTGGCGGGCATGCGGGTGGAATCGGAGTTCCAGTAGAGCAGATCGAAGGGG
Source organism: Candidatus Competibacteraceae bacterium (assembly GCA_024641125.1). GTDB lineage: Bacteria > Pseudomonadota > Gammaproteobacteria > Competibacterales > JAHEDQ01 > JAHEDQ01. Next base: position 27,030 of record JAHEDQ010000015.1, on the reverse strand, counting down.
AACGGCTCCTTGCCCAGTAGATAGTTGTTGATGAAAAAGGACCAGATCAGGTCATTGGCGCGCAACATGTTGAAGGTGGTTGCCATCTCAGAGCCGTCCAGGAAGCCGCGCTCGTCCATGGCTTTTTCCAGGGAGGCGATCTGATCCTCGTCGATGAACACCTCCAGCTCGCCTGGCTCGCTGAAATCCAGCATGGTGGTGAAACACGTGGCGCTCTGAATCCGCGTGTCTTTCTTCGCCGCAAGATAGGCCTGAGTGGCCATCAACAGGGTGCCACCGAGACAGTACCCGAGCGCGTTGACCTCCTTCTCTCCGGTGGCCTGCTCAATGGCGTCCAGCGCAGCGACGGTGCCCTCGGTGAGGTAATCCTCGAAATCCTTCTCGGCTAGGCTTTCGTCAGGATTCACCCAGGACAACACAAACACGGTGTGCCCCTGATCCACAGCCCACTTGATGAAGGAATTCTTGGGTTGCAGATCCAGGATGTAGAACTTGTTTATCCACGGGGGGACGATCATCAACGGACGCTTGTACACTTTGTCGGTGGTCGGGGTGTACTGAACGAGCTGCATCAAGGTGGTCTGGAAAACAACCTTGCCGGGTGTGGTGGCGACGTTCTTGCCCAATTCGAAAGCATCGAGATCGGTCATGCGGATGGCAAGTTTGCCCTTGCCGCGCTCCAGGTCGTCAAGCAGATTGCTGAGACCGTTCAACAGGCTTTGCCCGCCCGTCTCAACCACGGTCCGCAGGACCTCCGGGTTGGTCAGCACAAAGTTGGTGGGCGACAGCATGTCGACGAATTGTTTGGTATAGAAATCCACCTTCTTGGCGGTTTTCTCATCCAAGCCCTCGACCTCGCGCACGGTGGTCATGACCCAACGCGCGGTCAGCAGATACCCCTGCTTTATGAATTCAAAAAACAGGCTGTCCTCCCAGTCCTCGTGCCGGAACCGCCGATCCGTCTCAGGGGCCGTAGGTGGCACGGCACTGGCGCCGTAGACCGCAGCCATGCTGTTCTGCCAAAGCCGCAGGTAGTCCTGCCAGAGGGTCATTTGAGCGTCCACCATGTATTTCGGATTTGTCATCATCCGGGTGGTCATCTGCAGAAAGGCGTCACCCACGGTCGACATGTCAGCCATACCGCCACCGTTGGCCGCCTGATTCTTGAGGTAATCGATAATCAAACGCTGGCTTTGCCCCGCGATCTTGGTCACGGTGCGGGTGACCTCGATCGGGTTGGGAAGGTTCATGTTGGAAACGGCCGGTTCGGACATGGGATCCACTCCTGGTTTCTGGTGTGCCGCCGACGGCGGGCATTTTTGGTTTTATCAGTGCAGCGCGCCCCTAGGCCAAGCACTCCGCGCCGGCCAAAGTCAATCCCGATCGCAGGATCAGAAAGCAACGCTGGGCCGCCCCGGTGCAGAACGGCCCAACGAATTCTCGTCATCTGACGCGCAGCACCGTTCAGCTTTTCTTGACTTCCGCCATCAGCTTCTTGAACTCTTCCATGCTCTCGTTGAGCCGGCCGTTGACCACGCCAAAAGCTTCCGAGCTGGATTTGGCGCTCATTTCAGCCAGTTCGCGCATGTTGGCGAGCGCCTTCTCCATGCCTTCCTTGAGCAGTTCGGCCTGTTTCGAACTCGCTTCCTGGGGTGATGCGGACGACATCAGCTCCTGGGTTGCGTGGGACAGCTCCTGCATCGCCTCGCGCATGATTTCACCCTGACGGGTGGCCAGCGCCTGAGCGCCCTGCAGCGCGACCTTGTTGGCCTCGGTTATGGCCTCGATGTTTTTCTTCTGGCTGGCCATCAGGCCGTCCATGTCGATGCCGGGCAATTTCATGTCTTTGAACATGGACTCCACATCAAACATCTTTTCCAGGTCCAAGTCCTTGAACATTTCAAAGGGATTGCTCTGAGTCATTTCAAATCTCCAAAACTGCCGGGCAGCGGTATTGCTGCGTTGCAACATTACGCCCTATTTTGGTGCTAGCCTCGTCCGCTGTCAAGTGTCCTTGTGCGGCGCACCACACAACCCTCGAGATCGACGATCCGGCTCTCAGATGCGGACTTTGACAAAGCTGCCCGGCGCGTCTTCCAATACCTTCAGCGCCCCATCGCCAGGCTGGCGCGCATCGACCTTGGCGCCCGCTTTGGGTTTGACCCACTCCAGCCAGTGCGGCCACCAGGAACCTTCATACTCAGTGGCGCCCGCCAGCCACTGGTCGGGGTCGGCCGGCAGCGCATCATTGATTCGGTAGCCGTATTTGGGCGAACCCGCCGGATTGATCACCCCGGCGATGTGGCCGGAACCGCCCAGCACGAATTTGACCGGACCCGACGGCAACTGGGTGCCGGCATAGGTGGATTTCCAGGGTGCGATGTGATCTTCGCGGGTAGAAAGAAAGTAAACCGGCGCCTTGATCTTGCTCAGGTCAATGGGCGTACCCAACAGGTTGATGGCCCCAGGCTCGCGCAGCCGATTGTGCTGGTACATATTGCGCAAATAGAAGCTGTGCATGGTCTTGGGCATGCGAGTGGAATCGGAATTCCAGTACAACAGATCGAACGGAAACGGATCCTTGCCCATCAGGTAATTGTTGATGGCGAATGACCAGATCAAATCGTTGGCGCGCAGCATGTTGAACACGCCCGCCATATGGGTGCCTTCCAGGTAACCCTTCTCCTCCATGTGTTTCTCGATGAGATCGAGCTGCTCCTCATCGATGAACACCGACAGCTCACCAGGCTCGGCAAAATCGACCATGGTGGTGAAGCAGGTCGCGCTCTTGATGCGGTTGTCCTTGTTGGCGGCCATATAGGCCAGGGTGACCAACAGCAGAGTGCCGCCCAGGCAATAAGAGACCGCGTTGACCTCTTTCACGCCGGTGGCCTGTTCGATGGCATCCAGGGCTGCCAGGGTGCCATCCTCCAGATAATCCTCGAAGTCCTTATGCGCCAGGTCGCTGTCCGGGTTGACCCAGGACATGACGAAGACGGTAAAACCCTGATCCACAGCCCACTTGATGAAGGAGTTCTTTGGCCGCAGGTCGAGTATGTAGAACTTGTTGATCCACGGCGGCACGATCAGCAGCGGCCGCTTGAACACCTTTTCGGTGCTCGGGTTGTACTGGATGAGCTGCATCAGCTCATTCTGAAACACCACTTTGCCCGGCGTCGCCGCAACGTTTTCACCGGGCGTGAAGGCCTCTAGATCGGTCATGCGGATGCGAAGTCTGCCTTTTCCGGTCTTGAGATCCTCGAGCATGTTGCTGAGACCCTTGACCAGGTTCTCACCACCGCTTTCCAGGGTGGTCTTCAGCACCTTGGGGTTGGTGAGGATGAAGTTCGTGGGCGCCATGGCGTCCACGAACTGACGGGTATAAAAATCCACCCGCTCGGCGGTTTTCGCGTCCAGCCCCTCCACGTCACGCACCATGTCCTGGATGCTGCGCGCAGCCAGCAAATAGGACTGCTTGATGTAATCGAAGACAGCATTCTCGGCCCATTCGTCATCCTTGAAGCGCTTGTCGGCCCGATCCGGTTCGACCACCGGCTCAACCGCCTGGCCCATCATTCGCTGCGACGCGGTCTGGACCAGTTCCAGATAGTTCTGCCAGAACGCGGTTTGCGCTTCGACCAGCTTGCGCGGGTCCTCCATGAGCTTTTGCGTCATCCGCACGAAGGACTTGCCCACCAGGCCGGGATCCGGCACCTGAAATAGATCGCCTTTCGACTGGCTCTCCATATAGGCTTCCACCAGCTTCTGGCTCTGCTCGGCGATTTTGGTGAAGTTCTCGGACAGCCGCTGGATATCCGGCGGATTGATCTCCGGGATCGGGTTGATTTGTTTGCTATCAGCCATGGCGGATTCCTCTAGTGATTGCCTCGCGTCACAGCGCGACGGACGTGGCCGTGACCCCCCAAGAGCTGTAAACCTAACGAAAAGGACCGGCCAGGCCAAACCGGATTATGTCTGGTACCCGCAAAACATCACAGCGGATATACTCCGGCGCCACCCATGAACACCTCGGCCAACCACAATCTTGCCCGACCGGACGACGACTCTGGGCCACCAAAACTGGTGCTGGCGCCGATGGAGGGCGTTATCGACCATGTGATGCGCGGGTTGTTGACCCGGGACGGGGCATTCGATTTATGCGTGACCGAGTTTGTTCGGATCACCAACACCCTGTTTCCGGCATCCGTGTTCCACCGCTACTGTCCCGAATTGGCGGCCGGCGGCCGCACCCGGGCCGGCACACCGGTGCATGTGCAGTTGCTGGGGGCCGATGCGGTGCTGATGGCGGAAAACGCTCGACTGGCCGCCGATCTGGGCGCACTCGGAATCGATCTCAATTTCGGTTGCCCGGCCAGAACGGTCAACCGCCATCAGGGCGGGGCGGTGCTGCTCGAATACCCCGAACGACTGCACCGGATCGCCACAACCGTGCGCTCGGCGCTGCCGGGGCGGGTTCCGCTGACGGCGAAGATGCGTCTCGGTTTCGACAACACCGACCTTGCGCTGGAAAACGCCCGGGCTTTGGCATCGGCGGGCATACAGTGGATCACGGTGCATGCTCGAACTCGATCCGACGGCTATCGGCCGCCGGCCTACTGGGAATGGGTTCCACGCATCCAGGCTGCGGCCGGCATACCGGTGATTGCCAACGGCGAGATCTGGTCGCGGGCCGATTTCGAGCGCTGCAGGGCAAGCACCGGCGCTTCCGGCTACATGCTGGGTCGCGGTGCCGTGGCCCGGCCCGATCTGGCCCGCCAGATCCGCTCGGCCACCGTACCGGCGCAGGCCGGTCCACTGACCTGGCAACAGGTGAGACCCCTCCTACGAGAGCTCTACGACGGCACCGTGGAACACACGCTGCGAACACAGCCCCGGCAACGTGCCGCGGCCCGGGTCAAACAGTGGCTGCGCTACCTAGGTAGCACCTATCCGGAAGCGGCGGAACTGTTCCACCGGGTCAAGACCGAGCGCAGCCCGCAGCGTCTGATGCAACGGGTGGCCGGGCTGTCCGCTGCTTCCAACGGAGCGCACTCGGGTGCCTTGTCATAGTCTTCCGTGGAGCTATCATAGGAAACGTCGCAGAGTTCGGTGAAAAAAGTCCGACGCATGCTCTCCCCTCCTTGATCAAACAGGACCTGGAATCATGAAAATATCCCGCAATAGCCTGCTCGGCGCCGTGGTCACGGCCGCCATTGTCGGCGGGTCGGGTCTGGCTCAGGCCGCCGACACCATACGCATCGGGGTGGTTGGCCCTGTGACCGGCCCGGTCGCTCAGTACGGCGAAATGCAAATGATCGGCGCCAAGATGGCGGTCGAGCAGATCAATGCCGCCGGCGGCGTCAACGGCAAGCAAATCGAAGCAGTGGTCATGGACGATGTGTGCGAACCCAAGCAAGCTGTCGCCGTGGCCCAGAAAATTGTCAACGACGGTGTGCAATATGTGGTGGGGCACCTGTGTTCCGGCTCCACCCAACCGGCGGCGGAAATCTACGAAGACGAGGGCATCCTGATGATTACGCCCGCCTCCACCAGCCCGGCCATCACCGAGCAGGGTTACAAAATGATCTTTCGGACCATCGGTCTGGACAGTCAACAAGGACCGGTGGCTGGCCGATACATAGCCGAAACCGTAAAACCTGAACGTATGGCGGTGCTGCACGACAAACAGCAGTATGGTCAGGGTATCGCCACCGCGGTGCGCGACACGGTTGAGGGAATGGGGGTCAACGTGGTGCTGTTCGAAGGCATCAACTCAGGACAAACCGATTTCTCGGCCCTCATCACCAAGATGAAAAAAGAGAAGGTGGATTTCGTTTACTACGGGGGGTACCACCCGGAACTGGGTCTGATTCTGCGTCAATCGGCAGAGCAGGGTTTCGATGCCGGATTCATGGGCCCTGAAGGTGTGGGCAATAAGGACATTTCCGCCATCGCGGGGGCCGCCTCCGAAGGCCTTCTGGTCTCACTGCCGGCCGATTTCGCCGCCGACCCGAATAATGCCGAACTGGTCAAGGCATTCGAGGCCAGGAATGAGGATCCCAGTGGACCATTCGTCATGCCCTCTTACGCCGCCGTGCAGATCATAGCCGACACCATCACGGCCACCGGGAGTGAAGATCCCGCCGAGCTGGCGGAAGCCATGCGGGCCACCACATACGAGACACCCATCGGAGCCGTTGCCTTCGACGAGAAGGGTGACCTGAAGGAGTTTCAGTTCGTCATCTTCGATTGGCACCAGGACGGCAGTAAGACCGCCGTTCAATAACCCGGCTAGGGAGCCAGGGCAGGCGCCCCGCACGCTCGACAGCGGCGGGGCGCATTTTTTTTGCGCAGGTGGTTTGTCTCATCGCGGTGATCGGATGCCGGATCGGGCAGACGGTTGAGGGGCTTTGGATGTCTGAGAACGGCTTGCAGTTTGTCCAGCAGATCATCAACGGACTGACGCTGGGCAGCATCTACGCACTGATCGCCATCGGCTATACGATGGTCTACGGCATCATCGGGATGATCAACTTCGCCCACGGTGAGATCTATATGATCAGCGCCTATGTAGGTCTGATCGTCATCACCGGCCTGAGCATGATGGGTATCGAGTACATGCCCGTGGTGCTGATCATCACCCTAACCATGGCCATGCTGATAACCAGCGCATACGGGTGGTCGGTGGAGCGGGTGGCATATCGGCCTTTGCGAGGCAGTCCCCGCCTGGTGCCGCTGATCTCGGCCATCGGCATGTCCATATTTCTGCAGAACTACGTGCAGCTCGCCCAGGGCGCCCGCAACATTGCCTTGCCGCCACTGATCTCCGGTGGATGGCGATTTGGCGATGCCGCCGGATTTCAGGTCTATCTATCCTACATGCAGGTGATGATCGCGCTGGCGACGACGGCCGCCATGGTGGGTCTGACCCTGTTCATTGGACGTTCACGGCTGGGCCGGGCCTGCCGGGCCTGCTCCGAGGATCGGGGCATGGCCAATCTCCTGGGTATCGACACCGATAGGGTCATCGCCCTGACCTTCGTCATCGGCGCGGCCCTGGCGGCCGTCGCCGGCGTGCTGGTCGGCCTCTACTACGGTGTGGTGAATCCGTTCATGGGCTTCATCGCCGGTCTCAAGGCGTTCACCGCCGCGGTGCTGGGCGGCATCGGCAGCGTCCCCGGCGCCATGTTGGGCGGAATCGTGCTGGGTCTGACCGAGAGTTTCACCTCCGCCTACCTCAGCACAGAGTACAAGGACGTGGTGTCTTTCGGCCTGCTGGTGCTGATTCTGTTGTTTCGGCCCACCGGCCTGCTCGGCAAGCCCGATGTGGAGAAAGTCTGATGCCAGGCCAGCTCAAGGGGGCTTTATTTTCCGCGGCCGTCATGCTGGTCCTGGCAGTACCCATACTCGGCATCCAGATTACGACCGAAGGGTCATCGGTCAGCCTTGTGGGCGAACTTCACTATGCCTTTATCGCGGCGGGCCTGGTGTTCGTGTTCAAGCTGCTGGAGCGCCCACTTTCAACGCTGCTGGGCATGACCCATGCCGCCAACCTGCTGCCTTCCGCAGACCGCATGGCCACCTATCGTCCGGCCATCCTGACCGTCCTGATTGTCCTCGCCTTCATCTGGCCTTTCACCGCCTCCCGGGGGGCGGTGGATGTCGCCACCCTGGCGCTGATCTACGTGATGCTGGGTCTGGGGCTGAACATCGTGGTGGGATTCGCCGGTCTCCTGGATCTGGGCTATGTGGCGTTCTATGCGGTGGGAGCATACAGCTACGCTCTGCTCACAGAGTACTTCGGGCTCTCGTTCTGGATCAGCCTGCCGATCGGGGCGGGTCTTGCCGCGCTGTTCGGTTTCGTCCTGGGATTCCCGGTACTGCGTCTCCGGGGGGACTATCTGGCCATCGTGACCCTGGGCTTCGGTGAAATCATCCGGCTGCTGTTGAACAACTGGGACGAGTTGACCGGCGGCCCAGACGGCATCGGCAATATCCCCAAACCCACCTTGTTCGGCCTGGAGTTCACTCGCACAGCCAAAGCCGACGGCAACATACCGTTCCACGAGTTCTTTGGGCTCGAGTACAGCGGAACCTACCGGGTCATTTTCCTGTACCTGCTGGCGCTGCTGTTGGTGTTGTTCACGCTGTTTGTCATCAATCGGCTTATACGGATGCCGGTGGGCCGCGCCTGGGAGGCGCTGCGCGAGGACGAGATCGCCTCCCGCTCCCTTGGGCTGAACCCGACCAACATCAAGCTGTCGGCGTTCACTTTGGGCGCCAGCTTTGGTGGGATGGCCGGTTGTTTCTTCGCTGCCCGGCAAGGGTTCATCAACCCCGAGTCGTTTACCTTCATCGAGTCCGCCATCGTGCTGGCCATTGTCGTTCTGGGCGGCATGGGTTCGCAGATTGGCGTCATACTCGCGGCCCTCGCGCTCACCGTGTTACCGGAGCTGGCACGTCAGTTCGAGGAGTACCGCATGCTGGTGTTCGGGCTGGTCATGGTGCTGATGATGATCTGGCGTCCCCAGGGCCTGCTGCCCAGTAAGCGACCGCGTATGGAACTGCCCACGTGAGCGCCCTGCTGAGCGTGCGCGACCTGGGCATGCGCTTCGGGGGTCTGCTCGCGGTAGACGGCGTCTCATTCGATGTGAACAGCGGGCAAGTCGTCTCCATCATCGGTCCCAACGGCGCCGGCAAGACCACCGTTTTTAACTGTATCAGCGGATTTTACCGGCCGACCTCGGGCCAGGTCAGCCTGCTGGGAAAGACAATCTCCGGGCTGCCAGGGCACAAGGTGGCACGCCACGGCCTGGTCAGGACTTTTCAGAATGTGCGCCTGTTTCGCACCATGACGGTTGTGGAGAATCTGCTGGTGGCGCAGCACAGCCGGGTGGACACCAATTTGCTCACCGGCATGCTGAAAACGCGGGCGTACCGGGCCAAGGAAGCGGCCGCCATGGAACGGGCCGGTTTCTGGTTGGATCAGGTGGGTCTGCGGGAAGTGGCAAACCGGGAAGCCGGCAATCTCGCCTACGGCCAGCAGCGACGGCTGGAAATTGCCCGCTGCATGGTGACCGGTCCAAGACTGGTGATGCTCGACGAACCGGCCGCCGGGCTCAATCCCAACGAGACCAGAGAGTTGGATGAGTTAATTCTGCTTCTGCGCGCCGAGCACGATGTATCGGTGTTGCTGATCGAACACGATATGAAGCTGGTCATGGAGATTTCAGACCACATCGTGGTGATCGATCAGGGCCGGCCCTTGGCTGAGGGAACGGCTGCCGAGATACGCAACAACCCGGACGTGATCAAGGCCTATCTCGGGGAATCCTGATGCTGGAATTGGACAAGGTACACACCTGCTACGGCCCCATAGAGGCGCTGCGTGGTGTGTCGCTGAAGGTTGAGCGGGGCGAGATTGTCACTCTGATCGGAGCCAACGGCGCAGGCAAAACCACTTTGCTCATGACCATCTGCGGGGATCCCAGGGCTTCCGGAGGCACGGTGCGTTTCGAAGACCGGGACATCACCCAGGAAAGAACTGCCACCATCATGCGCAGCGGGCTTGCGGTGGTGCCGGAGGGCCGTCGCATCTTTCCCGGGTTGACGGTGATGGAAAATCTGCACATGGGCGGGTTCTACCGCGATCCCGATCATCTGGAAAAAGGGCTCGCCCACGTATTTTCACTGTTTCCCCGTCTCAAGGAACGGTCGAGCCAGCGGGGCGGGACGCTATCCGGTGGAGAACAGCAGATGCTGGCCATCGGCCGGGGATTGATGAGCGAACCGACCCTGCTGCTGCTGGACGAGCCCTCGCTGGGGCTTGCGCCGCTGATCATCAGCCAGATCTTCGAAATTCTGGACCAGATCCGAGCGGAAGGCATGACCATTTTTCTGGTGGAACAGAATGCCCATCGGGCACTGCAACTGGCCGATCGGGGCTATGTACTGGAGAACGGTCGCATCGTCCTGGCCGACACCGGTGATGCGCTGTTGCAGAACCAGGCCGTACGTCAAGCCTACCTTGGAGGGTGAGCCGACCCTCAGACTCACCTGCCGATTGGGTCTACAGCTTGCTGGAGCCCAGGCTCGAACCATCTTGCAAGATATGCGCGGTGCAAACGATACAACGGGTTTCCCGGAACATGCCCTGATCAACACGCGCTGATTAATATCCTCCGATCCGTCATCGGCTGAATCGCCGTCCCACAAACAACCGCATCGGTTTCTGCACCCCGCGCTGTGCGACCAACCGCTTTGCGTCGCAAAACGGTTCGGCATCACAATTGCAGCCCCCCGCGCAAAAGCAAAAAGAATGGAGGCGTGCATGGCGGCGACGGGCTTGAAGTGTTTACTGGGGGTGATGCTCTGTTTTCAGATCGGACATGCAGCGGCATCGGACCGGTTGTTGCTCGAACGGGTATTTGATCAATCCGGTATCCGTCTTCAGATCGAACAATTGCCCGGGCATCTACTGGCCGGACTGGGCCAGGTAACCAAGTCCAATGATTCGATTCCAGATGGGTTTCATGAGGCCGCCAGGATGGCAGCAGCCGAAGCGTTTGACGTCCATAGCCTCGTCGCTCGCGTCCGAACCGGTCTTGGGGAATCTCTGAGCGACGCGGACCTGGAGTCTATCCTGGCCTGGCTGGAATCGGATATCGGCCATCGCGTAACCCGTCTTGAAGCCGCCGCCAACGACCCGGATCGTCAGCACGAGATCGCGCAGTTCGCAGCCGGGCTGGCTTCAAATCCACCACCAGCAGCGCGGCTCCACTCGATACAGGCACTGGACGAAGCTGCCCGGATCAGCGAATCGACCCTGGAGGCCACCCTGGGTGTGCAGTTGGCCGTGGCTACTGCGGTAACCGCGTCGCTGCCGGCGAATCAGCGTCCCCCGGTTCAGCTGCTGGCTGAAATGCTGGACGCATCCCGCCCCAGGCTTGCGCCCCTGCTACAGAACCAGATCCGGGTGCTCCTGCTGTTTACCTATCACTCGCTGAGTGACCCGGAAATGTTTGAGTATTTGGCGTTTTGCCAGTCACCGGTGGGACGTCGCTACAACCAGGCCCTATTCAATGGGCTGGAGGGCGCAATGATCGAAAGTGCCTTTCGCTTCGTCGAAGTGCTGACCCGAATACTGCGTCACGGCCCAGACGCACGCGGAACCTGACAGCAGCGGCTTTTTTTACCGTGTGGGGGCGCTTGCTGCTGCTGGGTCTGATGCTGCTGGGCGCATTCCAGTGGTGGTCAGATCGGCCGGTCAGGCACGGACCTGGTGTGGTGGCCAAAAACCAGCCCCGGCAAAACCCGCTGCCCGAACGGGCCGAGTTCAAGCGGGATCACTATCGAATCACAGCCTTGGCGGAATTCGAGCTCGAGGCCCGGGTGCTGGGTCGGGAAGACTATCGATTCGATGCCGGTGCGGCGCTGGCGCCGGTGGATTTGGCCCTGGGCTGGGGCCGTATGTCGGATGAGACGGTGCTCGAACACGTGAGCATCAGTCAGGGCGGACGATACTATTTCTGGTCGGTTGAGCGCTTCCCTATACCACGGCGCGAAATGGAGACCCACAGCGCCAACATGCATTTGATTCCGGCAAATGAAAGCGTGGCTTATCGGCTGCGCAAAATACGTGAAGGGGAAGTGGTGGCGCTGCGCGGCTATTTGGTCAGCGTGCGCGGGGAAAACGGGTTCAACTGGCGCAGCTCCCTCACCCGAAGCGACACTGGCAACGGCGCCTGCGAACTTGTCTGGGTGGAAGATCTCCGGGTGATTCGGCCCAACTCAGGCAGCAGCACTTGAAACACCGGCCCGGCTGCGCCAAACATCGAATGCCAACCAGGTCAGACTCAACATCTGCAGGAGCAACATCAGGCCAAAGGCGGCCTGATATGCGGCTCGCGGATAGTGGCCATCCGCCGTTTCCGCCCACAGCCCGATGATGGCGCCGAGACCCCACTGGACGATAAAGGCACCGACAAACACCAGCAGATTCAACGCGGTGTTCACCCGTCCGGCCAGACGCGGGTCAAAGTATTGTGAAAGGATGGCGTAGCATAGGGTGGTGGCGGTGCTGAAAAACCCAAACGCCATCCAGGCCGGCAACGGGTTTGAGGCGGCGCCCGTTAGTATCCAAACCTGCGCCAGCAGGAAACAGACAATGCCGGTCACCGCCACGAATATGGGTCGAATCCCTCGACGCGACAGGCGCCAGGTGAGGTTGCCCATGGTGAGAAACCCCAGCAGGATCGCCACCGCCAGAGCAAAAAGGTGATCGGCCACCTGAGTCCTATCCAAGCCTGCCACATCGCGCAACCAGGGCGCCGCCCAGAGTCCGGGCAGCGCAAGCCCGAACGACTGGACCACTGTCCCCACAGGGGCAATGCGCCAAAAGTAGCGATTGCCCAGAATCTGACCGATCCCGGCCAGCTGGGCGCGCAGACCATCGCTGGAACCCTCGCTCGAGTGATCCGGGACCACCCAGAACACCAAGGCTGAGATCAGAAAACTGAGTACAGCCAGGCCCACAAAAATACCGCGCCAATCGGTCACACCCAACAGTGCCTCCACCGGCGCCGTGGCGGTCAAAGCGCCGAGTCCGCCGGCGGCCATGATCCACCCGTTCACAGCCGGCAGACGCTCTCTGGGAAACCAGCTTGCAAACGCCTTGAAGCTGCCCATCAGGCAGGCCGACACACCGAAACCGATCAGTGCCCGCCCCAATAGCAGACCACTCATGCCCTCGGCCTGGGCGAAGACCAAACCGCCCAGGCCGGCAAACAGCAACAACGCGGCTTCAACCCGCCGTGGCCCATAGCGATCCAGCAGCAAACCCAGTGGCATTTGAAAAGCGGCAAAAGTGAGAAAATAGGCACTGGTCAGGAGACCCAGATCCGCCGGCCCAAGGGCGAACTCGGCGGTCAGATCCGACGCCATGACCGCGTTTACCGAACGGTAGACATAGGACAGAAAGTAGCCCGCCGCAAAGGGCAGAAATATCCGCAGAACCAGGCCCGGGGTCATACGGCGATCAACGGTGGGCAATGGTTTTGAGTCCCCAGTCTGGTGTCCGGATCATGTCGCCCTGCACCCAGCAAACGTTGCCTCTCGAGACACGCTTCGGCCGGCCAGGATAAGCACCCGGCTGTCCAACAGTTGCGACGGCGAAAGCACCGCCCTGTGAGGGATGCTGTCGCAGGATGGGGATTATGCCATGCCAGCGGCAATGGACGCCGATATCCACGCGATGGCGGGGCACTTCGAACTGTTCGGGAGAAACCGATCACACCGAACTAAACCATGGGAAGTCACGGAATGACCGGGCGAATCCTCGTAGGTGAAGCTGGTGGGCCATGCGGGCGCCTCTGATTTATTCTGGACGAAGCAGATTGGCGGGTGAAATGTGCAGATTCAAGACGCAGATCGCGGGTAGTAGTTGTTCTATTGCCAGGATTTGCACCGATGAATCCGCCGACTACGTGGCTTCTTCTGATGGCCGCCTGGGGCCTATTAATTACTGGTTCAAGACTTACCCGGAGAACCTGGCCACGGTCGATCCCCACCTGGATGATCTCGACCTGCCAACGCAAATCTTCTGGGGGCGACCGCGACATATTCCTGCTGGTTGACAATGGCGAACGGCTGACCGGGAGAATGAAACGCAGCCAACTGAAGGTGTTCGAGAACTGCGGACATTTTTTTTCACCGGGATCGCGCCGATGAGTTTGCCGCCATGGTCCTGGAATGGGTCAACGGCGGATTCAGAGCAATCTGAGCACAGCCCGGAAGTGTTCTCGATACCGAGGGAAGTCCATCCTGGGCCCTCCCGCCTGAAGCCTGGGCGCTCCTCGCCCCGCTGAAATGCAACGAACTTATGGGGCGGGACATCAGCTGCGCTGCATCGATCCACCTTCAAAAAATTTGCGGATCAGACTCGATCGCCGTCGGGCCGTAGCGTCATCGCCCGAGTCGCATACAGGCCTTCGGCGCGCTCGCTGAAATACTGCTCCAACGCATTACGAACGGTGGCGAACGCCAACTCCGACCAGGGGATCTCACCTTCGTTGAACAGCCCCACCTCGAGCGTTTCCGCGCCCACGGCATAGCGGCCCTCCACCAACTCGGCCCGGTAAAACAGGTGGACCTGGTCGATATGCGGGAGACTGAACACCGAGGCCAGTTTCAACCCCCGAACCTCCGCGCAGGCCTCTTCCAGGGTCTCACGGGCTGCGCCATCCTCGGTGCTCTCGCCATTTTCCATAAACCCGGCTGGCAGCGTCCAGAATCCCCTGCGGGGGTGTATGGCCCGACGACAGAGCAGGATCTGCTGGCCCCAGATGGGCAGACACCCCACCACCACCTGGGGGTTCTGGTAATGTATGCGCTCGCAGGCATTGCAGACGTGTCGTGGTCGATTGTCGCCCTTGGGCACCCGGACTGCCAGCGGTCCTCCGCAGGCGCTGCAGAACTTCAATTGACTCTCCTAGGGTCTGAGATCCGCCCGGTATACTACAGATATCGAATCCAAGGGCGGATGCATGACGGATAGTAACGCGATCCTCGACTACTGGTTCGAGAGCATACCCGAACAACAGCCCTATTCGCCCGGCAGGCTGTCGTTCTGGTTTCTGTCCGATCCAGATGACCCAGCCCGGGGTGCAGACCGATTTGAGCCGCTGATGGAGCGGGCTTTGGATGGGGCTCTATCCGACTGGGAGGGCTCTCACCGGGGCGCGTTGGCGCTGCTGTTGCTGCTGGGCCAGCTGCGGCGCAGTGGATATCCAGGACAGGCGGCGGCCTATGCGGGCGACGAGTTGGCGCGCCGTCTGGCCATGCGCTGCCATTTCGAGGGCCGCGACCGCTTGTTGAAACCGATAGAACGGGTATTTATGTATATGCCTCTGATCGACAGCGAGAACCTGGAGGCGCACCGCCGCGGGCTGGATGCGTTCAGCCATCTATACCAGTCGGTTCCGGACGCCTGGCAAACTTCTTTTGCCCCGTTCCTGGACGAGGCCCTGCGCCGTTTTGACGCGATTGAACGCTTCGGGCGCTTCCCTGAGCGCAATGCCGTTCTGGGACGATTGACGTTACCGGGAGAGCAGGTTTATCTCGACCGCCTGTCCAAAGGCGCCGGTGAGGCGCCGCTCAACCCCAGAGGTGCCGTGTGAGAGTCAACGCCCCCTACCCCGGCATCCATGACGATCACTTCGGCGGCATGACGGACATCGGCCGCATCATCCGCGACGCCTGGATACTGGGCATTCTGCCCGAGAGCGAAACCTGTGCGGGATGGGACTTCGGCCGCCTTCAGCAGCTCTACGACGACGTCAGCGACGCTTGGCAGCCGTATGGTCATCTTGTGTCACAGCTACCGACAGAGATGCGGGAACGCCACCAGAGAATCCAGGCCGAGGCCATGCTGCGTGCCCGAGCAGCCGGATGGGAACCCCCCATGGAGACGGACTGAGCCCGCTCGGTCAGACGTTGACAACACCCTGATCCGCGTCTATTGCGCCAGACGCGCCTTCAGGGCGCTATCCAACAACTCCGGAACACGCCCCATGAGAACGCCGGCGTGGCTGTGGTAGAAATGCAGCGTACAGCTCACAGGCTGATCCAAACGATCCCGACCGGCATCCTGAAAATCAGTCCAGGCCATCAGAGGCAACCCGTCCCGACTGGAATCGACACACAGCCAACGATGTTGATCCAGGATCATCTCCAACGGTCCCAGATCCGGCAGCCGCACCCGGGTTGGCGTGCCCAGCCGAATCAGCGCAAGGCGAATCCGGTTGTATCGGTGCGCACACACGGTCTTGGGCAGCGTTCGCATGGGTGTGGGATCCGGTGCGCGCATGAATCAGGCTCCGGAATCTGACCGAGATTCCGGTGAGTACACCAGCAAGCTGTCCCGAATCCGGGCCTGTCCGCGATCCCGTTCGCAGGCATTGACCCGGATGTAGTGAGAGGGGAAGGATGCCCGACAGGCGTTGATCTCAAACAAAGCGGTGGCCGGGTCGTCCGGGTCGCAAATGGGTGTGCCCCACCGATCCCAGTAGGTCGTGTGCGGGTCGGCATCTCCCGCATGCTCGATCACCAGGGCCCAACCCCTCAGTTGGGCGTCCCGCAGTCGCTGGTGGATGTGTTGCTCACTGAGCCGCACGGTGCGACCGAACTGGCGTGTATCGAGACTCACGGGTTCCGCACCGCACGGTGGGCGGCGATGGCCGCGCCGAAAGATGGTTTCGCGATGAGCCCGCTCCAGGCCATCGGAACTAGCCGGTTATGCTGGCAAACACCGCCGGCAGCCGCTCCGGCAAGCGTTTGACGTGGTCGATGATCGAATAGCGGCTTTCGCCAAAGATGCGTTCGACATAGCGGTCAGCATTCGGATCCAGAGTCAGGCAGTAGGTTTGAATGCCGCGGGCGGCCAATGCCTCCACCGCCTTCTTGGTGTCGTGTCTGAGATACTGCGGATCACGCTCGTCGATGTCTGCCGGCTCACCGTCGGTGATCAGCAGGATGAGTCGCTTCTGATTCGGTTGTTGAGACAGATGCCAACCCGCGTGGCGCAAAGCCGCGCCCATGCGCGTGGACAGCCCGCCACGCATGCCCGCAAGGCGGGCCTTGGCGTCGTCGTCATAACCCTGTTGGAAATCCTTGAAGCGATAGTACTGAACGTCATGACGACCGTCGGAAGCGAAACCGTGGACCGCGAACGGGTCGCCGATGGAGTCGATGGCCCAGGCCAGAAGCGCGGTGGCTTCGCGGGTCAGATCCAGCACGGTCGGGCCGCTTGTGTCGTCGGCGTCCACCGGGTCGTTGGTGGATTCGGACAGATCCATGAGCACCACCACCGCCAGGTCGCGCAAGTGCCGTGTCACACGAATGTTGATACGCGGATCGGGCATGATCCCGCGCCGAATATCGATCATCGCCCGCACCGCCGCGTTCAGGTCGATCTCCTCGCCCTCCTCATGGCCGCGCCGGCGCACGATGCCCTGGGGTTGAAGCGCATCCACCAGATGACGAATACGGCTTGCGACAGGTCTGTGCCGTTGCAGAATCCGATCGAGCATTTTCGGATCGTCCTTGGGCTGACGCCGCTCGATCACCGTTGCCCAGTCGGGTCGAAACAGCTGCACCTGGTAGTCCCACTCGGCATAGTGATATGGGTCGGACACCGGTTCTTTGCCCTCAAGCTCATTGATGGTGCACGCCTCCTGGTCGAGCCAGAACGGCGTGGACAGAGTCCACACCTCCTGCGCATCGTCTCCCGCCAGTTCGCAGTCCAGCTCGTTGACCATCTCCATCACACTGACCGTGCGTCGAATCTGGCGCGGGGCCGGCACCCAGCCGGCGTGATCGACCCGATCGGCCTCGCTGAAAGACCAGAAGTAACGGTTGTCATCCCGGTACAGGATTGACCCGCCCTCCAGCGTTCTCAACCCGGGCATACCCTCCCTGTCCAGTACGGCCTGGTAGAAATTCATCCCCGCCTCCACGCTGTTCCGGTTGTCGTTCGGATCTGCCTGCAGTGTCGCCCGAAAACGCTGAGCGGTATCGACCACCAACGGCAGGGGGTCGCAGTAGTCGGGATCAAGCAGCCCATGGGCCACGCGCAGCATGAGATCCACAGCGGGATGCCGCTCCGGTGATTCGGCAGATTGGGGGTGGAAAAAGCGCAGCCAGAGCGTTTTCAGACCCGGAAAATCGCGAATCGCCAACCACTCGACCCGTGCATCTTCGAACAGATTGATGAACTTCATCTGCGCAGGGGCGATCTGTTCGACGGCGACGGGGTGCTTGGTGTGCACGATGTGCGCGGCGGCGTGGGCCGCGGCCGCACGATAGATTTCGACGCCCGGCACGTCGCCAAAATCATCGAAAGCGTCCGGCAGGTGAATCTGGTGATCGCGGATATACGGCTGCAGACCGACACGCGTCTCGAAATCGCCGGAGGTGGGGCGCATGAAAAACGCACGAGCCCACAAGGCGCGCAGGTAGAAATTGAGCCGCCGCTGGGTATCGACAAACAAGGTGCCACGCCGCTCACTCTGCAACACCGCCCGGGATGACTCGGTGGCAAGACCGAAGTAAGCCGTTTGGCCCGCCACATCCCGGGCATGGGCCTGAGCGCCCCACAGGGCCCATCGCCTGAGCCCGCCCAGAGTCAGCTTGGACAGCAATTCATCCAGGTTCTCGGCCATGGGCCGAAGCCCGCGCGGCGTTTTACCTGCCAGGTGGTGCACCAGTTCGAGAAATCCGCGCAACAGATCCGCGTCCCCCAACCGCTGCGCCGCCAGTGGCAGGCTGGCCATCAGCAGGGTAATCACCGTCCCGCTTGTGTGGGAGGAAAGGCGCATCAGGGCCTGCACCACATCCGGGATCACATCCTCACCCACTTCCTTGGCGACACCCGGCATTTCCTGTACGTAGGTGAGGGGCAGATCCCGACCCTTGCCAAGGGCGCAGATGGCTTTGACCCCCTGCAGATAGTTGTCCAGACCCCGGGGGGACATCAACCGGGCAGCCTCCTGACAGGAGGACTCAAGCGCCTCACGGTGTGTTGGGTCCTGCATGTCGAGACATGCCAGGTGTTCGCTGAAGTCAATGCTCATGGTTGGACGGTGCGCCGATCGCCGCGGGATGCCGACTCAAAAAAACGTGGTGACCGCAGCGTCCAGGGTGTCACGCATGTCGGGATCGTCGGTCAGCGGGCACACCAGAGCCATCCGGCAGGCAGCCGATGGCGCAACGCCTTTTGCGATCAGTTGTCCCGCATAGACCAGCAGGCGAGTTGACATGCCTTCGTCCAGTCCATGGCCCTTGAGATTCCGCGATCTCTGCGCAACCTGGACCAGTTTGTCCGCCACCGCGGGATCGACCCCGCTTTCATGGACGACGATCTCGGCCTCGACCTGGGCCTCGGGATAGGCAAAATCCAAGGCCCCGAATCGCTGTTTGGTGGATTGCTTCAGATCCTTCATCAGGCTCTGATAGCCGGGATTGTAGGAAATCACAATCTGAAAATCCGGGTGCGCTTGAACCAGTTCGGCCTTCTTCTCCAACGGAAGATTGCGCCGATGGTCGGTCAACGGGTGGATGACCACCGTGGTGTCCTGGCGGGCTTCCACCACCTCGTCGAGATAGCAAATTGCCCCAATCCGGGCCGCCACCGTGAGCGGCCCGTCCTGCCAGCGGGTTCCATTGATGTCCAGCAGATATCGACCGACCAGGTCTGAGGCGGTCATGTCCTCGTTGCAGGCAACGGTGATCAGGGGCTTTCCCAGGCGCCAGGCCATGTGTTCGACAAAACGTGACTTGCCGCAACCGGTCGGCCCTTTCAGCATCACCGGCATGCGCGCCGCATAGGCGGCCTCATAGAGGTCCACCTCGTCGGCCACTGCCCGGTAGTACGGTTGTTCCGCAATGACATACTGGGTGTGATCGATGTCGCTCATGTCAGCATGCTCGTTCAAACTAGACCGATTCTGCGCCTCACTGATAGGTGGTTGAAGAGCACCGGGTGAGGGTTTGTCCTTAGCTATGGGTCAAACCTCGATCGGACCTCGATGGATTACCATGGAGGTGCCCTGGGACTGGGCGTAGTTGTCATAGCCCACCAATCGGACGTGATGCGTCGGGTGCGCCTTGTGGCAGGCCTCGGCCTCGGCCAGGATCGTGTCCACATCGGTCTCACCGAACATGGGCAGCTTCCACATGTACCAGTAGTGACTGAAGGCGTTGACCGGCTCGGTGTGCTCGACCGCCGGGTTCCAGCCCTTGCTGACGATGTAGCCGACCTGGGTTCGGATCTGCTCCTCGGTCAGCTCCGGAAGGTAGGAGAAAGTCTCAAACTTTCGGCTGCCCGGGTCGGACAGGCTGGACTGGTAATCCTGCATTTCACTCATCATTCACTCCTCAAACTTTTCAATCCCGAATCGACACATGGGCTTCGGTCAGCGATGGGCCACATCCAGCTTGTCCACGGTATCGAACTCGAACTTGATCTCTTTCCAGGTCTCCATCGCAGCGCCCAGTTCCGGACTGTGCCGCGCCGCGGCGGTGAGTATGTCCTTGCCCTCCTTCTCCAGCTCGCGCCCCTGGTTTCGCGCCTCCACGCAGGCCTCCAGGGCGACTCGGTTGGCGGCCGCACCCGCGGCGTTACCCCATGGGTGGCCAAGCGTTCCGCCGCCGAACTGTAGACAGGCGTCGTCACCGAAAATGGCCACCAGCGCGGGCATGTGCCAGACGTGAATCCCACCGGACGCCACCGGAATCACACCGGGCATGGAGCCCCAATCCTGGTCAAAAAATATGCCCCGGCTGCGGTCTTCCTTGATATAGGAATCACGCATCAGATCGATCCATCCCAGGGTGGCTTCCCGATCGCCCTCCAGCTTGCCAACCACCGTTCCGGAATGCAGGTGATCACCGCCGGAGAGGCGTAGCGCCTTAGCCAGCACTCGGAAATGAATGCCATGGCGAGGATGACGATCGAGTACCGCATGCATGGCCCGATGAATATGCAGCAGAACGCCGTTGTCGCGGCACCATTGCGCCAGACCGGTGTTGGCGCAGAAACCACCGGTGAGATAATCGTGCATGATGATAGGCGCACCGAGTTCCTTTGCGAACTCGGCCCGTTTATACATTTCTTCCGGGGTCGGGGCGGTCACGTTGAGATAGTGCCCCTTGCGTTCTCCGGTCTCCGCCTCGGCCTTGCGTATGGCCTCCATGACGAACTCGAATCGATTCCGCCAACGCATGAAGGGCTGGGAATTGATGTTTTCATCGTCCTTGGTGAAATCAAGGCCGCCACGCAGGCATTCATACACCGCACGGCCGTAGTTCTTGGCCGACAGGCCAAGCTTCGGCTTGATGGTGCAACCCAGGAGTGCGCGTCCGTATTTGTTCAGTTTGTCGCGTTCGACCTGAATCCCATGAGGCGGCCCGTTACAGGTCTTTACATAGGCAATGGGAAATCGAACGTCTTCCAGACGCAGGGCGCGGAGTGCCTTGAACCCGAACACATTGCCCACCAGTGAGGTGAACACGTTCACCACCGACCCTTCTTCGAACAGGTCCATTGGATAGGCGATAAACGCGTAGAAGCAATCATCGTCACCCGGCACGTCTTCGATCGCGTACGCGCGACCCTTGTAGTAGTCAAGATCGGTGAGAAGGTCGGTCCACACCGTGGTCCAGGTACCGGTCGACGACTCGGCGGCGACCGCGGCGGCAGCCTCTTCCCGGGGTACACCGGCCTGGGGAGTGACTTTAAAGCACGCCAGGATGTCGGTGGCGGACGGGACGTAGTCCGGCATCCAATATGTCTCCCGGTACTCCTTCACCCCCGCCTGATAGGTCTTCACCGCCATGTCGCTAATCCTCCAGAAGAATCCTGCCCGGCCTCACCACCACTTGGTGGGCCGCAACCCTCTATTTAATGCCCACACAGTATGCCTGGGTTTAACCATAAGCATAATTAGCTTCTTTTTATTGTCGGAATAAGTTTTACCTTATTTGAAAGTACCGGGATGACCCACAGCCGGTCCAAGCTACGAGTAATGCAGACCGGGGTGGCGACAGACTGCAGAAGACCCTCCCCATTATCCACAGTGTCTGTGGATATGTCTGTGGGCAGCCTGGGCTCAGATCATTCCAGGGCCCGCCGATACTGGGCACATCACGCTTTGGTGACTATTTGCCCAAAAGAAGGCTAACTACTTCTATATTAAATACTTATGAGCACCGTGTCCGAGACAACCGGCAATACCTTGACGGAAGACGCTCGTCGTGGCTGGCGACCGGCTCCGAAGTGTGCAAAATTGCCCGGTCCCGACACGGACCATAGTATCTAAAGCGAGCAAACCACCTCCACATCGGTCGCGCGGGGATCGCGGCCCGGACCCTCGGGGTCCGCCAATGTGAACTCAAGCACAATGTCCCGGGTTGGCAGCTGGTCCATCGGCAGGCCGTGTGGCAGCTCCGAACCATGCAGAAAAACACTGTTGTAAGGACAATCGGCATGGCGATGGTCGGTGATCCAAAGTTGATCGCTGATGCAGCTCAAATAGCGTGCGAAACCGTAACCCTTGTCCTGAAGATAGTGATAGCACACCCCTCGAACCCGCGCTCCGATGGCGCCCCATGACGCTTCCAGGTCGGGGCCCTTACGCGGCAACAGGTCCGGCACCAGAAAACCGGACATAAAGAAATCCGCTTCGCGCCGCAGAGCGCCTGACACATTATTGAATCCCAGTACCTCTACACGACAGCCCCGGTTCTGCAGTGCACGTACAACCTGCACGAAGTCACCGTCACCGGTGGCGATCAGCACCTTGTCCAGATGTTCGGACTGCAACAGCAGATCCACCGCCATGTCCAGATCAGCGTTGGCCTTACCGTACCGATTACCCTCGTCGTCGGTGTACCAGCGCACCCGCTTCTCGATTACCTTGAAACCGAACTCTCGCAGCACGGCGAAATAACCCTGACGCCCTTCGCGGTATCGCGGATTGGTTCTGGCGCCCTGTTCGTCGTAGCTTACGTAAGCATTGAGTCGTAAGGCCTCTTCACCCGCACGGCAGGCATAGCGGCGAAGGATGTCGTACCGCATGCGCCCGCCTCCATTCCACTGCAGGTTTGCCACATCGACGTAAACACCTACCTTGTGCACTTCTCAAACCCTCTCCCGGGGATCCGGCCACCGGCCCAGCTGGTGCGGCAGCGCTAAGATCCGGTGGACCTTCGTGCTCTATTGTTTTAGTTCGGATTCGTCCTGCGGCCAAGTTCCGAACGGCCATGGGAGACGCTCGCTGTTGAACGTCAGATAACGCCAGATCTGGTAAATGAAACGGCTGAGCTGGGCGCCGAAACCCAGCAGGCCAGCCTGCAATCGTCCGGTGAACAACCGATGGGCGAGCTGCAGCACAACCACTGTCCAAGCCACCACCTCCGCGACACTGTAGATAACTGCGAAAAGCACCATGTACAAAGCCCGGAACCAGACTCCCTGGGAATCCGCGGAGGGCGCATGGGAACGGTCATCGGTATCATCCAAGGGTTCATCCTCCTAACATTGAACTGTCGTTCTACAGCACCCCGGCGGAATGTCTCCCGTGCCCCTTACCGGACAATCCGTTCTTCAGTCCAGGCGAATTTACACATTGACGTAATGGGAGCACATGAAATGCGCAGCACATACCTGACCACTCTGCATCATCTGGTGACGGACATTCAGCCCAGCGAGCTGCTCTGCGTTGGCGTGGATGCACACACCGAACTGGCGGAGTATATCAGGCACCAACAATGTCACGTGGTTTGCGAACAGAAGATTGAACGACTGATGGAAGAGATGGGCGTGGTCCGACGAGCCGATCTGGCCTATGTGGCGGGCGCCTTGGAATCGGTGCCAAAAACCCTCGGCGCGCAGTTGCTCGCGCGCCTGCGCGACCTTCTGGCCCATCGTGTCCTGATCCGCATGCCCGCGAGCGAAGACGATCGTTGGCATGGAAGCGACTTGATCGCGCTTGGATTCAGTGAACTCGACCTGAAAGACGCAGTCGCTGACCGCCCACGCTTGTTTGAATTCAACATTCAAAATTACAAAACCACGCCGGACTGGTTCAATGCCGAACACTGGGCCCACCCCCACCTTTGGCGGCCATAGTGTCGCCCAAATAACTTGATGGTTATGGCTAGGCATCGTGATCACTGATAAAGCGCGGTGAGGAGGAAATAGCCAGCCCTATTGCGACGCTCCCTCTGGACCAGCCCACAAGCCGCATTGAGCGCGTTACACTCGCTATAATTCGGACGGCAAGGCCCGCACTCGCCTGCCTTGCCAACCCGGCTTGGGGGACTGGCTGTGGTTACCAAACTTCCCCCATGGCCCTCTGAGGAACGGTCAAATCGAATCGATTCAGTGAGACGGGTGTTTCTGTCCTGAAGTACAGGACAAATTCTGGTCTTCTGCCAGGCTGGCATCCACGAGTTCGTACAAGTCGTTTAGTTCAGCGCTCATGCCGCCCAAAGCATCGCGGATGTGGATATGGTAAGCGGCCCTAAGCCCGTGGTAATCCATCACGTCACTGATACGATCAAAGTTGAGCCCGGAACGGCGCAGAAGACGCTCCAGTCGCGGCTCCATCATTGCGTAGACGTGGTCCCGTCCACTGCGGGCCACCAATGAGGTTGCGGCCAAAAAAAGCGCCACTGACAGTAGCGGAAAAGTGCGCACTTCGCGCTCACTGAAATCCAGTGAGCCCAGATCACCCATCGGAGAAATCTGCTCATTGGCGCGTCGCCGGAAACGGGTGTGCACCGCAAGGCGTGAGATTTCGCAGCGGCGCTTGAAGGGGACATTGTCGGGGTGAAGAGGTCCCCGACGCATCGCTGCTCCGACAGCCAGCTCCATCGGCAACGATCCTTTGGGCCCGCGCTGCGTCGCTTCCACCAGGCGAACGCATCCTGCGGGGGTCAAGGTATTTCGATGCATGATAAGACAATGCTGTGAGACTCGATCAAACTCGTCTATCTCAAGACCACCCGGACAGTCTTCAGGTCGTTCATACCCGAACTCACGGCAGTACACATCGCCGCGCACTCTAAAAACCGTGAATTGCAGTTCCGGCGTTGAGGCCAGAATGATTTTGAAATAATCACCAAACGCATCAGTGAGAGACGCACCACCCATTACCGTCAACCCCTAGGGAGCTTTGATCTATTCATGAACGTGCATCCTGGGACTCAAATGCGCAGCTTCAGCGTTGCAAATCTTGGCAATAGAACGACGTTTACCCGCGATCTGCGCCTTGAATCTGCACATTTCAGCCTCCAATCTGCATTGCCCAGAATAAATCAAAGGCTCCTTAAGCGACCACCGCCATACTTGGGCCGGGCAGCTATGCGTTTCGAGTATGCAATTGCCGGGATGGCAAGCCAAAAATGTTGCTCGTTTGATGCGTAAGATAGCAGCTTACGAATGATTTGGTTCTCTCTAGTAGAGGAGGCAGCTCCAGTCAACTCCAATTACGCTATCACCCACCATCTGATACCCAGGCTATGCGGCGACCGCCGATGGTATACGTTAGCCGCATAATAAAGGAGGGTGCGCTCTCGCGGACCCTCCTTTGCCGAGGCATCTACCCGGTCATTGACTTAGGACGGCGATCAGATCCGCATACCCAAGGCGCTGCGCCACCGCCAGTGCCGTGTACCCATCGGGTTGCGCATTCGAAGGATCGGCCCCGTTTGCCAGCAATCGCCTTGCGACGTCCGTGCGCCCCCCATAGATGGAAGCCTTCAACGGTGTCCACCCGTCGGCGCCCGCAATGTTCGGATCAGCGCCGTTGGCCAACAACACGTCGATTGTCCGCCCACTGCTGTTACGAACCGCCTGCAGCAACAGCGTATCACCGCTGGATAGGGGTTGATTGGGGTTGATACCCGAGTTCAACAAGGCTCTTAACTTGTTGACCTCATCCGCCAATACGGCGAGTTCGGCCTCCGAAATCCCAGACCAGGCAACGTTCGCCACCCGGTTCGAATCGCCCGCAGCGGGTGCCGGTTCAGCTGCGGGGGCTTCCGGGGCAGGCCCCGCCTGCCAGCCCAGGGCCTCATCCTGGGCCCGGGCGATCTGCTCGCCGGTCATCTGCTGGCTCAACTGATCCCGGGCTGCGCGGGCTTCCGCGAGACCCTGCGCCGCAGCCAGATTATAAAACTTATGGGCCTCGACGAAGTTTTGGGGTACACCCAGTCCCTGCTCGAAGAGTTGGCCCAAGCCGAACTGGGACTGACCATCACCTTGGTCAGCGGCACTGCGCCACTGACTGTAGGCATCAGCGTAGTCCTGTGCATCGAAGGCTTTCTGGCCCTGGGAAAAATCGGCATGTGCGGTAACTGAGATGCCGATAAGGAGGAGTAGCAAGCTCACGTGTTTTAACATCCGGAGTCTCCTTTTTTGTCATGTTTTAATTGAGCTTTGGACGATATCAACACACGTACACCCGACAGTTTCACAGAAACTGAGCGATTGGGCCAGTCACAACCGTCTCCTTGTCGCTGTACAGACCCAGGAGCCGGCACGGTGAAAAAGGGACGGTCTGCGGCGCAGCCATTCCGGCCCGATCCCGCATTTCCCTCGTCACATAGAGGCGGCTGGAGTTTTTGAACGATCCCGAAATCGTTCTCGAACTGGTCGAACCCTCGCCTCATTCATTTCTGCCGCGCAGACTCCTCGTGTGCTGTATCCGGCGGCGGATGGATCTGCGGCGGTTGGCCACGTGCATGCCAGACCCGATCCCCAATCTCCTCCTTGGGGCGGTATTCCTCCACCAGCGATTCCAACACCCGGCGGATGGTGCGATGATCCCCTGCGTCGGCGGCGCGGGTCAAAACGTCGAGCTGAGGATAAAGCAGCTCCTATGCAATAGCGTGCTCCCGGGCACGCATGATGCGTGGGTGGTCGGTGGCGAGATCATTGTCGCCAATCAGCAATTCTTCATAGAGTTTTTCGCCGGCGCGCAGTCCAGTGAACTGAATTTCGATATCCCCATCCGGGTTATCCAGGTCACGAACTTCAAAACCCGACAAATGAATCATCCGGCGCGCGAGCCCAAGAATACTGACCGGCTCTCCCATCTCCAAGAGAAAGACATCCCCGCCTTGCGCCAAAGATCCGGCCTGGATCACAAGCTGTGCGGCCTCGGGAATGGTCATGAAGTATCGCACCATCTCCGGATGGGTCACCGTAACCGGGCCGCCCCTGCGGATCTGTTCTCTGAACAAGGGCACAACTGAGCCGGAGGATGCCAACACGTTGCCGAAGCGGACCATACAAAAGCAGGTCTCGTGCTCCAGCTGAGCCAGTCCCTGCAGGACCAGCTCGGCCAGGCGTTTGCTTGCCCCCATTACGTTGGTGGGCCGAACCGCCTTGTCGGTGGAAATCAGCACAAAGGTCTCTACGCCTGCGGCGATAGCTGCCTCGGCGCAACGCAAGGTGCCAATGACGTT
>JAHEDQ010000159.1 GCA_024641125.1 Candidatus Competibacteraceae bacterium | reverse complement strand
TCCAGGGCAACCGCGATGACGTCCTATCCGGAGTAGGCCTAACAGGCGCCGTCCAGAGTCTTAGCGACGCCGTCAAGCCTCGGAAGCTCCGGGGACGCCGCTGTTGTGGCCTTTTACTTCTGCGAAGCGTGCCAGATGGGCGAGGTGTAGGCTCGCTCCTGCGTTTTCACCGGAATGTCGCCCGGCAGATCGATCCCGTAGCGGAAGGCGTCGTAGGCCACCCAACGCGGCGTTGGGATCTCAATGACCCGCGCGTAGTAGAACGCACTCTGGGTCGGGTCGTAGTCGGGGTCTGTCCATATTCCCGCAAGCTCACCCGAGCCGATGGTGTTGGTCCATGATGCGCGCGCGACGTCGACGGTATCCCCGACCGGAGGCAGCCTGCCATCAGCGCCCGGCTTCCGGTCCCCGGCCCATACCACTTCGTAAACCTGCTCATGCGTCTCGCCGTCGCCATCCATCCAGCCCTTCACGATCTGAATGCGGTCCAGGTTCGCGCCGATTGGATCCTTCAGCGCATAGACCATAAAGCTGGGCGCATCGGCGCCGTCGGGACGTGCCGGCAGATCCGCACCCATTGGTACGCCCTTGGCATAGCCTACGGTGGCGGGGGTTCGGGACAGCAGGTCGTCTTCCGAGTAGTCCCAGCCGCCGAAAAAGCGGACGCCCATGCGGCTGCCGGTCGTCGCATAGACCTCCTTGCGCTCCATCGCGTCAAAGATTGCCTCTCGGGTATTCTCCGCCGCCCAGACGGCTGCAAGACCGGAGGCGACCTGCTCCCAGCCCAGGATCTTCTCGTCCCCAAACTGGCCGACGATGTGCTCCGCGCGCCCTGGGCTCGGTTCGGTGCCGGAATGCTTGCCGAAGAAGTTGTCCTCCTGCGCGGTGGCGAGGGAGGTGTGACTGTCGGTGGAGCCGATCATGCCGAACTTGTAAGGATTCGTGCCAAGCCGCTGCTCAAGCTTGAGGCCCGTCTTGAGGGCGGAGCGCGCGTACTCTCCGGCCAGCATATCGTCAGTCTTGGCCTCGGACAGGTTGAGATTGCCCTTGTCCCAGGACTCGTAGTCCGCGAACTCGTCATTCGGGGATAGGAACGGATGCGTCTCGCCATCGCCCTTGATCTGGGTGGCCTCATACATGGGCTCCCAAAGCGCCCGCTGAACGACGTACTCCTCATCGAGCGCGGCCCCGTTCCACTGCGCCGTCTCCGGAAACATGATGCCGTTCGACAGATTGCCGTTGTGTGCGATCGCCAGGACGTCTCCGTTGGTTGCGGCCTCGTAGCGTGTCATCCATTTCCAAAGTTCGCGCGGGTCGGTGCTACCATGGGGCGCCTCCGTAGTGTAGGGGTTGAGCATACGCGCCCGATCACCGCCGTCCCGGTAGATCACCACCCGGTGCATGTTGTTACCTTGAATCAGCGAGGTCCATTCGTAACCGATGAAGCTCGTGAAAACGCCAGGCTCATAGGCTTCCTCGGCGGCGGCGATCTGTCGGTCCCAGACGCTTCGGAACAGCTTGCTGCCGGCGGTAATCGCGAGAGCGGGGGAGATAACCTCGCCGCGAGAATAAGCGTCGATGAGTTCGAGTGCCGCATTAACCGCATCCTCGCCGCCGTTGGCCACCATGGTGGCAATGCGCCTGCCCTCCGGATCCGAAGTGACGCTGCGGTCTTGATCGTAGATCAGGTCGAACAGACCCATGTTGTCCGAATGGTCCGCGACCACCAAGAAGTCCAGCGGCCGGGACAGTCGGGCGGGCACGCCGGTGCTGGACGTCACCTCTTCGCCCTTCGCGAAGCGATAGGCCGCCCGGGCGTCGAGCCTGTTGCCGAAGGCGCCCGCGTCGAAGGACGTGGAGGTGTGCAGATGCGTATCGCCCCAAAGAGGCCGATCCGGGAAACCGCGCTGCGCATAGGGTGAATAGGATTTGCCGGAGAACGCCTCGTTAAGCGAGGTCGGGGCTGGTGCGGGCTCGAAGGCTAGCGCTGACGAGGACAGCAGCAGTGCGCATAAAAGCGAAGCGGGCGTACTCATGGTCGAGTTCCTTGTCGGGGTCAGGTCTTGCGGCTGGCAACAATGGTCGCACGACTCGATGCCAAGTTGAAGACTCGCGCCCGGCACGCGACACGCGAACGGCCGGCCCCCATAAATGGCGCTCCGGGGGCTTGGCCAACGGAACCAAACGCCCTCTGGCGATACCTCGCAACTTAGGCAGCGTAGGCGTCGCCTTAGTTTGTGGGATAGCGGTGTCGAACCAACCCAAGCCATTGAAAAAAGGAACATACCCGCGCCTTTTCCTGTGCGGTCGCCAGATTGATCGGCAAACCGGACATGAAGGTCACGATCGCCGCAATGATTGCGTTGCCAACAAGCAATAAAAGCAGCCCGACCCCGGCAAAGGGCGACAACACACCACCGAACAACATGGCTGTGAACGCCAGGCACATCAGAATTTGATCCGAACCCGCCAATGCCCCGATGGAAGCATCGCCCAGGATTCGCCTGCCCTGATTGGCCTTCCCTGTCTCCACCAAAGCACCCTCGCCTGCACAAATGCCGCACAAACTAACATGACCATCCCAGACACCCCTCGAAAAAGGGAACCCACATCTGGATCTCGCCAGAACCCCGGCGGACATGATAGACAGAGCGCCTGATTAGAATCGATTGGGGACGCGAGCGGTGAATGCCATCGAATCGGCTGAGATTCTGAAACCCGGGCTGCGGGTGCGATTCACGGACGGACGGGAAGACGTGTTCCCGTGGCTGTGGCTACGAGATCACTGCCGTGAACCGCAAAGCTACGACGCGCGCACGGCGCAGCGTGAGCTGTGGACGGCGGATCTGCCGGCGGATGTTCGGGCTGAGTCTTTTGACCTGAGCGGGGATGGCGGCATGCTATTCGTTCGCTGGCGCGACGAGGACCTGACCAGCCGCTACGAGGCTGATTTCCTCGCCGGTTTCGTTCTGATGCCGGGGCAACACAGGACACCGAAACTGCACCGAAAGGCCGAATCCTGGGATACGGCCCAGGTGCAGCGCCGGCTTGCACCGGTGGCGTACGCTGATCTTGAGTCATCGGGCGTGGCGGACATGCTGGAACAGATCGACCGGCTCGGATTCGCACTTATCCAGGGCTGTCCGCAAGACCCCGCCTCGGTGGAGCAGATCGCCCGCGGCATCGGATATGTGCGGGAAACCATTTTCGGGGGGATCTGGTCGTTCGAGTCCAACGACCAGATGGCGGACACGGCCTACACGCCCAAGGCGTTGCGACCGCATACGGACAGCACCTACAGCCACGACGCGCCGGGCCTGCAACTGCTGCTCTGTCTCGCCTACGAGGCCGAGGGCGGGGAGTCGGTGCTGGTGGACGGGTTGCGCATCGCCGAGACACTGAGGAGTAGCCACCCGGAGGCGTTCGAAACCCTGACCCATATTCCGGTCCCGGGGCAGTACCTGGGCGATGGCGCGCATCTGGTGGCAGAGCGCCCGGTGATCCGGGTGGGCTCGCATGGGCAGATCGAGCAGATCAGCTTCAACAACTACGACCGCGCCCCGTTCCGGCTGCCAGACGCGGACATGGCGGCGTTTTACGACGCAATTCGTACGTTTGACCTGCTGGCCAACGACCCTGACATGCAGTGGCGCAAGGTGCTCGCCCCCGGCGAATTGATCATCTTCGACAACTGGCGTGTGCTGCACGGGCGCTCAGCGTTCACCGGCTACCGCAAGATGGCGGGGTGTTACCTGAATCGTGAGGATTTCGAGAGCGCGCTGCGGGTGAGCCAGTAGCGGGAACCCCGGAACCGGGTTTGGCCGCAAACTACCTCAAATCGCTTTTGCCATAGTGGCGCTCGATGCGGGATTGAATCAGCTCGAACACCGCCGACATGGCCCAGTAGACCAGGGCAGCGGTGATGAGCATTTCCAGGTGTTTGAACTCCGATCGGCCCTGGGTTCGGGCCAGGAACATCAGCTCCCACACGCCCATTACCGAGATCAGGGACGAGTCCTTGAGCATCGCGATGAACTGGTTGCCGGTGGGCGGGATGATCAGCTTGATCGCCTGGGGCATGACAATCTTGCGCATCACGATGCTCGATTTCAGCCCCAGGGCTCGACCCGCCTCGGACTGACCGCTGGGAATGGCCTGGATGCCGGCGCGGAAAATCTCCGCCATGTAGGCCCCGTAACACAGCGCCAGGGCCGCTATACCGGCCGGCACCGCATCCACGATGAAACCCATCTGCGGCAGTCCCAGATAAATCAGATAAATCTGCAGCAGCAAGGGCGTGCCGCGAAAAAAAGAGATGTAAAAACCCGAGATGCCGTAGGCAAAACCGTTGTGCGAGAGTTTTGCCAGCGCCGCCACCAGGGCGATCAGAAAGGCGATGGCGATGGCGACCAGCGAGACATAAAGCGTGGTGAAGGCGCCCTGGGTGATCAGAAACGGCAACCGGCTCAGGATAAAACCGTAGGACAGGTTGAAGGAGTGGAAAAAGGCCAGCGCCAGGAACAAGAGCTCCAGCCAGACCACGGCAACCTGAACCCGGAACGGGAACACCCGCAGAATCTCCACGTTGAGCACCAGCAGCAGGGCCAGGACGGCTCCCGCCGCAATGCGCAGTCCCCAGCCGGGTTCCAAGGCGGGGGCCAGCAGACCGCCGAAAAATCCCCCGCCTACGTTCAGCGCAATAAACAGCGCCGACGCGGCGGCAAACAGTATCAGCGCATTTCTGAAGCGGGCGTAGCCGAAGCCCCCATCGACCCCGGCACCCACGGTTTGCACCCTAGTCGACTTTGGTCAGGTCAACCCCGTACCACTTCACAGACAGCTCCGACAGGGTGCCGTCCGCGTGCATGGACTCGACCACCTCCTTGATCTTGGCGGCAAACTCCTCATCGCCCTTATCGATGGCCACGGCCAGAGGCTCATAGAACGGCGCTTTGCCGATCACCTTCAGCGGATAGCCATTCTTGATCGCCTCCTCCACCGTCGGGCGAGCGGTCAGCACGGCGTCGAGCCGAACCCCATCGCCCAGTCGCAGGTCGTCGAACACGTTGGTGTCGGTCTCGTAGGTGCGGATTTCCCCGGCGGTGACATCGAAGGTGAAGGGCGGCACGCCCTCCGCATCCACCACCAGGGTCTTGTTCAGATAGGCCTCGTAGGTGCAGCCCCCACAAACGCCGATTGTCTTGCCGTTCAGTTCCGCCACGTCGGTCACGGGGGAATCAACGTGCACCGCGAACGCGGCCGGCGTGTAGTAATAGACAACCGGAAACGACAATACCTCGGCCCGCTCGGTGGTGGGGGTCATGGAGCCCACCGATATATCCCAGCGCCCGCCCCAGCTGCCGGCGGTGATGATTTCCCAGGCTGGGGTCACAACCTTGAGCTCGGCGCCCATGCGCTGGGCGATTTCGCGCCCCACTTCCACATCGAACCCGTCCATTTCGTTCTTGTCGTTGAGAAAGGACTGGGGCGGATACTCCGGGTCCGAGGACATGGTAAGCACGTTGGTGCTCATGACCCGATCCAGAACCTCGCCGGCACTGGCGCCCACTGAGATCATCGCCAATACAAGGGCGCCCAGCAGACCCATCGACATTCTGCGCTTTATCATCATGCCTGTTCCCCTTTTGGCCGACACCGTGTCGGCCCTGATCGGAACAGGCTAAGGCTTTCGGCCTGGACCGGCAAGCGGGCCATACCCTGCCCCGGCCGCCAGCCGATTCGAGCCGTTTTTCTGGGGCCTCGGATACGGTATTGATGTCAGCACACTCCACCAGGACGGACTGGGTCATCGTCGGGGTCGGGGGTTTGTGTGCGCCATCGAAGCTGGGAGCTGGGATCGCCCGGTCCGGGTTCCGGATCACGCCAACAAGGCGGGCAAAAAATTCTGATGTCGAGTAGCGTAATAGATCCTTTGCGGAAACTGACTGGAATCGATGGTGAGTACGCCAGCCTGGGGAAGGTTTGGGACCGGACTCTGAAAGATCAAATCAAACTTGTTAACGATCACATTACCGAACCTATTGTCGTCGCCGATGCTGCACGCACGCCCGATGCTCCAACCCGTGGGCCATCACGCGGTTCGTCACCAGTCATTGAATCTGAACTTTATCTATGAACTCAGAAGCCGGCCGAGGTCATCGTGAGCAAGCTGTCCGACCAAGTTGATTGGCATTACGTGATGCGCGAATTCTGGAACGTCTACCGCTTCAGCTCAGCGGGCGGTAGCAAACCCATACGCTCTCACCAGCGGGAGGTGCGCAACCGTTTGAGCGCGGAGATGGAGGGTGACCCGCCAGTGCTTGTCCGCGAGCCCAAGACACTTCCTGTGTGCGCCTGGCTTAACCGGGCGCTCGACCAGGGCTTGCTCGAGCGCACCGCGCCGCTGGTGCGGGCGCTGCGCCACGTAACCGACGAACTAACCTGGATGTACGGCTACGAGCGAGTGCCCCGCGGCCTGATTCGCAAGTACGGCTATGCTGAACTCATGGGACCGGACGGGCCGGTGGCCAGCGAGCGGCTGATTCTCGGTCTGGTCCTGTTTGGCCCGCGCTGCACCTATCCGGCGCACAGCCACCACGGGATCAGTGAGTCCTACATCTGCCTGAGTGGTGTCGTATCCGAGAGCAACGCCGGCGTCTACGCGCCCGGTTCGCTGCTGTTCAACCCCCCGAGCAAGGCGCACCGCATCACTACGGGCGACTTCGAACCAACGCTGCTCGCCTATGCCTGGACGGGAACCAGCGATAAGCTGCGAAACCAGAAGATGGGCTTCACCCGGGCACCGCATCGCACTAACTGAGGGGATCTCCCGTTTGTGTATCCACGAAGCGCATGAATGCTGTCTGGCACATCTGCTCTATCGTTGCTTTCCGGATTCCCCTTGAAATGCCGAATGTCCGAAGGTCGCCGATCTGACCTGTTGGCTGCCCTTGTTCACGAGCAAGATTCGACGCCAGCGGCGAACGGATCGTTGCGGCCCACAGGCGGCATTCGGCGGACATGTTCGACTGGCCACTTACTGGCAGGTAGCAGCCATTCTCAGACCTTCCTTAATAGGTTGACCGGCCTCCAAATTTCGGCGCGAGAATCGGCGGGTTCTGTCAACTTACCCGCCGATCTCCGACAATGTGGCGATGAGCAGTCCACCGAACCATCGCGGCTATCGGTTTCCACCCGAGATCATCAGCCACGCGGTCTGGCTCCACCACAGGTTTACCCTGAGCTTGCGCGACATCTGAAGACCTGTTGGCAGAGCGCAATGTCGTCGCGTCGTACGAATCGATCAGGCAGTGGTGCGCCTCGTTCGGCCTCGACTGCGCAAGGCGCTTCCAAAAGCGCCGTGGAGCGGGTGGCGATCGTTGATTTTTTCATTCGGTTACGGTGTCGATTCAAGGCAAGTGCCAATATCTCTGGCGTGCCGTCGATCAAGACGGCGACGTGCTGGACATCCTCGTGTAAAGCCGCAAGGATAATCGCGCCGCCAAGGGCTTTTCCGTAAGCTGTTCAAACGCCAAGAACACGTCCCGATGGAAATGACGAGAGACAAAATTCGAAGCTATGCCACTGCCAAACGCAAGATGATGCCGTTCGTTGTCCAGCGCCAAAACAAGTACGCCAACAATCGAGTCCCTGGTGGCCACGTCTTTGCGTCGTTGCGAGAGGCGACCCGCGTCCAATGAGGTAGGGCGCGCGATCTTGTTGGGCGATCGGCTTCAACTTAGCAGGCTTGAGTTGACAAAACCCTCGCGAGGCATAACGCCATAGAAGGTCTCGTCAAGGTAGACCTCATCCGGAGTCCAGGACAATTAGAAATCATAGTCAGTGAGATATTATGAAAACAATACTAGTCGACGCAATGCAATCCTTTGTCATCGAGGGGGAAGGAATCTACCAACCACTTCATGAGCTGCTTGAATCGTACCCGAATCGGAAGATTGTCCTCACCATGGCTCCGAAACACAAGATGGAGGAATGGGGCCTCAATGATCTCCCATATGAGGTCTTCAGTTCAGAACTGGATCCCAAGAAACGTGAGCCGATCTACTACGAATCCGTCCTCAAGCACTTCAACTTGAACGCTCACGATGTAGTATGTTTTGAACACGATCCCGAAGCGGTTGCAGGCGCCAAATCCATAGGCATCGCGACTCACCACTACGACAGCGAAAACCGCGACGTCGCTTCCCTGAAAAAGTTTTTGGAAACCAACCTCTAATCGGCCGTCGCAGCCTGCCGCGAAAACAGCCTGTCCCAGGAGGCCTCAATTGCCACCGCCGAGCAAATGACCAGGATGGCAAGCACCTGCCAGACGGACAGGCTGGTGCCCAGGAACACGACGGCGAGGAATGCCGCCATGACCGGTTTCAGGAAGAACAGATACATGGCACGAGTGATATCAGGGGCCGCCGCCAGGCCGCCGATCCACAACCATTGCGTGATGGTGGTGTTGTAGACCGCCAGCACTATGATGGCGATGGCGGCAATTGCGTCGAGACTCGTCAACACGGCAAAGTTCACCCACTTGCCAAACAGCAGGCCAACGCCCAGCCAGAGCGTCACACCGCCGATAAACAGGGTGATGGCGGTAATTCTCAGCGCGCCGTACTCCTCGATGTAGGGTTTTATCAGCACCAGGTAGATGGACATGAACAATGCGCAGAGGATGGCAAACACGATACCGATGAGGTTCGACGGCTCACCGGCCAACGCCAGCAGCGCACCATCCGTAACCAGAAATGCGACGCCGATGACGGCAGCCGTGCCGGTTGCGATCTTGGCAGTCGTCAGTGGCACCTTGTTGGCGACCATGTTGATGATCCCAATGAAGATCGGTGCCGTCGTGACGACCGTGGCGACCTGGGGCACCGTGGCGTAGTCCAGCGACCAGTGAAAGAACAAGTAGGCGATCGCGACGCCGAAAACGGAAAATCCGAGCAACGCCAGTCCATTCCTTTTCAGCGGTGTCATCAGGTCGCGGCTCGAGGGAACGAGCAGGGCGACGATGACCAAACCGAGGCCACCTAGCACGAAGCGCCAAACCGAGACTTCCGGGCCGGCAATATCGGAATTGTTGGAAATAAGCTTCGCAACGAACTCTGAGGAAGCGTGCCCGCACACGCCGATGAAGACCGCGAGGTACGCCAGCCACGGGTAGCGATGCCAGAGTGGGGCGGGGCGCTCGCTCATGCGCCAAGCTCCAGCCCAGCGGCGAAGACCAGGATCGCCTCGGCAAGCTCTGCCGGGCGCTCCACAGGAATCATGTGGCCGGCATTCTTCATTTCGATGCGGGTGATGTCCGGGATCCTGGCCAACAATCGGTTCACAGCATGCGCATCGTAGAACACGCGATCCTGCAGCCCCGTGACTGACAGCACGGGCACATCGATTTTCTCGTAGGGCTGATCCCAGTTGGCCGTGCTGCCAGCGGCCAGCAGCAGGTAGGCACCGTCATTCTTGGGCAACGGCCGGTAGGGCCCGTCCTTGAGGAAGTCCTTCCGGTTCCGAGCCTGCCATTCGACATTGAATAACAGTGGCGCGAACAGGTCGCGCAACAAGTCGAGGCCGCCGGTTTCGGCCGCGCGCACCAAAGCGTCGTTGATCCACTCGAGGCGAGCATTTCCAACCCGCAGCGTGTTGATGAGCACAAGCCCTCTCGCCCTCGCCACGCCGCCTCTCAGGTGGGCTTCAAGTCCAAACAGCCCTCCGATGGACAGGCCAACGTACACTGGCCTCTCGGGTGCTGTGAGTTCCATCAGAGCGCACGCATCGTCGACGATTTGCTCGACGGAGAACTCGCCGGGAGTGAAGCCGCTACCGAGCTGACCGCGCAAATTGTAGGTGAGCAGCCCATGGCCAGCAGCCAAGAGGACCGGCCCGATATCACCGGTCCACATGGCCTTGTCGCCAGTGAGCGCGTTGAAACAGACAAAGGTGAGACCGCCGGTGCGCGATGGCGGTGTGTGCTCGTAGCACAAGGAATTACCGGGGGATAGTTCGAGCTGGGACATGGAAGTCTTGCGTGCCTCGAGGTGATCCAGGTGTATGGCGAGACGAAAATAGCCTGTCGTCAGTGACCGGGCCGATTGAGCGAGCTTCCCTCCAGGCCGTCGAGGTTCCCGAGCTAGAAAGTCCTGCGCGTCAACACGATTTCTGTCCGTATCTTACCGCTCCAGCGTCGCAAGGCCGAACAGACCCCCTTATCTTCAAGTTCGGTTGAGTATTCCAAGGTAATTTGGCATCCGTCCACTCGCTGGTCCACGCGATGTCGCTCTGAATCCTATCCCCGCAGCCGTGAGACCGCCATATGCCGGCGCGATTCGCCGGCAATTCTGGCCGTCAAGCCGAGTGTGGATCTGCCGCTTCCGTCAGGGTCGCAGCCGCTCGTGTTGGTCGCGCAGTTGCCTGCCTATCGGTCGAACAAGCCCGCCGGCGGCGGCCCTCGGCAGGGTGGCGATCGAGAGGCTTCTCCCGACGTGCTCTTCTTGTCGAGATGGGCGAGGTTCTTCTCGATCACCGGATCCTCGGTGCAGGCGATAATCCGGACAGCACCGACGCATTCGCGGCATGGACTTTCCTGGAATTGGGGGACACCTCAGATAGGACGCCAATGCCCTGGAGAGGTGAATCATGGAAAGGAAGAGACGTTCATTCACGCCGGAGTACAAGGCTGAAGTCGTTGGCTTGATTCGGGACGGTGGAAAAGCGGCATCGGCGGTTGTCCGTGACTTGGGTCTCAGCGAATCAGCCGTGCGCAGATGGGTGCTTCAGAGCGAGACCGATGCAGTTTGCGTCGCCGGAAAGATTTTGACGACAGCCGAGCGTAAGGAGCTTTCGCAACTGCGTCGAGAGAATCGTCAGCTACGAATGGAGCGCGAGATATTGAAATAAGCGACGGCCTTCTTGGTCAAGGAATCGACGTGAGGTATCGATTCATGGCGGCGGAGAGGGCAGAGTATCCGTTAACGCTGATGAGCCGGATATTGCAAGTGTCCAGATCGGGCTTCTATGCTTGGAGCAAGCGCAGAGAGCGCGCGTGCCCGTTCGGACCAAGCACTGGTGGTTGATATCAAGGCGGTGGTCTTGCCTGGAAAAAGTAAACACCTGACTTCACGCTCACGGCTTCGGCGCAAAATGAACGTCGTGGTGCTCGGCG
>JAHEDQ010000158.1 GCA_024641125.1 Candidatus Competibacteraceae bacterium | reverse complement strand
AACCGTCGGTGAACAGAACGGTGAAATTCTGCTGGCACTGATCCACGATGGGGTCGGCCTTGCCGGTCAGGGCGTTGTCGAAGTAATCACCGGCCCGCTTCAAACCATTACGCAGCGGCGTGCCCGAGGCGGGCCAATTGAACTGGTAGAAATCTTCCAGCAGATCGGCGTTGTGGACGGCGTAGTTGCTCACCCCGGCACCGGGCACCTCAACGAACAGCGTACTGTGCTGATTGATGACGCTCAAGCCGTAGCGATAGGACGGGTTGGATTCAAGCACAAACCCGACCGCGGCCTTGGCGATGAATGAACGCCGACGGTAGTACTGATACCAGTTGGCGATGTTCTGCTGCTCCTCGGCAACAGTCCGTCCGTTCAGTTCGGTATGGGTGCCGGCCCCATTCAGAGTGATGGCGGTGCCGAGCGTCAGGTTGAGATTGTTCGCATCCGGCGCGTAACTATGGTCCTGAACGGAGGCCGAAGCCGCATCCACCACCACCCGGCGATGACTGTCCCAGAGGTCCACTAAGCCGTTGGGCGTGGCGCTTGAGTTGTCGTTGGTTCCGCGCCGCGGCTCAGACCCGGTGAATCCGCGGTCGTCGGTCCAGAGGTGATACTCGAACCCGGTAAGGTCCTTGAAGTCGTCATAGCCGCTGGTGCCGCTCTGGGGGTCGCTGCGGGCTGCGGTAAATGTGGCATTGGGAAATCCCGGCCACGGCTCGTAGGTATTGGCCGGGTCGTAGTACATGACATTGAGCGATGAGCTCAGAACGCGCCAGTCCGAATCAATTGGAGATACGGTGCAGGACGCGATGCTGTTTCGGTCTTCGGCCGTGCAGGTGTTCCCGTAGGCATTGTCGGGATTGGACTCAATGTAGGCGAAGTAGCGGTAGGCGTCGGTGTAGGAGCGCCAAAGACCGTTGTCCACCAGCCAGCCACAACCGTCGCTGGTGTAGGCGCAGAAGTGCCAGTGTTTCTTGGTGAGAATCTCCCAGTCCATGGAACCGGAATCGTCCACCTCGAAAAACACGTTCGGATCCACCACCTGCCCCAGATAGAGCGGGAAGGTTGGCAAGTCCAACTGAGCCGCGTAGGCATGCATGCCGTTTACGAGCAAAAAGCTCGCAAGTGCCGCAACCGGCAACAGACGTCTGGAGTTACTCATCCCGTTTTCTCTCTTATTATCCATCCAACCCCAAGGGGGCGAACGGTGGACGTTACTCAGGCACAGCGTAGGTAGATTCCAGCGATACGGTCGCGGCATCAGTGCCACCGGTGCCGCGGGAACTCACGCGATAGACATTGAAACCGCCGCCCTCGGGGTCGCTGCCAATACGCAGACTCGAACCCTCGACATAAGCCCGCTCTTCGATGACATATATAGGTTGGTTCTTCAGGGCACTGAAGGTGCCGTCGGCGACCTGCGGCGGCGTCGTGGGCGCGGGGTCCCACCAGTTCGCCGGGCGTGTATCGACCGTGTAAATGCCGTTGCTGGCGCTGTCGTTGGCGATGGGCAGCAGGGCACCAAAACTCTGCAGCCAGGCCTCGCCGGTGCGCAGAGCACTCTCGGCGGCCTGAAACGCCAGATTTCGATCATTGATGTTGCCCGCCATGCGCTCTTCCATGGTTGCACTCTGCATGGCGGTGACACCCAAAAGGGTCAGAATGAGCAGAATGATCAGACTCACAATCAGCGTGGCGCCGCCTTGACGCGTTCTGCTTGCGCTTCTGCCTGTTGGGTACCCTTGGCTATTCATGGCAGCCGGTTCCTTAGAGACAACGTGGTGGAGAAGACCTTGCGCATACGGTTGTCATCCACCGGGTCGACCCGCGCGCGCTGTGCAGCAAGTCGGCTCACCAGGTCGTAGGTCTGGGTGTCGGCGTCCCGGGTGACTTCATCGACCGT
Source organism: Candidatus Competibacteraceae bacterium (assembly GCA_024641125.1). Classification (GTDB taxonomy): domain Bacteria; phylum Pseudomonadota; class Gammaproteobacteria; order Competibacterales; family JAHEDQ01; genus JAHEDQ01. The sequence goes on along the minus strand of JAHEDQ010000158.1, from coordinate 9,407 downwards.
GCGCACCAGCAGTGACAGACGCACACTGACCACCTGCCCCCAGTTGCCGGCACCGACCGTGTTTGCTGCCACGAAGTCATCCACGGCGCCGTCACCGGTTGTGTCGCGGCCGTAGAGCAGTTGCATGTTTTCCACACCCTCGACCAACTCCTCGGTTCCGCTCCAGACACCGGTATTGGGCAGCACCCGGCTGCGGCACAGGGCGGGCGAACCGGATGCGCTCTCGCATATGAAGTAGGCGACGGTGCGCAGGGCGCCGATGCGGGTCTGCTCCTCATTGAGACCCTCGGGGGACGTCCATGCCGCGTGGGTTATGGTGCCGGCGGCGTCGTCCACGGCGCTTGGCTGAAATATGGATCCCTGCTGGCAATCGGCTGCCACCAGGATCGGGCTGGTACCGGCCACAAAAGTATGGCCCTGGGCGGTAAACACGGTATTGGTCGAGTCAGCGGTGAGGGGGAAAGCCAGGGCATCGACATAGCGGGTCACCACCACGTCGGTTCCGGGAACGACATCGCCCAGCAAGTTCGCGTCTAGATTGGGCAGCCAGTCGGCTGCGGTACTGGAAGGCGCAGGATCCGTGGCGGTGATGGAATAACTGGAGCCCAGCCCGGTGCCCACCGCATCGAAGCCCTGGATGGGTACGCTCAGGTCCGACAGGAACGCATCGAGGCCGGAATTGTCGACCAGGTCCAGATCACGGCGGCAGCCGTTCTGGCCCGCCATGCGAATGTCGGCGGCTATCAACTCCATGCCCAGCCGACCGTCTTCCTGCAATCGGCCGAGTCCTTCCTGGAGGTTGTAGGAAACCTTGCTGCCTAGAAAAAGCTGCAACAGACCGGCAACGACCAACAGGCCCAAAACCAAGGCCAGCATAATCTCAATCAGAGTCACCCCGCGCTGGCGAGCGGAATGCGCTGTAGAGGAAAAGGCCGGTTTCATAGCTGCGCCTGGACCGCAACGGTTTCATTGCGGTTACCCTCTTCGGTGCCTGTGGGATTGGTCCATTGCACGGTGATCGTGGCGATATCGCCGTTCAAGGCCGCGGAGCCGTCGCCGTCAGGCAGTTCCGCGGCGACCCCCAACAACCAGTCGGTGACGTCGGCGCTGGAAACGGTCGCCACACCGGGACTGCCGTCGGCAATGGCAATGTTGTAATTCCCGGCAAGCGCCTCTCCCCGGTTGGCGCGCATGCGATCGATCATGTCATAGGCCAGGATTGTGGCCTGACTGTAGAGGTAGGCGTTGTGGCTGCCGCGAACGCCTACGTTCTGAAGGCTGGCCAAGCCCAGCAGGGCGAGCGTCAGGACGATCACCGCGACCAGTACTTCCAGTAGGGTGAACCCTCCCTGGGTGTGCTTTTGCGATCTTCTGGACATGGCGAACATCTAACTGCACCCCCCCGGATCGGCGGTTCGAACCCGGCCAGTCATGCTGATGATGCGGCCCCTGGCATGGCCGGCACCGCGGTCATCACAAAGCGCGAAGGTGCCTATGTTGGTGGTGGCACCCCTGGCGTCAAAGGTGATGCGGTTCGCGCCGCTGTAGTCCAGCGTGAGACCCCCTTCCAGGGGCACATGGCTGCGCAGGGCTAGGTCGCCATCCGCTGTATCCAGGGTACCGTCACCGTCCACATCGACAAATGCGGACCAGCCGCCCGCCCAATCCGCCGGCGATGCGCAGCCATCCCCATTGGCGGCCACCGCACCCGAGCACACCGTGACCCTGCGTCCGCGCTTCACCGCTTCGCTGCGGGCCAGCGAGAGATCCGTGGTCAGATTGTTGATCTGGGTGACAAGCCGGTTGTCCTGCACGATGCTGCGGAAGCTGGGCACGGCGAAAGTCAGTACGATCGCGCTCAGAAAGACCGTAATCATCAGCTCGATGAGGGTAAATCCCCGTTGTGCCGACCACTTTCGCATGAGTACCTTCTTTGTATGGTTGTTCTGGCTCCAGAGGCGCCGGGCGCGGTCTTTCAATGTCCAGTACAGTCTGCGGACGGGTGGCTGTCACGAGCAAAACGGTGCCATCCCCTGGTCCGCTGACGAGCAGTATGGTGACCGGAGATCACCGACCGCAAGCCACTGAATTTGTTGAATCCCGTAAGAGATTTCGGAGCCCGTGTCAGAGATCCGTGAGCACACCCGCGCAAGCGATTTCAAGTGCCCGTGCAATTTGCAAGGCACGTACCATTCGCTGCCCGTGGGGCGGCAACGCATCCCACCGACTGTGTCGTTGGGTAACGTATGCATTGATCGTTACCAAAGCACCCACCCGCGTGTTACGCATGGTAACACCATCTTTTTCTCCTCAGCCCTAGATATCCGATTTCTATTATTAAACAGTAAGATAGATCTGCCCGGATGCATGGCAGATTTCTTGCGTACGAAGGAGGAACCGTCAGGGAAGGCGGTTGAGCTGTACTGCTCCGGCACGGCAGCCAATGGGTGTTCACCAATTCTGTAGAAGCGAGGCCTGACGCATATGACCGCCAAGACACTTTGGCTCTTTATATTCGTCGGTATTTATTGGTCTTACTGCCTGTTCTGGGGCATCAAGGGCGCACTGTCGTCCAAGACCGCTACCGACTATATGTTGGCTGGCCGAGGCATCGGTCTGTGGGTATTCGTACTTGCAGCAACCGCCACCTCGTTCTCCGGCTGGACTTTCATGGGCCATCCCGGCCTGTTGTACCGTGACGGCTTCCAGTACGCTTACGCGTCCTTTTACGCCATCACGATCCCATTCACCGGCGTCATGTTTCTGAAGCGCCAGTGGATGTTGGGCCGTCGATTCGGGTTTGTGACGCCGGGCGAAATGCTGGCGGCGTACTTCAAATCAGACGCAGCCCGTCTGCTCACCGTGCTGGTGGCCCTGGTGTTCTCGGTTCCCTACCTCGGGATCCAGCTGCGCGCCTCGGGCTTCCTGTTCAACGTGCTGACCGACGGCATGCTCTCTGTCGAAGTGGGTATGTGGCTGTTGTCCTTCGTGGTTGTGCTCTACGTTGCCTCCGGAGGCCTGCGCGCCGTGGCCTACGTGGACACCATGCAGGCTATTCTGCTGGCGGCCGGTATCGTCATCATCGGCATCATCGCCATCGCCTATGTGCCCGATCTGAAGGCCGGTCTGGCAGCTCTGACGGAAGTCAAGGACGGCCAGGCACTGTTCGGCAAGACCACGCCTGATGGGTATAGCCAGTACATTGCCATCCCCGGTGTCATTCAGTACGTGAGCGGCGTAACCGAGACCGTGGGCGGTGCCTGGACCGGCATCATGGTGTTGTCCTACATGTTCGCCCTGATGGGCATACAGTCAGCACCCGCTTTCTCCATGTGGGCATTCGCCAACAAGAGCCCGGCCCCATTCGTGCCACAGCAAGTCTGGGCATCCTCCTTCGGAATCGGCTTAATCCTGTTCGTGTTCACCGCGTTTCAGGGCCTCGGCGGTCACTTCCTGGGCGCGGACCTGAAGTTCATGCAGGCGCACCCGGACCTGGTCAACCCGGTCATGGTCGAGGGTCTGATGTCCGTTGGTAACCCGGAGATGACTCCGGAAGAGGTTGCCGCGGCAGCCAAATCGGGCATCGAAGCCCTGCAGGCGGGCACTCCGATCGAGGAGACCGGCCTGGTGGACATGATGGACAAGGCCAAAAACGCCTCTACCCAGGGCTCACTGGTCCCTCAGTTGATCTACCTGCTGGGTGACACCGCACCCTGGCTGGTGGGTCTGTTGTCGGTCTGTGCCCTGGCTGCCATGCAATCCACCGGTTCGGGCTACATGTCCACAGCGGGGTCGATGATCACTCGCGATGTCTTGAAGCGCTACCTGATGCCCAACGCCACCGACGGCCAGCAGAAGTTCTGGGGTCGCACCATGGTGGTCTGTGTGGTTCTGGCGGCACTGGTCGTGGCGACGACGGCCACCGATGCTCTGGTGCTGCTGGGCGGACTCGCGGTGGCCTATGGCTTCCAGATGTGGCCGGCGTTGATCGCCGTGTGCTGGATGCCTTTCCTCACCCGCCAGGGTGTGGTGGTCGGCCTGATCGCCGGCTTGGTCGCGGTCACTCTGACCGAGAGCATAGGCGCCCAGTACATGCCTTGGGGTCGTTGGCCCATGACCATCCACTCTGCTGGATGGGGCATTATCTTCAACCTGGGTCTGGCCATCCTGATCTCGGCGGTGACGCAGAATGCTCAGGAGCGTGAGCACCGCATGACCTTCCATCGCTTTCTGCAGGAGCACGCCGCCCTGCCCGCGTCCAAGCGGGGTCTGGTGCCAATCGCGTGGATCGTTACCCTGGCCTGGTTCTTCTTTGGAATCGGACCTGGCGCGGTCATCGGCAACACCATCTTTGGCAACCCCAACGATGCGGCCACCTGGATGTTCGGCATCCCGTCGATCTGGACCTGGCAACTCCTGTTCTGGGCCCTGGGTGTGATGATGATGTGGTTCCTGGCGGTGAAGATGGAGATGTCCACGGTTCCGGAAACGGAGGTCGTGGAATTGGTCGAGGGCGCCGGCGCGGCCGCGACAAGCAGCCGCTAAGTCTGACTCGCGTAACCGGAGGGAGGGCTGAAAAGCCCTCCCTTTTTTTTCCCCGGATCTCATCGTCCCGGCAACAACGCCGATCCACCAGGCCACCCAATCAACCGGACCCCGGTTTTAGAGTTCCGCTATGACGATTGGTAAGACACTGTCGATCCTGCTGCTGGCTGCGCTGCTGTTCTTCCCGGTCGCCAAAATCATCTGGGTGCTGAGCGCACGCCGACTGCATCGCAAACTGAAGCGGGAGCTTACCGCCGATGAAGTCAAAGGCCAGTTGCAGCGTGCCCGTGTGGTCGCGATTCCGGTGGTGTTATTGTTCTCCTACCTGTTTCACCATCACGTATTGAGTTCCATCTATGGATGACCGCCTATACCGTTTTCTCAAGTGGACGGCTATTATCCTGGCCGCTGCCTGGCTGGGTTGGGCTGTCTACGAGAACTTCTTCCTGGGTAAAGAACCCGGCGAGTATAAACGCGCCGCCGCTTCCCGCTACTTCTCCGACGGCGACTACCAACAGGCACTCGAGAGCTACGATGAAGCCTTGCGGGTCAATCCAGAACTCAACGGGGCGAAGTGGGGTCGCGCTGAAACGCTGATCATGTTGAACCGCGAGTACGAAGCGGTTCAGATCTACGACGAGCTGATCGCCCAGCAACCGGACGTGGCAGCCAACTATGCCAATCGCGGTATCGCGCTGGATCGTATGGGGCAATATACCGAGGCGCTGGCAAGCTACGAGAAAGCCGTCAGCCTCGACGCCGAGACCGGCGACGGTCCCCATTGGTTGACCCGTCTACTCCGCAACCAGCCGGAAAAGCCGCCGGGCATCGCGGACCGCGCAGCGTATCTGCGCGAACAATTGGCACTGCCGGCGGCAGATCGACTGCTCAGGGTCCCGGAAATGGATGACGCCCAGCGGCCCTACAAAGAATAGCGAGGTAGTGGGTCAGCCTGTCAGAACTGCACCAGGCCCAGAATGTCCGAGAAAAAGACGCGCACGCAGAACAGAAGCGCGATCGCACCGAACAGCAGGTGCACCCACTCTTTCTCGCCATTCCCATCCCGAAATGTCAGCCCGTGATAGGCGACAAATCCCGTGGCGAAGACGAAAACCCAGTTCTCAAGGTCCTCCAAGAGACCTCCTCATTCGGTCATGCATCATATCGGTCAGTAGCAGGGCGGCAACTGACAACCCCGGGTCGTGTAATCCTGCGCCAGATGAGCCCAGTATACCAACATGCCAATAAACAGAATCATCGCCAGCAGACCCGAAACGCCGATCAGACGGGTCCAGAACCCGGTGGCGGGACGGGACTGAAGCCCAAAGCAAGCACGGTCGAGGCGACCCTCGGCCTGCAAACTTTGAACTTGACGCGAGAACGCGCGCACCCACATCGGCACCTGGGTTTTCACCATGTACGCGTCGAAAGCCTGGGTGAGCTGCGGCTCCGTAGGCGTGTGTCCGTACCAGCTCTGGTAAGCCAGCCGAAACAGCTCGAACTCAGACACCTGCAGCATGGAGGCGGAGCGCACCACATCTTCGTTGTCGCCGGGTGCCTCGGACAATCGTTTCTTCATCAGCCGCTCCTGAAGCACCGGCGCTCGTGGGACGCATTCATGCATCGGTTCACTGACCCCGCACCGGCCAGTATGCGACTGTTTGGTGGGGTGATCAGCAAGCTGTCGTAAATGACTGTCAGTATGCTGGACAGTTCGAAATAGCACTACTCAACAGACGCGATGGCTCATTTGGATTCCCCGAGGCTCAGATGCACCACCGACTTGCGCTCGACTTGTAAGGCCGGGTGGGTAGAATTCCCAGTTCAAGTCACACCGCATCCCTCCACTGCGGCAGTTCACCAGACCCATGCCCGGGACATCAGACTGAGGAAATGCACCGATGGACACCCCCGTCGAGTACGCCACGGCCATGCGGGAAACCCTGAAGACGTTCAATCAGTTGTCGCCGGACACGCTCAGGGAACTGAGAAGTCGCATGACCGAACTGGTGTTGGATTCCGGCCAAGTCTTGTTTCAGCAGAACGACGTCTACACCGGTAGTTTATATGTCATCGACGACGGCACAATAGAGCTGCGCAGAAACGGGGAGACGCCGGTAATGCTCGGCAAAAACGACGTACTGGGTCTGGACTGTCTGTTCGACCAGTTGCCCTGTCGCGCCACCGCGACAGCCACTTCCCAGGTCAAACTTGCTGCACTCAGCGACGCACAACTGAGCGAGGTGGAACAGGATCGCCCGGAACTGTTCCAGGCCATGCAGCGTCTGCTGACCAACCGCATGAGAAGCCAGGCATCCAGGCGCCAGACGGTCTCAGGCGTATGGCTGATGCCGGCCCGGTCCGTCATGAAATCTCCCCTCGCGACCTGTGGCTCGGACATTACCGTCGAGCAGGCCTTCGATCTCATGCGTCAGCGGGGCATCGGCAGCCTGGGCGTGGTCGACAAGCCCGGCCGCCTGCTGGGCATTATCACCTACGCAACCCTTGCCGAGGGCCTGCTCAAGCAAAACGGCATCGGCGGCCACAGCACGGTCGAATCAGTCTGCCATGCCCCTGAGACCATCCAGCCCGATACGCCCTTGTGGAAGGTCCAAAGTGAACAGGCGCGGCTGGGTGTCAAGTATCTGGTGGTGTGCGACGGAAACAAACCGGCCGGCATCATCTCTCAGACCGACGTACTCGAAACCCTCATTTCCTATCAGCGCTCAGTGATCGTGGAAATCAGCGATGCCACCGACTACGATCAGCTCAGGGCCTTCAGCGCTCGCATGGGACAGATCGCACGGGAGCTGCGCCACCACAACCGCAGCGCAGAAACGGCTGTGCGGGCGCTGAGCGAGGTCCATCTTGCCATCCAGCGCCGCTGCATCGACCTGGTGGTCAGGGAAATGATCGATGATGGAAAGGGCGGCGCACCCGTCCCCTATGCGTTGATCATCATGGGTTCGGGTGGCCGAAAGGAAATGATCATTCACACCGACCAGGACAACGGAATCATCCTGGCCGATACCCCAAGCACCACGACCAGCGCCACCCAGGAATGGTTCAAGGAGTTCTGCGATCGCGTGAATCATCGATTGGACGAGGTTGGCTATGAGTGGTGTAAGGGCGACATCATGGCGCGCAATCCGGACTTTCACCGCAGCCTTTCACAATGGCGCCAACACCTGAGTCATATCGCCACCCGCCCCAGCGAAAAAAGCGCGCGCTGGTCCACGGTATTCTTCGATTTCGATACCCTGTACGGGGACGATGCACTCATCGTCGAGTTGCGCAGTCATCTGTTGAGCGAACTCAAACGTCATCCCAGACTGCTGAAGATGATGGTGGAAGACGATGCGTCCGGGCGGGCCGCGGTTGGTCTGTTCAATCGGCTGGTGACGGCGTCGGATAAAGATCGAAAGGGCAAGGTTGATCTCAAACGCAACGGCACGCGCCTGCTGGCCGATGCGGCACGAGTGTACGCCCTTAGCGAGGGCATCGACGCCACCAACACGGGTGATCGCATTCGGGCACTGGTGCGGCAGGGGCGATTCGACGTGGAATTCGCCGACTCGGTTCTAGCCGCCCTGGATGAGTTGCTGGACCTCACGCTGGGCCATCAGATAAACCAACTCGAGCAGGGCATTCCCTTGGACAAACTCATCGACCCGGATCGACTCACGCCATTGGAGCTCGAGTCATTGAGGATGGCCATGCGTGTAACCAAGACCCTGCAAGGTCGACTGCAAGGGGACTTCGGCACCATCCTGCTGTGACTCGCCTCCCGCGAGGGGAAAAGCGCCCGTAACATAGAGCCTGCCGATCTGGCGATTTCCCAGTATGAATTCTTACTCTGGCCGATTTTCAGCCAGCGAAATCAGCGGATACGAAAGACCTGTATTGATCCTCCACCACCGACCATCCGGCCTGTAATCAAATGGGTTTCGCCTGGGAGCATGGAGTGTAACACTCTGATTTTGAGGAATTACAATCGCGCTCGGCACCCGCCTGAAGCAACGATTGACTTTGCTACCCATGAACGGAAAAATCGTGCATCCAGCTGTGTTAACAACAAAATCACCGCGACGCGGTTGGGCGTGGCGATTGTGGGCCCGCGTCGGGCACAAACGCGGACGGTTCCGAGGGGGGATAGACAAATGTCGGCCATGCGATCTGCGGTCGATCAACCAATCAGGCGGGGTGTTTCTGGGGATCGCTTTGCTTGATCGCCACTTTCCAAGCCGAACTCGCATTCACCGTTGCGGGGAAATGACAGAGCGATTGATACAAACTGCGTTTCCGTCAAATGAGCCGCAGAAGCGGGCTCGCCGATGGCGCGGCGCGGTCTGTCTGAGCACCCTGTTGCCCCGTTGCTCAGGTCGGATCTCCCGGACCCAGTGACCGCTGGGTCGGTTCCGGTGCCCCGTGTCTGCGTTATCGACCACTTTAGAAAAACGACGACCAACTGAAGGAGAAGCTCGTTATGTCTGACGACAAAGTCTACCCGGTTCCCGCAGACGCCGCGGCGCGTGCGCACATCGACGCAGACACATATCGGGAGATGTACGCCCGCTCAGTCGAGGATCCGGAGGGCTTCTGGGCAGATCAGGCCGACGAATTCGTCACCTGGTTCAAGAAATGGGATCGGGTAATGGAGTGGGACTTCAACACCCCCGAGATCAAGTTCTTCGAGGGCGCAAAGCTGAACGTCAGCTATAACTGCCTGGATCGCCATCTGGAGACCCGGGGCGACCAGGTCGCCATTATCTGGGAGGGCGACGACCCGAGCGAAGACCGCCAGATCACCTATCGCGAACTGCATGAAGAGGTCTGCCGATTCGCCAACGCACTCAAGAATC
>JAHEDQ010000157.1 GCA_024641125.1 Candidatus Competibacteraceae bacterium | reverse complement strand
GCCTTGGCTTGAATCATCTGAATCGCTCTGCATCCGTCATTATTAGATGGACGGAGTACTAGCCTGCAAACTGCATAAAGGGTTCGGGAATCAGGGCGTGATGGGCAAAGCAGTTGGGCTGATCGGCATCAACGGCATAGCTTTAGCTATGGTTTGAGGGGGATCGGCGCAAATGCACAGTCCAGCGCGGCCTGAGCCCGAACAGGACAAACCGTAACAATTGAAAGAAGGGCCGAATGCGCATCAGAAACCCGGAACTGATGCCGAAACAAAATCTACCGGTCCGCCTTCATGCAATGGGAGACACTACACTAGTGGGTCATGTGGGAAGTTCGGTTATTCAGAGAGCGCCGCCGAGGAACCCAGGCAAGCCGCACACCGCAGGGAATGGCAGGTCCTCGCCAAGGGCTGCAACGCAACATTGGCTCATCAGCGACGCGCCCTCTGGGCCGATCCACAAGCCACGTTGACCGCGTCACACTCGCTGGAATTGGCCACGGCCGGTCCTGCGCTCGCCTCGCGTGCCTTGCCAACCCGGCCTGTGGACTGGCTGTGGGTTACCGAACGTCCCGCATGTCCAGGGCCTGTTGACACGATGCGAATACCCATCGACGGCGGTCACTTTTTCGCAGGACAAGACCCGCTATTGGCCGGAACGTGGAATCGCAACCCAATGGGATGCGGCACATGAGCCGCCATATGCAGACCAGCTACCTGGAAGATGTGCGACTGGTGCGACGCCCCCGCACACGGCTTGTTTTGTCGCTGCTGATCGTGTCGCTGCTGATTGCACCGCTGGTGCTGAACCGGTTTCTGATCGGTGAGCTGTCACTGATCATGATTTACGGCATCGCCAGCATCGGTTTGATGCTGTTGGTGGGATACAGCGGCCAGCTTAGCCTGGGCCATGCCGCATTCCTAGCCATCGGCGCCTACGCTCATACCCTGCTGCTGACCAGCCAGATCCCACTGATCATGGCGCTTCTGGGCGGCGGCACAGCTGCCGGCGTGGCGGGTCTGCTGGTCGCACTGCCGGCCGTTCGCATGTCCGGTGTGTACGTGGCCATAGTCACCCTGACGTTCGCGCTGATCTGCGAACAGCTTCTCATCCATTGGCGGGCCGTCACCGGCGGATTCGGCGGCATAAGCGTACCCTCGCCCCTCGTGCTGGGATTCGATTTCAGTAAACCAATGGCATTTTATCTGCTCTGCCTCAGCCTGCTTACCGTGACTCTGGTTGTCGCGGCCAATCTGGTGCGTGGCCGCAGCGGGCGCGCATGGGTCGCGATCCGAGAATCGGAGCTGGCCGCCCGATCCATGGGCATCCCGGTGGCCGCTTACAAGGTTCTCGCATTTGGCGTGAGCGGTTTCTTTACCGGCATCGCGGGAGCGCTGTTCGCGCATCACCTGGGATACCTGTCGCCAGATGCTTTTCGCTACCCCACCTCCGTACTGCTTCTACTGATGGTGGTGGTGGGGGGCCTGGGATCGCTGCAGGGCGCCCTGATCGGGGCCGTGGCCGTGGGTCTGCTGCCGCAGGGCCTGGCCGTGCTCAAGGACACCCTGCCTCCGGCGCTGGGTGAGCAGCCCGGCCTCGAGCCGGGTCTTTTCGGGCTCGTTCTTGTCGCCACCATCATTTTCGAGCCTGCCGGGCTGTACGGGCGCTGGCGTCACCTGGTTGGAGCGGCACGGAGTTTTCCGCTGCGGGCGGACTCCGAACGGCGCTCCCCGACCGGACACGATATGCCGTGAGCGAACTCGAACTGAACGGGTTGGAGGTCTCCTTTGGTGGCATCCGTGCGCTGCGCGGAATCGCCCTGGACCTGGAACAAGGCGAGATTGTCAGCCTGATCGGACCCAATGGCGCGGGCAAAACAACCGTCTTGAACGCCATCTGCCGCATGGTCGAAGCCAGCAGGGGGAGCATCTCCTATCGCGGTCAAGACATCACTCGAGTCCGGCCGCACCTGATTGCCCGCCTTGGGATCGCCCGCACTTTCCAGAACATCCATTTGCTGACAGGCGCCACGGTACTGGAGAACCTGATGACGGCGCGCCACACGCAAACGCCCATGAATCCGCTGGCCGCGCTGGTGTTCAGTCACAGGGCGAAGCAGGCGGAGCTGCGCAACCGGGAAAGTGTCGAGGAGATACTGGCGTTTCTGGGTCTGCAACGCTTTCGGAGGCAAGCGGCGGGCGAGCTGCCCTACGGCATCCAGAAAGTGGTGGAGCTGGCGCGGGCACTGTGCCTCGAACCGAAGATGTTACTGCTGGACGAGCCGGCTGCGGGTCTGGACACGGAGGAGGTGGCGGATATGGCGCTGTGGATCCAGGACATCAACCGCAGACGCGGCGCAACCATTCTGATGATAGAGCACAATATGAACCTGGTGGCCCGGGTATCGGACCGGGTGGTGGTGCTGGACCAAGGGCGGATTCTCACGCAGGGTACGCCCGAATCCGTCCAGGCCAGCCCGGATGTAGCCCGCGCCTACCTGGGCATGTCATGAGCAAACCGCTGCTGAGAATCGACGCTCTGGAATCCGGATACGGCGCCTCGCCGGCCCTGCGTGGTGTAAGCCTGACCGTGGAATCGGGTTCGGCTGTCGCCGTACTGGGCGCCAATGGTGCCGGCAAGACCAGTCTGCTCAAGGCGATTTCCGGCGCCCTTCCTTGCTGGCATGGAACGGTGCGCCTGGCCGGAAGAGATATTCATGGCCTGGCGCCCCACCGGGTGGCCCGCCACGGGGTGGCCCACGTGCCCGAAGGACGCGAACTGTTCCCCCTGCTCAGTGTCGAGGACAACCTGCTGTCCGGGGCGTATGCCCGTGCTGACAGGCCCGGGTTGAAACGAGACCTGGATGGTATTTACCAGCGCTTTCCGATCCTGTCCGACCTGAGACGCAGAGCAGCCCTGCATCTGTCCGGCGGAGAGCAACAAATGGTGGCGATAGGCCGTGCGCTGATTGCTCGGCCACGGCTGTTGATGCTCGATGAGCCGTCGCTGGGCCTGTCGCCAGCACTGGTGGCGGATATTTTTGCCCTGCTGAAAGAATTGAATCGGCGCCAGGGTCTGACCCTGCTGGTGGTGGAACAGCATACCCAAATGGCTCTGGATCTGGCGCACAAGGCCTACCTGATGGATGCCGGTCGGATGGTTTCAGAGGGCGACGCCAAACGGTTCGCGGAAACCCGGGAGGTGCGCGATCGCTATCTGGGAAGTGGACGACAGGCGATCCAGGGCAGCACGCGCTGGAGACGAAAACGTGGCTGGATTTGAGCACCATGACGTCGCGGGCGGTGGGATCGATGCATCCACCTGGCCGCCACCGGACCCGCAAAGCGTATCCGCCCTTTTTATGCAGCGGTGCCGGCGACTCGACGCCACACTGGCCCTGAGCGAGAAAACCCGTGGGCTCTGGCGCGGCCTGTCCTGGGCGGACTACGGTGAACGGGTCCGCAACTTGGGGCTTGGCTTGATTGATCTTGGCCTTCAGCCCGGTCAGGTCTGTGCGGTGATGGGCCGTCCCTGCACGGCCTGGGGCATCGCCGCTCATGCTGCGATGGGCGCTCGCGGCAGTGTCTGCGGGCTTTACCCAACTGCCACCGATAAGGAACTGGAAAGCGCCCTCGCGCTTTACCAACCCCGGCTTTTGTTCATCCAGGGAGCCGCCGGATTGCAGACCTTGTGCGAGATTCGTGAGCAGACCGGATACCCCACGCACATCGTGCTCATGGACGAGGTGACCGGGCCGTTGCCCCCGAAAGTGCACGGGTTCCGCGCGCTTTGCAGGGTCGGGGGTAATACAGAGCATGCCATCTGGACTCACAGCGTGGCCGGGATCCAGCCACGGGATCTTGCCTTATTGGCGACCGATTCGGGCAGCCGCGGCACACCTCGGGCGGTAGCCATTTCCCACCGCGCCGTCCTCAGCGCCATGGACATCATGCAGGAGCTGAAACCGCTTTCGACGGGAGATCGGCAGTTGGCCTTCATGCCCATGGCCCACGTTTTGAGCCAAGTCAGCTATCTGTTCTGGCCGCTGATCGCGGGCGCCCCGGTCTATTTCGCCGAGGCAGCGGACACGCTGTTGCCGGATCTGCGGCAAGTCTGCCCGACCGTCATGGTCAGTGTGCCCAAGGTCTGGGATCGCCTCCGGGCCGAGATCCAGCATGCCATCAACGATGCCACGCCCCTGGGTCGCCGGGCCGCGAACTGGGCCCTGGCCGGGGCGGCCCGGGCCGAGGCTTCGAGACCGAATCGGCCGATTACGGCACTGGGTCCCGGCAGCCTGATCAGGCGCAACATACGACGCCAATTCGGCTTGGACCAGCTGCAACTGGCGGTGACCACCGGCGCTGCCATCACACCCGAGTGTCTGGGCTGGTATGAAACGCTCGGGATAGATCTCTACGATTGTTACGCCAGTATCGAGAGCAGTGGGATCGCCTGTATCAACCGACCGGGCGGGCACCGAACGGGCAGCGTCGGCCAAGCCGCGCCGGGATTGGACCTGAAGCTATCAATCGACGGTGAAGTGCTGTTGCGCGGCCCGACCATCTGCGAACCCTATGTGAACACTCCCGGGTCCGGGCGACCTCCGATCCACGACGGATGGCTCCACAGCGGCGATGCCGGATCAATCGACGCCGACGGATTTCTGACCCTGTACGGGCGTTTGGAGAATGTGATCGTCACCAGCGCGGGTACAGCCCTGTCACCCGAGGCCATAGAGAATCGCCTGCGCGGATCTCCATTTGTAGCCGATGTGCTGGTGATCGGCGACGCACGGCCGTTCCTGGCCGCCCTGGTTCTGCCCGATGAGTCCGCGCTGGTCGGTTTCGCGCGGGGTCAGGGACTCCGCCATACCGGTTTCGGATCGTTGTGCGCCAACCCCAGGATTCAGGCTCTGATTCAGGCAGAGGTCGACGAGGTGAATCGACACCTCCGGGACAGGCAACGCGTGCAACGTATCTGTCTGATCGACCACCCGCTGACCGTAGACAGCGAGCACCTGTCGCCGACCCTCAAGCTCAAAAGGCGCGGGCTCACCCAGCGTTATGCCGAGGAGATTGATGCCCTCTACACCCAGTCCCACGCCCGCCAGCCTAGGGGGCCATGCGGGAACTTCGGTTATTCACAGAGCGTCGCTGATGAGCCAGAGTAACGCGCACACGGCAGGGCATGGCAGGCCCTTTGCAAGTGGCTGCGCCATTGACTGGGGTGTTATTCGGCGGGATGTCCGGATAGAGTTTGATACACTCGCAGGGCCAATGGTTTTTGCCAGACGGAGAGTCAGAGTGCGGCGATTTCACGCTGTGAGCGCGCATCCCGACACTGGGCGCGCGGCGCTGATATTTTTGGCGCTTTGCATCATCAAACCCGCGCTCGCGGTGCAGGGTGTCAATAACGTACAGGTTCTTTTTGGCACGCATACGTCGTTGAGCGGGCCGGCCGCCGACTGGGGCACCGAATCAGTGAACGGCATACGCATGCGATTCGACGAGGTCAACGCCTCCGGGGGCGTTCATGGACGCGATCTCAGATTGATCGCCGAGGACCACCAGTATCAGGTGCCCCGCGCCATCCAGGCGGCCAACAAACTGCTCAATCGGGACCAGATCTTTGCCATGATCGCAGCCCTCGGCACGCCCATGAACAACGCGGTTATTCAAAAGCAACTCGACCTGGGTGTGCCAAATCTGTTCCCCTATTCGGGCGCCCGTTCCATGGGCGCGCCAGCGCATCGGCTCAAATTCACTGCCACGCCCACCTACTACGATGCCACCCGGGCCGGGTTGCGCTATTTAATGCAAAAGGAGGGATACCGCTCCGTCTGCGTTCAGTACCAGAGTAGCGACTACGGCCAGGAGGTGTACGAAGCGGTATTGGACGAACTCAACCAGACCGGTCTGATCATCACCGAATCTGGCCAGCACCAGCCCACCGACACGGAATTCACCGCCACCGTTTCAAAAATGCAGGCCGCGGGATGCCAGGTGATCGTCCTGGGCACCATCGTCAAAGACACCGTTCTGATCGCCAACACGATCCGCAAACTCGACTGGGATGTAGCCCTGCTGGGCACTATGGCATCCTACTCCTCGGTCACCATCGAGCGCGGCGGGGCGTCCGTGGACGGGCTTTACGCCACCACACCGTTCCGGTGGCTGGACCAGCAAACGGCGGGGCGTCGGGTCAAGCGCTGGATAGAGGACTACACGGCCCGGTTCGGGCACGCGCCCGGAGCCGCGGCCATGGCCGGGTACACCTCGGCCAGCATCGTAGTGGCGGCATTGCGACGCGCTGGGCGCGATTTGACCGTCGACAGTTTCATCGACGCGCTCGAGGGTCTGCGGGGATACAAAAGCGTATTTGGCAATATTTACAGTTTTGGCCCCGACAAGCACAATGGTCTGTCTGCACCCCTGATCGCCCAGGTGAGAAACGGCGGTTGGCGGCGTATCGCGGGCCCTTTGATCACCCGCGAGACCAGCGCACTGTTGACCCAGAGCAACTGAGCAGGTCGGTATGACTGAATATCTTCTGCGATCCGCGTGCAATTGCCCATTGTCATTGTGATCTGCCCGGACGGCGGTATCATGCTGCCGTGCTGACTATGTCCCTTTCATCCCAGATCGCGCCAACCACAGCTCAGAATGGCCCGCTGAGAGCCCGATTTCGTCCCCGCGGGCCGCACCTGTGCGATCATCGCGTTGTGACCGCAACCCGCCTGAGACTTGGTCAAATCCAGGTCTATCCGCCATCGACCGCCAGCCATGAGTGAATCGGTCAGAATAAACCGGGCAAAGAAATTCCTGCCGTTTCTGGAATGGCTGCCCATGGTCACGCGGCTTACTGTGCGCCGCGATATTACGGCCGCGCTGACCGGTGCCATCGTGGTGCTGCCCCAGGGAGTGGCGTTTGCCACCATTGCCGGCATGCCGCCCGAGTATGGGCTCTACACCGCCATGGTGCCCGCAATCGTGGCAGCGCTGTTCGGATCTTCCTGGCATCTGGTATCGGGTCCCACCACCGCCGCTTCCCTGGTGCTGTTTTCCTCTCTCAGCGCTCTGGCGGCGCCCGGTTCGGCCGAGTACGTCAGCCTGGCCATCACCCTGACGTTCATGGTGGGTCTGACCCAACTCATACTGGGTTTGGTGCGTCTGGGATCTCTGGTGAACTTCATATCCCATGCGGTGATCGTGGGATTCACAACGGGCGCGGCATTGCTTATCGCCGCCAGCCAGCTGAAGCATTTTTTTGGCATCGAGATCCCCAGGGGTCTCCATTTCCACCAGATCTTGCACAACTTCTCCGGGCAAATCACCCACATCAATCCTTACATCACTCTGGTGGCGATGGTGACCGTTCTGAGCGGGCTGGTTGCGCGCAGGTGGTTGCGCCGTGTGCCCTACATGGTGGCCGCCATGATGTGTGGCGGCGCGGTCGCGGCCGTCCTCAACGGCGTCCTCGGCCAGGAGGTCACCGGAATCACCTCGGTGGGTGCCCTGCCCGCCTCCCTGCCCCCGCTTTCAGCACCGGATTTCAGCCTCGAAACGCTGAAAGATCTGGCGCCCGTGGTTCTGGCGGTCACCTTGCTGGCCCTGACCGAAGCGGTTTCCATTGCCCGGTCACTGGCCCTGCGGTCCGGCCAGCATGTGAACGGCAATCAGGAATTCATCGGCCAGGGACTGTCTAATCTGCTGGGCAGTTTCTTCTCCGCCTACGTGGCCACCGGTTCGTTCAATCGCAGCGGTGTCAACTATGCCGCGGGCGCCCGCACACCCATGGCCGCCATCATTGCCGGCCTCCTGCTGATCGGTCTGGTGCTGCTGGTCGCCCCCTGGGTTGCCTACCTGCCCAATGCATCCATGGCCGGGGTTTTGCTGCTGGTCGCCTGGGGACTGATCGATCTGAACCACATCCGCCACATCGTCCGGGCCAGCAGCTATGAAGGCATCGTTCTGTTCGTGACCTTCGCCGCAACCCTGTTGCTGGAACTGGAATTCGCAATCCTGCTGGGCGTGATGCTGTCGCTGGTGGTGTACCTGAGTCGCACCTCTCAACCGCAGATCGTGGTCCGGGTTCCCGATCCGCGGCTGCCGAAAAGGGCGTTCAGCAGCGACCCGTCGTTACCAGAGTGCCCGCAGCTTCGCATCGTCCGAATCGACGGCTCCCTGTTCTTCGGTGCGGTTTACCACGTGCGCGACACGCTGCGCCGCTTCCGGCGCAAATGGCCGGGCCAGAAACATCTCCTGCTGATCGCCTCGGGAATCAATTTCCTGGACGTTTCGGGCGCGGATTTTCTCGCTGAAGAGGCCCGCACACGCAGCGCCGGTGGGGGGCGCCTTTATCTGTATCGGGTCAAACCCGCGGTATGCGAGGCCTTGATTCGGGGCGGTCACGCCGGCGTCGTAGGCCGCGAAAACCTGTTTGTCTCAAAAACAGAGGCTCTGGGCAGCATTTTCGAACGGCTAGACCGGGATATTTGCGCCCACTGCCGGCATCGGGTGTTCAAGGAATGTGAGGCCCTGCCGCCACCCATGGGGCCATTCGTGCCTTCGCCCCATCCCGATCCGATCCCGCACGCGGACGACGCGAGGGGTTGCCAGCTGGGGACACCGGGTATGAGCAAACAGACGGACCAAGACTGACCCACTGCGTCGCGTCCAAAAGATTCGGTATGGCGAACGTTTGATGACGGGGCGGCCGGGCTCACTTCAAGCCGGAATAGAATCGGGCAACGGCCTTGCGCCAGATGTTCACGGGATGGATAGGTTGTCCCGCCCAGATGCCCGGCTCCCGTATGTCCTTGCTGACCATAGACTGACCCAGCACCAGCACGTCGTCGACAATGGTCCGATGCCCAGCGACACCGACTTTTCCCGCAAGCGTCACGCGATTGCCGAGCCGCGTGCTACCGGAGACGCCCACCTGCGCCACCAACAGGCAGTCGTCTCCGACCTGGACGTTGTGCCCCAGCATCACCAGATTATCGATCTTGGTGCCCCGACCGATTCGGGTATCGGTAAACCGTCCCCGGTCGATGGTGGCGTTGGCACCGACCTCTACATCGGACTCCAGGGTCACGCCCCCGAGCTGGGGAATCTTCACGTGGCGTCCGTCGCGTTGGACATAGCCGAATCCGTCACCACCGACGACGACGCCGGGTTGAAGTATGACCCGATCGCCCAGAGTACAGTCTTCCCGCACCACACATCCCGGGTAGACAATGCAATCCTCACCCACTCGAACCCGATCAAACAGCACGCTGTTGGCCAGCAGACGGCTGCCCTTACCGACCACACAATGGCTGCCCACCACCACGTTCGGCCCCAATTCCACGGAAGCGTGGACCCGTGCCGTTTCGTGAACCACAGCACTGCTGTGCACCAGATCCTCCTGACTGTACTGAGTTGGCGCGATCCAGTCGGCGATCAAGGCCATCACGTATTCGGGCTGTTCGTGAAACAGACAGGCCTTGCCGGCAACGGGATGCTCCGGCGTGGTGACGAAAGCGGGAATGTCCGAGGCGGCCGCGTCACGCACATAGCGCTTGTGGCCGGTGTACGACAGGCAATCCGATCGATTGTCCGATAGGCCGCACAGGCCATGGATGGGAATGTCCCCGTCTCCAGTCAACTCCATGCCGAACTGTGCCGCTATCTCGCGCAAGCGATAGACCATCCCCAACTCCTCGGACATATCATTCAACGGCGAATTGAAACTTGCCGCAGGCATTGCGCAGCGGGCAACGTCAGCCGCCAGGCGCGGCGGCGAGATCGCCTGGGGAGCCTCTGACTCAGTCTGGACGAAGCAGATTGAAGGGTAAAATGTACAGATTCAAGGCGCAGATCGCGGGTAATAGTTGTTCTATTGCCAAGATTTGCAACGATGAGGTTGTATATTTCAGTCCCAAGACGCACGTCCACGAATAGATCAGGCTTTCCCCCGGTACCGACCCGGTTCATAACTTCCCCAGAGTTTAACCGGTTTCGCCCGGACCATCATCCTGGACATGGATGTTTTCCGCATTGCGATCATGGGGTTGAGTTGCGATTCCAGCAAAGGCCGCACACTGAAAAGCCCAGGGTCAGAATGGGAACCTTGGCTTGGATCGGTCGTGATCTGTTCGCCATCGTTCAAGGACGGTGCGATACCCTCCTTCCGGATCAGGGCTGCGGCGCGTTTGCCCTTAAACAATCGGTGCGTTGGGTGAGTGGCCCCCACAGGCTTTCCAGATACCTCGTTTGAGTGCTCGAGACTGGATGCTATATTGCGGGTTTACCGGTCGGGCTGAACTTCTCGCATGAAAGCAATCATTCTAAGCGCTGGGCAAGGGCGGCGTTTGTTACCCATGACCGCCAATACGCCCAAGTGCGCACTCCCCATTCAGGGCCGAGCGGTGATCGAATGGCAGCTCGACGCCTTGGAGGCGGCCGGCGTGCATCAGGTCACGGTCGTGGCGGGCTTTGGGGTGGACAGGGTCGAAGCCCTGCTTGGGCAGCGGGCTGGCCCGACCAGCACCGCCATCTGCTACAACCCGTTTTTTGAAGTCGCGGACAATCTGATGAGCTGCTGGATTGCACGAGCGGACATGTCCGGGGATTTCGTGCTGTTGAACGGCGATACCCTGTTTGAGCCCGAAGTACTGCATCGTTTGCTTACCTCACCCGAATACCCGATTACGCTGGCCACCGATCACAAATCGAGCTATGACGCCGATGACATGAAAGTACAGCTATCCGGGACACGCCTGACCAGGGTTGGGAAAGACATACCCCCGGACAACACCGACGGCGAGTCCATCGGATTAATGCTGTTCAGAGGTGAGGGTGCGGGACTGTTCACAGAACAACTGGAACAGGCCGCGCGCGATCCCGCCGCTTTGCGCCGCTGGTATCTGTCGATCATCGACCAGCTGGGACGCGATGGCCATGTCTGGACCCAGCCCATAGCTGGATTGGACTGGGCCGAGGTCGACTACCCTCTGGATCTGTTGCACGCTTCGATCAAGGTCTCGCGCTGGGCCAAGGCAGACGGGAAAGGCGCCGACGGGAGCGGCGGCTCTGTGAAGATGACCGGCTGACCAGCGTCCCGTGCTATGAGTTCGTTTCGTTTCAGCGGGGTGAGGAGCGCCCGGTCGCTGGTCGGGCGGGCGCAGCGTGCTGAGGAAGTCTCGGTCGAGTTCGAGACAAGACGAAAATGACGGCGAGAGCGCAGTGTACACGCAGTTACTGCGCATTTTGAGGGCGTTTTCTACGCCGTATCGTGCCGAGTGAAGCTTTCTCAACACGCTGCTAGCCCTGCCATTTACCCG
>JAHEDQ010000156.1 GCA_024641125.1 Candidatus Competibacteraceae bacterium | reverse complement strand
TCCAGTGTGTAACGTCGGTTGTTCATGGGTTCCTCCCGAGCTCGCATCATAGCCTGGCGGTGTCTGGTAGACCGTGGGAAGTCCAGGCCGGCCTTCAGCGTGTCCTGCGAAGCAGGCCAGCCGGCGAGTATAGAAGCAACCAACGGGGGGGCTGATCACACTGAGCATACGACGGGCCTGGGCTCGACCCAAGGCCGCGCCTGCTCGAGCTGCGCGGCCAGGCGCAGCAGGACGCCCTCCCCGCCATGGTCTGCGGTGAACAACACACCCACCGGCAGGCCGTCGTCGGTCCAATACAGTGGCAATGAGATGGCGGGCTGGCCGGATGCATTAGACAGATAGGTGAACGGCGAGAACCGAGCGGTCCGCCGACGCAGTTCAAAAGGGTCCTCACCGTCCCGGTAAACCAAGGTCCCCAGGGGCACGGGGGGCTGACCCAGGGTTGGCGTAAGCCAGACATGGTGATGGCGGTAAAAACCGAGCAGGTCGCGGACTCCGCGTTGCACATCCTGGACTGCCAACAACAACTCACTGGCCGATAGCGCCTCGCCGCGTCGTACGAACGCCGCCACGAACGGTTCCAGATCGTCCGGGCCGGGCGCCCTGCCGAGGCGGCGGGTCCAGTCACGAACCGCCCAAGCGGTGCCGGAACAAAGCAAGGTCGTAAACGCCGCCCAGAGGGACTCTGCATCAAAGCTCGGGGCGGCTTCCTCGACTTCGTGCCCGAGAGAGGCGCACAAGTCGGCTGCCCCCGTAACCGCTGCCACGCATGCATCGTCGACCGGATCGCCCAGGGGCGTTGTCATCGAGAATCCGATTCGCAGCCGCCCGGGCGGCCGCTCAGTTTCCTGGGTATAGGGCCGTTCCGGCGACGGCGCGAAGTAAGGATCACCGCGCATCGGACCCGCTACCGCCTCCAGCAGCGCCGCGGTATCGCGCACGCTTCGGGTGAGTGCAAACTCACTGACAATGCCGGTGAACAGATCACCGTAGAGCGGCCCAAGGGGTACCCTGGCACGACCTGGCTTGAGCCCAATCAGCCCGCAGCACGAAGCCGGAATCCGGATCGAGCCACCGGCGTCGTTGCCGTGGGCCATGGGTACCACCCGGGCCGCCACCGCCGCCGCCGAGCCACCGCTCGAGCCACCGGGGGTTCGGTTGAGATCCCACGGGTTGTGGGTGGCGCCGAAGCGCCGGGGCTCGGTGGTGGCACCGACCGCGAATTCGGGCGTGTTGGTCTTGCCGATGGTGATCAACCCCGCCCTGCGAAAGCGCCTGACCAGTTCAGAGTCCTGGTCAGGCACGAAGTCCCGGAGGAACGCGCTGCCCTCGGTGAACCGCTCGCCCGCCATTTCCGCGAGAAAGTCCTTCATCAGGAATGGCACCCCCGGGAACGGCGCCTTCGGATCGATCCGCGCGCGGGCCGTCTGGCGAGCCGCGTCGGCCATCGATGTGATAACGGCGTTGAGACTGCCGTTTACACGTTCAAGCCGTTCCAGTGCGGCATCGACCAGTTCCAGCGGACTGACCTCGCGTTGACGGACGAGATCCGCCAGTGCCGTGGCATCGAGCTCGGCAAGTGCGTCGTGGTCTAAGGTGGACAAGGGCGTGTTCCTTCAGGATCAAGTTTCCCGTGCGGCGGTGAAGGGCCGATGGAGCGGCGCGGTGGTGATCAGCGAGCTGAGTGCGTCAGGATAGCAGGTCAGCCTCGCAAGCAAATCGCGACAGCAACTCAACGCCCTGCTCGATAATCAGAACCTGCTGTTCCAGCTTGACCCCTTGGTCTCCAGCATCCTCTCCGATGTAGCTTTCCACACAGAGGGTCATCGCTGCCTCGATCAAGCCGTCGTAACCCGCACTCAGAAAGTCCGTGTGGTGGTACAGGTACGGATAGTCCCCCGTCATTCCGCAGCCATGAGCCGACAAATAGTATCGGTTGTTAAAGTACTTGTCGGGGATGTCCCAGGCGCGGTCGGCATATTCCCTGGAACTCATCCCTGCTGTCAGGACGTTCATATTGTGATGCACTTGTTCGTAGGCCGTCTTTTACAACGTTTTCTGAGCTTGCGTAGGTTGCCCGGGTCCCGCGTGGAAGGTGCGTGAAAAATCCGAATAGTAGCCGTGACAACCCACGACATCGGTATCCAGCGCGACCAAATCGTTATCACCGATCACGCTGTGAGCGGCCTCCTGAAACCACGGATTGGTTCGTGCTCCCGCGATGAGCAGGCGGGTCTCGCAATAGTCCCCGTTCTGTTCGATCACGGATCTGTGAAGCACCGACCACAGCTCGGTCTCGGTGATGCCGGGGCGGATGCGCTCGCGCAACGCCCCGACCGCAATTTCGGTCGCGCGCAGCGAAGCCTGCACACACCTGCACACATTTGACCTCGTCCGATGACTTGATCGCCCGGGCCATTTCCAGCGGCCCGGCGGCGACAAAGCTTGCGGTCGATGCGGGGCGAACCTGGTCCACGGTATCGAAGCCTACGGCCAGATGCAGACAGCCCGTGAACTCGAACAATATGGAACGATCCGCCGTCAGAAGGCGGTAACGTGACGGCGCGTTACGCATGGAAAAGACCTGCGTATTGCGGATGCCGGATGCATAACGGATGTTGATCGGATCTGACAGAATCAGAGCTGCGATGCCGCGCGCTTTCATCTCGCTGCGCACAGGGGCCTGTCGATACAGACGCACTGCCTTCAGATCAATCCCATCGCTTTCCGGGGTACCCTCCAGCAGGGCTATGCCTGGAACACGGCCTCGTTCACCATGCCAGGCGAGATGGGTCATTGCTACCTCCAATGCCCTCCAGGACGGAAACTACGGCATCTTCACAGTCGGTTTTCTACACACAACCTGTATCGGCTGGGTTCGTCCTTGCTCGATGTTCAGGGCCGCGTTCTTCGTCTTCTGGGGCGCGTCTTTCCCGAGCAGTATGTGAACGCCAAAGACCGGCAGTTCATCCTTTTCCGCCAGCTCTATCGCCCGCCGGTATCCCGCCAGATAGGTCTCGCCGGTGTACGTCACCGCAATGTCCACGAAGCCAGCGCCCGTTAGAAATGCAACGGTGTTTGACGGGCTCACGAGATGGGCGCCGCGCCCGTCTTGCGACCAAGGCACCGGGTAGTGCGGATCACCCTTCTCACCCGAACCATGTTCGGTGAGCGCAAAGAAGCCGCCCGGCTTTAGAACCCGAAATGCCTCCCCAAAGAACGCCTGCCGGTCGGCCACGTTCATGGTGACATGCTGGGTGTAGCCGCCATCGAAAACGGCATCTTCGTAAGGCAGGCCTTGACCGTCACCCAGTTCGATGGTGACCCTGTCATCCAGACCAGCGAGTTCATTCAGCTTGTTTGCCGCATCCACAAAGGGCTCTGTAATGTCGATGCCATTGACATAGCAGTTGAATCGCTGGGCCAGATACCTGGCCGGTCCACCAATGCCGCATCCGATATCCACCAGCCGATTTCCGGCCTTGACCGGAAGCATATCCGCAAGGTCCTTGGTTGCCGGAAAGCCGCGTGCATGAAAGTGATCGACAGGGGCGAGCTGTTCGACGGTAACGGTTTGGGGCGAGATGCCAGCCGCAGTCATGGCCTCGAGTATCCGGCCAAAGACATCCCCAGTCCCCCAGTGATCTGATATTGAACAACTGCCCGTCATTTCGCCCCTCCGATATTCGCTTCGACTCACCGTAGCACGTGAGCGCGGGCGCGCGAGGTCCGATCATGGAATGACCCAACGTGCCAGTCGCACACGGCGGTTACGGAGCGTAAGATTTAATCGGCACCTGAAAGTATTGCGTGGCTATTTTCAGGACCACAATCTAATCGGCACAGCCTCGGACAATGGATCAATGGGATATGAAAGTGAATAGAAGGCCTGGGAAATGGTTGTCTGTACTGGTCATCGGGGTTGTGTCCGTGATCTTCTCGGACGCATCAGATGCGCGGGACCGGGGCATCAACCAACCCGGGGCGGCAGGCGGAGTGGCCGGTGTCGGCGCGCCCGGAGTGGGCGTGAGAGATCCTGGCATTAACCAACCTGGCGCCATCGGAAACGTCGGAACGCCAGGAGTTGGAGTGGGCGCGCCCGGGGTTGGCGTGCGGGATCCCGGTATCAACCAACCGGGCGCCATCGGAAACGTCGGAACGCCAGGAGTTGGGGTAGGTGCACCCGGGGTTGGCGTGCGGGACCCCGGTATCAACCAACCGGGTGCCATCGGAAACGTCGGCCGACACCGACATCGGAGACGCTGAGTAGCGAGTCATGGGATCGAGCCGCTTTCACTCGCCGTTGTTGCCCGAGGTCTCGGAAGACTCAACTGAGTATCGGCTCTCGCCGCCCGCCTTTCGGCGAGGGAGCGGCGTGTCCAACCGGGGCTCTTGATAGTCCGATGGCATGGGGAGTGGAAGTCACTGACCCAACGTTGGTCGAGAAGAACGACGGCCATGCTCGACACCAGTAGGGTGTTGCAAACGAGCGGGAATCGATACGAGGCCGCGTCGCCGGTGTTTCAGTAGAATATCGCCCGCTCTCTCTGCGCCTTCTCAACCCGATGATCGATAGATGACGGGGCGACGAATTGTCGAACCTTTACTCGATTTGACGGGCTAACATCATAGTCGGTTGCCACCGTCCACGAACTCGAGGGTTTTGTATGCTGCTTCTGATACTCGGTCTGGTGATTTTTTTCGGCATTCACAGCGTCTCCATAGTCAACCCGGCGTGGCGCGATCAGATGGCGGCCCGGTTGGGGGAATGGCCCTGGAAGGGCCTGTACGCTGTGGTCGCCATCATCGGCTTTGTGCTGATGGTCAAGGGCTATGGCATGGCTCGGCTGGATCCGGTGTGGCTGTATACGCCTCCAAGCTGGACCCGGCACCTGGCCATGCTGCTGATGATTCCGGTGTTTCCCCTGCTCCTTGCAGCCTATATTCCGGGTCGAATACAGACCGCCACCAAACACCCGATGCTGGTGGCGACCAAACTGTGGGCCGTTACCCACTTGCTGGCTAACGGCACCCTGGCGGATCTGCTGCTGTTCGGAACATTTCTGGCCTGGGCGGTGGCGGACCGCATTTCCCTCAAACGGCGCACGCCGCTGGCGACACCGAGCTTACCGGCCTCCGGGATCAACGACATCATTGTCGTGGTGGGCGGCCTGGCCGTCTATGTCGCCTTTGTGCTGTGGCTGCACGCCTCGCTGATCGGCATTTCGCTGGTGGGCCGCTGACCCGATTCTCACAAACGCCTGAACGCTTGGGAGCAAGAACGACATGAGCATGCTGTTTCACCAATTGTTCGAGCCGGTTTCCAGCACCTATACCTATTTGGTCGGGTGTACTGAGACCCGTCAGGCGGTGCTGATCGACCCTGTTCTGCGGAGTTGGCAGCGCGACCTGGACGAACTGAATCGTCTCGGCCTGACCCTGGCCTACACGCTGGATACCCATATCCACGCCGATCACATCACCGGCGCGCTCAGGCTCAAGGAGCAGACTGGCAGTCTGATTGGCCATCCGGCGGTGGACCGGCTGCCCTGCACCGACCTTGCGGTGGAGGAAAACCAAGCGATCGCTGTTGGGGGACTTACTATCGAGCCCTTATTCACACCGGGGCACACTGACGGCCATCACGCCTATCGGGTGAACGACCGGGTTTTGACCGGCGACGCGCTGCTGATCGACGCCTGCGGGCGCACTGACTTTCAGAATGGCGACGCAAAAACGCTGTATCAGAGCATCCATCGGAAACTGTTCAGCCTGGAAGACGACACGCTGGTGTATCCGGGGCACGATTACGAAGGTCGCCGGGTTTCCAGTATCGGTCAGGAAAAGACGCGAAATCCGCGCCTCGGCAACGATACGCCGCTGGAAACATTTGTCGACATCATGGATGGGATGAACCTGCCCTACCCGAAATTCATCGACTTTGCGCTGCCCGGAAACCGGCAGTGCGGGGTGTGTCCACCGGGCGTGCCGGACAGCCTGCAGCAGTACTGTCATGAAATCGGGGAGAGCCTCCAGGGTTGAGGAACCCAGTCAGCCCCGTTCCAGCAGGCGCTTGGCGTTGAGATAAATGGGCAGCTCAACCAGGGAACCGTCCAATTCTACCCGCCCTTGCCCGCTGGCCCGGGCGGATTCGAAAACGTTCACGACCCGCCGGGCATTGGCCAGGTCCTCGGGCGACGGCGTAAGCAAAGCGTTTATCACCTCCGCGTGACTCGGATCGACCGTGCATTTGGCGCGGTAGCCCAGGCGCCGGGCGTAGAGCGTGTCGCTGCGCAGTCCGTCATGGTCGACCCAGGTATAGGGGCAGTCGATGGCCAATACTTTGGCGGCGCAGCACTCCAGCAAAAAGCGCTGGCGGGCGTAGCTTAGCTCCACAGCATCGCGCCCCCGCTCCGCGCCCAGATCCGTTGCCAGATCCTCTGAGGCCATCAGACAGGCCGCAATCCTGGGGCTGGAACGCGCGATAGTGAAGGTATGCATGATGCCCAGGGCGGATTCGATATTGGGCACAAGTGCCGTCGTACCCTCGGGCAATCCGTTGTGCGACTCCAGATGGGTCACAGCCTGATCCAGCGCCACGACCTGTTCGGCGCCATTCACCTTGGGCAGCAGCACGAGATCGGGCGCACCCCGCATCACCGCCGCCAGGTCCGCCATGCCATCGTCCGCCAGCGGATTCACACGCACCGCCGTTTCAATACCGGCATCACGCCAGGCGGTCAGAATCCGGGGGGCGCTGGCGCGGGCCGCGGGCCGTTCCGAGGGCGCCGTGAAATCCTCAAGTTCCAGAATCACCACATCGCTTCCGCTGGCCGGCGCCGCTGCCAACTGGTCATGGTCGGCGCCGCCGATGAACAGCCAGGATCGGCGCCTGGAAGGTGTCCGTGGCATCTGTTACACCGCGACCCGGGCACGGTCCGCCGTGGGCGAAGCACCGGTCCATCGTCGGTACGCCCGGGAGAAGTTGGCCGGGTCCGAGTACCCCAACAGATAGGTCATTTCGTTGACCGTGGTATGCCGATCTTTGACGTAGGAAAGTGCCAGTTCCTTGCGTGTTTCATCCAGCACGGACTTGAACGTGGTTCCCTTGGATTTCAGCTTGTGTTGAAGTTCACCGGTGCCGATTTCCATCAATTTCGCAATGTCATCCTCGTGTACCCGTCCCGACGGCATGGACTCGACGATCTTGAGGCGCACCTGGTTGATGACATGGTTCTGGTCCAGCGCGGCCAGGTAGGTGTCGATGATCCGATCGCAGGCGCGCGCCAGGGTCGTATTGCCGGTGGGCAATTCGGCTTCGACATCAGAGGCCGACAGCAGTAGCGACCACTCGTTGCAGCCAAACTCCACCTTGGTACGGAAGAATCGATGGTAGTCGACCAAGCAGGTGGGCTCGGGCTCGGGGCGGCTGAGCCGGACAAGTATGGGCGTAAATCCGTCCCCGCGACTGATGCGGCACATGGCCAGCAGCACCGACAGGATGGAATCACCCTCTGATTCGTGGACCGGATGAAAATCCGCGGGAAGAACGGCTTTGAACACGTAGCCTTTGGCGGTCTGCTCGAAAGCCACCCGTTCGGCCTTGATCGCGACGATGTCGTAGTAGCGGACGAGGCGTTGAAAGGCGTCCTTCAGACTTGTGCTCGCCAACCAGCCGTAACCCAGCGCGTGAAGATGACTGGGATGCCAGAACTCGGCCAGTTTCAACATGAATGTCGGATTGCCCGTGACCCTCATGATCACTTCATGCAGTCGCGTAATGGACGTGGCCGCGTAGCGCGCATTCGAATCGGCCAACCGTGCCGGATCCATCCCGGCCTCCACAAATACCGCGTCGGCATCGAAGCCGTTCGCGGTCAAGGCATTCCATGCGATAAGAACCGATGAGGCGAGCATGGATGGTACTGCCAAGGGATGGTCCGTCATTATTCGCACCTGGCCATATGCGCTCCACCGTGTATTGAGGAGCCTCTGATCTATTCGTGAACGTGCATCTTGGGACTGAAATGCACAGCTTCATCGCTGCAAATCTTGTCAATAGAACAACTATTACCCGCGATCTGCGCCTTGAATCTGTACATTTCACCCTCCAATCTGCTTCGTCCAGAATAAATCAGAGGCTCGTGAAGTAGAGAGAAAAATCGTCATGCCTTGAGGACGCCTTCGCCATTCGCCACGCACAAGCGTCCAAATTTCATCATTCCCGGTGACTCCGTGCGAACCGCGGTCCGTGTCACCCAAAAGATGCCTGAATAGTACTCGAAAACCGCGACGCAAAACGCCAATGAGGTCATCCATGAAACGCCAGACCGAAGCCCCTGTGATCCGGCTGCACAAAAATGACGATC
The DNA here is from genome assembly GCA_024641125.1 of Candidatus Competibacteraceae bacterium. Classification (GTDB taxonomy): domain Bacteria; phylum Pseudomonadota; class Gammaproteobacteria; order Competibacterales; family JAHEDQ01; genus JAHEDQ01. The sequence continues at coordinate 3,077 of JAHEDQ010000156.1, read as the reverse complement.
TGGTGGTGGCCAGTTCCGACCGGGCTCCGGAGACGCCGGTGGAAAACGACGCGGTCCGCTGTCGCGAACTCATCGACGCGGCCCCGATATTCTGGTGGGATCGAGGTAATTGCCGAGGGCGAAGATGACCCTTGTCGGCGGTCAATCCGAGGCGCCTTGAACTTGCCTAATTCCTGGGCTTCGTCACCCTCGATCCGACTCAGGTGGATCTGATAAAAGCCTGTTACGAACCGACCGGCGGCAAGGGCAGCGACGTGATCTTCGAGGTGTCCGGCCCCGCGACGCCGCTGTCGCCACCATGACCGAGGCTGCGGCTATGACATCGTCGCGCTGCATGAAAGGCCATGCTGCGGCTGGACCCCGGTGCAGGCCGTATTCGCACTGCGCGGGATTTCCACGTCTGGGAGGGGTGGCGGGTACATCGTAGCGCACGGCGGTCGTCACCGCCCTGGCCCGCAACAAAATTGGGTTGCTGCTGGAAGATCTGATCCTCCAGGGCGGGGGCGAAACCGATTTGATCCGATGGGTCGACTATGACGGCATCGGCCGCAACGCGCGCAACGGTCTGAACTTCACCGAACGGGGCTTCGGACTGCGCCGCGCCATCGGATGATCTGACCGTAGCCTAGCCGCCGTGGCGCACTCAACTATCGACCGTCCCTCTGGAAAGCATTTGGCGGACTCGAGAAATGCCGCGCGGTGAACCGCGAGCTGGCCCGTCACTTGGACGTGATGATCTGCAACGAGGGCCACTTCGCGGCCTGTCTTGGCCTGGAGGTGGACGAGACCGACGATCATGAGGACCCCATGGGCACGGGCCGGTTTCAGCGCATGACCGAGCGCGCCCGCGGCGAGTTCCCCAACTTCAAGGTCATCGCCACCACCCTGCGCACCGAGCATTCGGCCACGAGCAACGACTGGGGCGCGCTGTTACGCCGACGGCAGCATCCATACGGCCACCTACCGTCCCGGGCTGGAGATCCTAGACCGGGTGGGCGGCGGAGACAGCTTCGCCTCGGGCTTTATCTACGGGCTGATGGCTTTGGGCGACGCAAGCCGGGCCTTGGAGTACGGTTCGGCCCACGGTGCCCTGGCCATGACCACCCCGGGAGACGCTACCATGGCGTCCCTGACCGACGTCGAGGAACTCGTGCTCGGGGGCAACGCCCAAGCCGCGCGGTAACAGAATCTACGAATCGCATTGCAGGAAGAATAAAGGCAGAGAATGTTTGCTCTGACCCCAGCCATTACCACCGGTCACCGGTTTGCCGTCTACATCCGGGATTTTGGCGCAGGCGCGGCGCTCAGCGCGGCGTGGTCATCTCTGAGGGCACGACCGCGCGCTCGAATTCCTCTTCGGTCATGAGCCCGAGCGCGGTCACGGCCTCGACCAGGGTGGTCCCCTCCTCATAGGCTTTCTTGGCGACCTTGGCGGCGCTGTCGTAGCCGATGTACCGGTTGAGCGCCGTAACCAGCATCAGCGACTGCCTCATGAGCCGCTCGATCCGAGCCCTATCGACCTCCAGGCCGCACACGCAGTTTTCGCGGAAGGAATCCGCCGCATCCGCGAGCAGCCCGATCGACTGCAGGACGTTGTGGATGATCACGGGCTTGTAGACGTTGAGCTCGAAGTTGCCCTGACTGCCGGCCACGGCGACGGCGGCGTCGTTGCCCATTACCTGCGCACACACCATCGTGAGCGCCTCGCACTGGGTCGGGTTCACCTTGCCCGGCATGATCGACGAGCCGGGCTCGTTGGCGGGCAGCCTGAGTTCGCCCAGACCGGAGCGCGGCCCACTGCCGAGCCAGCGCACATCGTTCGCAATCTTCATCAGCGCGCAGGCGACAGTCTTCAGCGCGCCATGACAGAAGACGAGCGCGTCGTGCCCGGCAAGGGCGCTGAACTTGTTCGGCGCGGTAACGAACGGGAGCCCGGTCTCATTCGCCATCTGGGCTGCGAAGCGCGCCGCGAACTCGGGCGTAGCGTTGAGCCCGGTACCAACCGCGGTGCCGCCCTGCGCGAGTTCATAGAGCCCAGGCAGCGTGCTCTCGACGACGCGGACCCCGTCCAGCAACTGCTGACGCCAGCCCGATACCTCCTGGCTGAGCCGCAACGGCGTCGCGTCTTGGAGGTGCGTCCGACCGATCTTCACGATACCGTCCCATTCGTCGATCTTAACCTGAAACGCATCCGCGAGCGCCTTGAGGGAAGGTATCAGGGTGCGCACTATCTCCTCGGCCGTGGCGACGTGCATCGCGGTCGGGAAAGAATCGTTCGACGACTGCGCGCGGTTGACGTGGTCGTTGGGGTGTACCGGGTTCTTCGAACCCAGCTCGCCGCCGAGCATCTGAATAGCGCGGTTCGAGATGACCTCGTTGGCGTTCATATTCGACTGCGTGCCCGAGCCGGTCTGCCAGACGACGAGCGGGAACTCCGCATCATGTTCCCCGGCAACGACCTGGGCCGCGGCGTCGATGAGCGCCTTGCGCGCCGCAGGAGTGATCGAGTCGAGTTCGCCGAGCCCGTCGTTCACGATCGCGGCGCACTGCTTGACGAGACCGAGGGCGCGGATCAGCGGCCGCGTGAAGCGCTGGCCGCCGATCTTGAAATTCTGGAGCGAGCGCTGGGTCTGCGCCCCCCACAGGGCGTTGGCCGGGACCTCGATCGGTCCCATGGAATCGGACTCGGTGCGGGTTGGGACGTTCGTCATGGCGCTCGCTCGGTTGTCTGGTCGGAGTATAGGTGTTGGCGCACGCCCCTACCCCCAGCGTACTGCTGCGCAATCACCAGGAGATTGTCGGGTTTAGCCGTTCGAAGCGAAAATTCGTCGGGGGCGAATAAAATCAGTTTATCGTCCGAGGCGAATAGCCCGGCTATTTTACGAGCGGGATAAGCTGGGTTTATCGCCCTCCGTGGATTTGCAGCCGAACAGTGCTAAATCCGACAGACTCCTAGACTCCGTCCACCTGATAATGATGGATGCAGCGAGTTGGGAAGCGCTTGGCCGCTAGGCGCGTCTCGAAGGCAATGGCCGTCGCCCTTGCCCAGAGGCGCAACACCGCGGACGGGCGCTTCC
>JAHEDQ010000335.1 GCA_024641125.1 Candidatus Competibacteraceae bacterium | reverse complement strand
TGGCTCCCGCGGGCGGTCTTCACCGCAGCACTCAAATCCCCGTGAGCCATCCCTGCTCAACGTTCAATGTATTCTGAGCCACAAGGAACATCAAGTCAAACCCTTGCGCCTTGGAGGCATTTCGCACAATACCTTAAATTCAATAAGTTACTGCCCAGTCCTGTGAATCTTGTTTGCTATTGCGGGGGGCAGTGCTAGAATAGAAATAAGATCTGACATTGCGGTAATCCTGTGCAAGGTCGCGCAGTCGCAATCCAGAGTTTTTTGGGCAGCCATGGGAAGTGTGGCTTTCCCAGGGAACCAGGGAGGGTGACTAGGGAAAACTGTGCTTTCCGGCATTATTCGGGGGGAAGTACAATGTCACGCTCCACGCATCATGAAGTTTCCAAGGGGAAGATACTAATTACCGGCGTTCTGCTGGCTTTTTCGCTCGTTCTCTTTTCAGCGTCGAGCGCCACGGCGGCCTGCAACAAGTTCGGAAGGGGCAAGGACTGTCAGCAACCTACGCCAGCCCCTCAGGGGTTCAGCAAGGTTAATGTTACCGGCGACAACGCTGATTCGGGCTCGGAACCGCTCGACTGCACCTCGGGTGCAGGCAACACGAGCGCCGGTGGTTCTTACGCCTGTGTGCCACCAACAGATATGTACCTGTCCACGATCAGATTCACTGGGATCTTCGCCAACAAGAACTGGGATCTGTGTCACGCGCTCGACTCAGGCGCGATCCTCCACCCCGAGGATTTCTCCTACGGTTGGCTGGATGATTGCGCAGACGGCACCTGTGCGGTGGCAGTCAACATGGCGTTCTCCGGAGCGGGCGTGGAAGCCCGGACCGGCGGCAAAGCGGACAAACTGAACGTCGTCATGAGCACCACACTCGCCACTGAGGTATCGCCAGATCCATTCGGCCCGCCCCGGCAAAAGCAATTGATGGTCATCAACCAAATAAACCTGGACTTCATTAAATCCGCCTCGGGCCGGAGCGTTGGAACCTGTGCCTGGTACTCGGATCTTTCCGGCGACCAGATCACAGTTGTGTCCTTTGGTGATTAGTCGGGTCATCGGACACCCGCTGCACTTGGCGAACGGCTCCAACTAGCCGAAGCGGTTCCCCAAGTAGAAAACCACTAAGCCGCGCCCCATGTGGGCGCGGTTTTTTGTGTTAGACAAAGTCCAGGGATTGGTGCCGGCACCAGGATTCGAACCCGGGACCTATTGATTACAAATCAATTGCTCTACCAACTGAGCTATACCGGCACATGAGTTACGGCGGGACGCGTATTTTAAACCAAGCGGTGGGAATAGCGAACTGCTGCTTCACTCCACCAGCATGCCACGGAACACCAATAGAGGATCCCGGATATGCTCGATATCCAGGCCGGCGAGCACGTCGTTGGCGGCGCCGCCAACGACTACCAGCCTGGGCTCAGCGCCGATGTGGCCAGCTACGTGTTCCATGAACCGGTTCAGCGCGCCCGCCTGCGCCGCCAGCACCCCGCGGCGAATGCACTCGGCCGTAGAGTGACCCGGTGTGATACTGCCCGCTTGCTGCAGGTCCGGCGGCACTTTCAGCTTCGTACCCCTGACCAAAGCATCGAGCATGGTAGTCGGCCCGGGCAAAATCCAGCCGCCGAGGTGTTGCCCCGAGGCGTCCACCGCATCGAGCGTACTTGCCGTTCCGAGGTCCCAGACAACGACCGGCTTGCCGTGGGCCGCGACAGCACCGACGATGGCCAGCCAACGATCCACGCCCAGTTGGGCCGGCTCAGCGTAACCGTTGCGTACTCCACCCTGCTGTTCGCGGGAGCGAAGAACCCTCGGCGCAATACCCCATCGCATCGTGCACAATTCCGCAACTTGCCGCGCGCGATCCGCCCCCGCTACGCTGGCTAGCAACACTTCCACCGGACGCAAGGCGGCGGCCGGCCGGCAGGCCCGCTCGAAGTCAGGGAATTCACCATTCCCGGCGCGCTCGGGCAGCAGTTCGCGGCCTTTAGCCCAGGCCCACTTGATGCGGCTGTTGCCGATATCGATTAATAGCCTGGCGTCAGTCATCGTGCACGCTTACGTCCGCCGCATAAAGAACCTGCGGACCATATCCATCGATGTCGACTTCCAGGCCACCGTCATGGTCGATGCCGATGGCGCGGCCGTAGCGAAAGCCGCCGTTACCTTCCAGGCGCAAACGCTTGCCCGTCAGCAGGTCACGCTCGCGCCACTCGCCCTGGAATGCTTCAAAGCCCGCGGCTTCGAAACGAACCAGCCCCGCCAGCAATTCCTCCAGCAGCAGGGCGACCAGCCGGTTACGGCTGATCGACCGCTGGTCCTCGGGCAGCCGTGAGGCGAGATCCGTCCAGGGCCGATCGATAATCGCGGCCGGGTGATCGGCGTCGGACCCCGGCATCCGCACATTGAGCCCGATGCCGATGATCGCGAGAGCCGGACCCGCACCGGTTGACTGGGTCTCGACCAGGATGCCCGCAACCTTGGAGCCGCTGACCAGTATGTCATTGGGCCACTTGACCCCGTGTCCGCGCAGGCCGGCCCGCTCGAGGGCGCGGCACAGGCAAAGCGCAGCCACCAGGGGCAAGGTGGACAGCGCGGCGGACTGCCTGGCAAAGCGCCAACCGAGGCTCAGGTAGATGTTGCCACCGGCCGGCGAATGCCAGGCGCGCTGCCGGCGGCCACGGCCCGCCGTCTGTTTCTCAGCCAGCAGTGCATGGGCATGCCGTCGCCCGGCCGGCAGGCGGGCCAGCGCGGAATTGGTCGAATCAGTTTCCTGCAGCACGGTCAGCTCGCGCAGCTGTCCGCGCGTGGCGAGCGACAGGTGCTCCCGGATGCGGATCTCGGCCAGGCTGTCGGCTATTGCGCTGTGCTGCATCGGAAAGTTGTCCGCCCTGTCAGTCCCGGCCGAACCAGTTTTTGATACGGGCGCGTTCGAAGCGGTACTCCGTGCCGTTGAGCATACTGCGGATGTTGGAACGGTGGGTGAACACGATGAAAGCCGCCAGCAGGACGCCGAACACAATCGTCGGGACCGGCGCGCCGAGCAGCATCAAAGCCGGAACCAGACTGATCGCCGCCAACATGGTGCCCAACCCCACCCAGCCAGTCAGCGTCAACACGATCAGCCAGGTCAACAGCATCGGCAGGATGACCGGCGGCG
>JAHEDQ010000014.1 GCA_024641125.1 Candidatus Competibacteraceae bacterium | reverse complement strand
CCCGCGCTCGGTTTTATCCGTCACCTGAGGGGTTTCCGGGTACGATGCCAGGCCGTCGATGGGCGGCGTCAGGAGCGGTGGAAACAGCACACCGGACACATCCTCCGCCCGGCGGGTCACTGTCCGGGTCAGCGCGTCGCCGACCCGCACCGAATCCACATCAGGATCCCAGGTTTCGGTCACCGTCAAATCGTTGCTGGTGATCACCCCGTTGGGATCGATGAAACCGGGCGGCAAGGCGACCTCAACGGTCAACCGCGGGGTTTGAAGCTCAAAGGCCGTGGCGGGCTTTCCGTAGCCCTCGGATACCTGAAACGAAACGTCAACGGGTGGAATCCTGAGCGTACCCGGCCGTTGGGGAAACAGCGACAGTGCGTAGCGGAGACCCTGCCAGGTTTCCCCCGAGCGGGCCTCGCTGAGTTTCACCGTGGAGCTGTCCGTTTCCATCAACAATCCGCCCACCACCTCGGGCAGGTGGATACGCTGATCGCTGAAACTGAAACCCGTGCTCCAAAGGTCGAGATTGACGATGACCCGCTGACCCACCCAGATGGCAGGCTCATCGGACAGGCTGATGCGCACCTCACCTTGAACCGCCGCCGCCGACACACCCGGAGACAGCAGATGGATCAAAAACACCAGCACCACGCGTTTCATGGCCCAGGTTCATCCTTGTCCCGCTGGATTTGATACGCAAACCGGGACCGGAGAAAATCCGCCGGCCGGGTCTGAACGCGACGCAGCCACATGGCGCGCAGCGCCTGGTCGGATCCGGCGGATTCGGGCTCCACCGTCTCTTCGCCCGACCCGCGGGCGCCGCGCTGGTCGAATACCCAGTCATCGGCCCCCATCTGGCCACCGGTGCCCCCGGCGTCGTCTTCAGGCGGCGCCATGCGCTGAAGCCTGATCTCGGCGATAGACCGATTGTCCACGGCGGCAATCCAATCCGGCCGCAGCATCAGGGCGCGATCATAGCTTTCGATGGCCGCCTCGTACTGACCGAGCATGGTCAACGAATTGCCCTGATTGTACGCGGCGTCAGCGCCCTCGACCCGACCGAAGGCGGCCGCTGCTGCCTCGAAATCGCCGGATCGAAACAGGACCACACCCCGCCGCATGGGTTCGACGTACCGAGCCGCCGCCTCGCTGTAGTTGCCCCGATCGGCCAGACGTTGGCCTTGCTGATTCGGTGTCAGCCAGAGATCGATAAAACTGAACTCCGCCCAGGCTGCCGGGGGAAGCCAAAGAAACACCGTCAGGGCAACAGCGCCAAGCCGGCTCATAACCCCTGCCCCACGACCCAGCCGCGGCGAAAAGCGAACAGTGACAGCAGAACCAGCAGGGGCAGCAGGACATATCCAGCGTCGCGCCAGCGTTCCCCTTCCGCGGCGGTCGCGCGAGCCAGGCTGCGCTTGATGTCCCGGTTGATTTGATCGACGTCCCGATCATTCACCGTCACCACCGTCAATTTGCCACCCGCGGCCCGTGCCGCCCGGGCCATGGCATCCCGGTCCAGGGCGGGCGCCGATACGCCTCCGCTGGCCCCAATCACCTCGGGTCCCGCCGCCAGCGCAAAAAGCTGCACTTCGGCGCCGTTTTGGCCACGCTGACGCTCCAGCTCGACCCACTGATCCGCCGCGACGCTGTCCGCCATCAGCAATATGGATCCGGGCAATCCGGAATCCGCCAGCAGGCGGTTGGCCAGTGCGACCGCCTCAGCCGGCGCATCGCCGTCGACCGGCATGATCTCCGGCGACAATTCCGCTGCAAACTGCTCAATGATGCGTGCATCCCGGGTCAAGGGAATAACCAGATGCGCGCTCCCGCCGTAGGCCACCAAGGCAGTGGCGGCGCCAGGACGCCGTTCCAGCAAATCGTGGATCTTCTGCACGCCGCGCCCAAGCCGGCTGGGTTGCACGTCGTCGGCCAGCATGCTGGGTGCCACCTTGAGCGCAATGACCAGGGCGGCCTGATCCTCTGCGAATGGAGACGGCTCCCGTTGCCACGCCGGTCCGGCCATGGCCAGACAGCCCAGAACCCAGAACAAGGCCAGCAGATGTAGCGGCCGCAAGCGCTGACGTGCTTTTTCCGGGTCTACCAGCAGTGGCTTCAGCAAATGCGGGGCTATCACCGCCGCCCAGGCCTCGGTTTGCGACCGCTGACGCGTCAAACCCCAGAGCAACAGCACGGCCGAGGGCAGACCGAGCAACCAGAGCGGCCGCAGGAAGTGAAACGCCTCCAACTGCATCAGTTTGCTCCCGCTGGAGGCGGTCTGTGAGTGAAAACGGTGCGCAACACCGTCACCGCGGCGAACAAGAAAGACAGGCCCATAGCGAGACCCAGGGGCCACTGGAACAGATCACGCTGGGGACGAAAGCTCAGGGTTTCAACCTGCCGTGGATTGAGTGCATCCAGTTCGCTGTAGATCTGTTCCAGCTGGTCACGGTCCGCAGCGAAAAAAAAGCGTCCCCCGGTCACCTCCGCCACAGCCGTCAGGCTCCCCGTATCGAGCTGCTCCTCCCCCGCCGTGGCCGGATCACCTACGGCCACCGTGTGAATGACGATGCCGTTGTCTCGCGCGATTTCCGCGGCCCTGGCGGGCGGCACCAAACTGCCGGTGTCGTTGCCGTCGGTGAGGATGATCAGCACTTTCTGATCCACTTCGCTCCCCTCAAACAGGGTCATGGCCAGACCGATGGCATCACCCAGCGCGGTCTTGGGCCCTGCCATGCGAACCTGCAGCTCGTCCAGCAGGCTTCGCAGTACGTCCAGGTCTTCGGTGAAAGGCGCCTGCGCGAATACCGCCGACCCGAACACAATCAATCCGATCCGGTCTCCCTGACGTCGGGACAGAAAATCATCCAACACCTGTTTTACCGCGGTCAGACGATCCACCACCCTTCCCTGCGAATCGGCAAAATCCTCGGCTTCCATTGAGCTCGATAGATCCACCGCCAGCAACAGGTCTCGCATGGACTGCTCCCGCACCACGGGGGGTTCCAGCCACTGCGGCCGCGCCAGGGCCAGCACCAGGGCGACCCAGACAGCGCACAGAATGATCCATTGCCAACGGCTGCGCGGTGAAACCATCGCGCCCGCACTGGGTGTCTGGCCACTGAGGTCGGCCAGGCGCTGGAGATCCGGAACGCGAACGGCGGCTGGGCTCTGGCGGTAGGCCGGCAGCCCCAGGTAGACCGCGACGGGAAGCGGCAGCAGCAACAACGCCCAGGGCAGTCCAAGAGAGATCATGCCGACCCACCCGCCCGAGGCGCCGGGTCGTGGTTCCGTATCCAGTCTCGTGCTGCGGAGCAAATGGCCCTCACCATGTCATCGTTCGGGTCGGTGTCCGCGGGGTTGCCGTACAGAGCCAGGTCCATGATCACGCGCATTTCGTTCCCGGAACCGGTCGGTCCGGTTCCCATTTCTAAAAACCGCCACCAGGCATCACCGGTCAAACCTGCCACCTGCTCGCGGGGGTAGGCGGCAAGGGCCACACGTTTGAGCAGTTCGGCAATATCGGCCAAACCGGACCAGCGAAGCGCCGGATCGGCCATGCGCCGCTCGATGGCGGCGCATGCATGCAATGCTTCGCGGCGATAGCGATTGGCCCGATAACCACGCCAGCTACGCCACGCTGCTCCGGCGATGATTACCAGCAGCAAACCGGCGATGGCGTACCATCCTGGCGCCAATGGCCACCAGGACACCGCGGCCGGAGTTACGATGTCGTGTAGACTCTGGAGACTGCCTGCATCCGGTTCCAAAACTGTCACCTGTTGGTCTCATGGTTGCATCCTCAGGTACCGGCGGATGCGCTCTGGACCCGTTTCGTTGGGATCAATCCAAGTCCCGCAACGGGATACCAGACCGCGGGGCTTGGAATCAAGAGCGCTTGGGTATTCGGCCTCGGCAATGCCAAACCGACTGTCTTGTTGAGGACACTCGACAAACAGCGCCAAGAAAAACAGAACCGTCACAAACATCGGGTCTCTAAGTTTCGAATCGACACATTCCGAAGACTGGGCTGGGGCGCCTGAGCAGATTCGAGTGACGGTTGGTTCACATGGGAGCACATGTATTGCAGCATGATGAAGTCGTCATCGTGACCGGATCGTCACGCGGAATCGGCGCGGTGCTGGCCAAACGCCTGGCCGACACTGGACGAAGCGTGGTGGTCAACTGTGCCAGCTCGCGGGTAGAGGCCGAGCAGGTGGTGGCGCAGATCACAGACAAAGTGGGTGTTGACCGGGCCATACTGGTGACCGCCGACGTGTCTCAACGCGTCGAGGTTCAGCGCATGTTCGACCGCGTCATGGCGCAGTTCGGCAGAGTGGATGTCCTGATCAACAACGCGGGGCTCAACCTGGACGGCCCTTTGGATCAAATGGACGACGAACAGTGGAACCGTGTGCTGTCCACCAATCTGACCGGACCCTTCATCTGCGCCCAGGAGTTCGCCCGCCGTCACGCGGGCAGCGGTGGGCGCATAATCAACATCGCGGCGGCAACCGGCATCACCGGCCGGAAAAACGGCGCCAACTATTGCAGCGCAAAGGCCGGTTTGATCACCCTGGGTAAATGCATGGCCCAGGAACTGGCGCCGCGCATCAGCGTGAACACTGTCACACCCGGTTTCATCAATACCGAAGAAGTGATGAATCGTTTCAACCTTAACGACCCGGCAACCCACCGGTCGATGGTCGCCGGCATTCCCATGGCCCGACTTGGGACGCCGGAGGACATTTTCCAGGCCGTTCTGTTCCTGCTAGGGTCAGCCTCCTACATGACCGGCCAGAACCTTTTCGTCAACGGTGGCGACTTCATGCACTGACCCCATGGCAGTGTGTCACGTCGTACCGTAGGCCCCAGAAAATAGTAGCGAAACCACCTTCATATGACGCAGATCTCATCACATGGAATCGCACTGAACCCGGTCGACCCCGGTTTCGGCGAACTGAGGGATTCCATCGACATCGTCGATGACGCGACCGCCTTGCGGGCGCGGATGCGCGAAGACGGTTATCTCTTCTTCCGTGGCTTGCTCGATCGCAAACTGGTGCTCAAAGCCCGCCGCGAGATACTGCTCAAGTACGCGATCATCGGCGAGATCGACCCCGAGAAACCCCTGTTGGACGCCATTGCAGCCAACGACACGGCAATCGACCGGATCAATCTCCGGGCGTTCGCAGAAAGCGTGCGCAGCGGGATCGAGTACGAGCGCATCGTTCTGCATCCCAGGCTGCTCGGTGTTCACAGGCATCTGTTGGGGAGTGAGGTGCATGCGTTCGATTTCCGTTGGCCTCGCTTCGTCCGCCCCGGAGAGGCGTGCGGGTTCCATTATGATGGCCCTTACATGATGCGCGGGACGGATCGCATTTTTTCCAGTTGGATTCCCTTGGGCGACGTGTCCCGCAGCGAGGGCGCTCTGATACTTTTGGAAGGCAGCCACCGGCAGGCGGCATTGCTGAAAACCTACGCGCGCAAGGATGCGGACCGGGATAAGATTCCGTGGCTGGGCACCGATCCGATCAAACTGCAGGCGCGCTATGGCGGCCGTTGGTTGAGCACCGATTTCACCGCCGGCGACGTGCTGTGCTTTACCATGCACACCCTGCACGGGGCACTGGATAACAATTCGCCCGAGGGCCGCTGCCGACTCAGCTCGGACACCCGTTATCAGTGCGCCGATGAACCCCGGGACGAGCGCTGGAACGGCGCCAGTCCCATTGCCCACGGGCAGGACAAAGTGTTCTGCCCAGGGCTGGGTAACTGGAACAACCGGGATTTTCAGGATGAATGGAAGCGCGTGGACGCACGCGGACGTCTGGTCATGCCCCCGCCCAACGATGAAAAGGACTGAGCTTTGGAATTTGCACTCTCGGAGGCACAGCGCGCCATTCGCACCGGGGCGGATACCTTTGCCCGCGATCATTTAAACGAAGACTGGGTCGACCACGACCGCAGCGGCCGGTTTCCGCGGGATGCCTGGCGCCGCTGCGCCGCGTTTGGAATTCAGGGGGCGATGGTACCCGCGTCGCTGGGCGGTCAGGGGCTGGATGTTTTGTCCACCGTATTGATGCTTGAGGGCCTGGGCTACGGCTGTCGCGACAACGGCCTGCCCTTTGCCCTCGCCTCACAGATGTGGAGCCTCCAAGCGGCGCTGATGCGATTTGGCGATGATGCACAGAAGGCGCGCTATCTGCCCGAGCTGTGCCGCGGCGAGCGGATCGGCGCATTCGGCATCACCGAGCTGGATTCCGGGTCGGATACCTACGCGCTGCAGACCCGCTGCGAGAAAACCGAACGGGGATATACTCTCAACGGTCGCAAATCCTATGTCACACTCGCACCGGTGGCCGACATGGCCATCGTTTTTGCCACCCGCGATCCAGCGCTGGGGCGTTGGGGCATTTCCGCCTTCATAGTCGACAGCTCGACTCCCGGTTTCCGCACCAGCCAGGTGGTGGACAAAATGGGGATGCGCACCTGCCCCATGGGAGAATTGATCCTCGAGGATTGCCAGGTGCCGGAGCATCACCGCCTCGGTCCGGAAGGCGCCGGCGCGAGTATTTTCAGTACGGCGATGGAGTCGGAGCGGGGATATATATTCGCCTGCCAACTCGGCGCCATGCAGCGGCAGCTGGAGGACGCGGTGAGCTACGCGCGGGAGCGCCAGCAATTCGGACAGGCCATCGGAAAGTTTCAGTCTGTATCCAACCGTCTGGCGGACATGAAACTGCGTCTGGAGCTCAGCCGAATGCTGCTGTACAAGGCGGCTTGGCTGGACGCCTCTGGACACCCCTCAGCCATGGATGCGGCGCTGGCGAAACTGCAACTCAGTGAAGCCTTCGTGGATTCCAGTCTGGACAGCATTCGCACCTACGGCGCCCGTGGCTTCGTCACCGAGCATGAAGTGGAACGCGACCTGAGAGACGGTATCGGCGGGCTGATCTACTCCGGCACGTCGGATATACAGCGCAATATCATTGCCCGCCTGCTGGGCGTTTGAGATTTGCTGCTCCAGCCAGCCTGCACGGATTAAAAAAACAGCTCCAATCTCAAGCCTCTCCGAAGCAAAAAACCCGCCATGGTTGACGGGTTCTTGCAGAGGAGCGAGTTGCCGTCTAAGCGGTGGCCTCTCCGGCATTGACGAGTTTGCGGCGCCGGCTACGCCCGATGCCCACCAGCGCAAGCAAGCCCGAGCCCAACAGCCAGACCGCACCCGGTAGAGGAACCGCCACGTTATTGAACTTTACCTTGACAAGATCCCACGAGTTCAAAGAGATCCGGATACCGTTCTCAATCTGCTTAAAGGACGAGTTACCCAGCATGGACCATCCGGATACACTCTCCAGGCGCCAGCCTGGCGTGGATTTCTCCACTATGTCAATATCTTGACCGGCCCAGGCAAAAAAACCCGTGTACTTGTCCCCGGGATCACTCAACTGAAAGGTAGTATTCAAACTCGTCTCGAAATGGAATGTCGTATTGTCTGCTGGACTGGACGTCTTCTTGACGATCACGATGCCGAATGGATTGTAAAATGTCGCCTGTGACGGCGCCACCCAAAACAGCATCACAGCTGCCACAAGCAGCATTGGCGTGTGCCGTACCCGGTTGCTGATCCGCGTCTTTATCATTACATTCAGCCTCCAAGCCCCGATGTCTTACAGCCGCAATCGGAAATCTCTCACTCGTGAACAGAAAATAGCAACGAATCCAGTCAAGTGCTATCAGAGTTGTTCTGATTCTCGCGCTTTGGGGACATCGATTCCCGATAGATCACACGGCATGCCGGCAACCGCCTCGTGCCGCGACGTTCATGACGGCATCTCACCCCAACCTTCGTTCGATCAAATCCGCCAAACCCGCCACCTGGGGTTCTCGAAACAGGTCGGTATGGCTGGCCACGCCTTTCGCCACTTGCAGATCGACGCCGCCGGCACATACCCCGCGCCAGTGCGTCACAAGATCATCGATTCGTTCAGAATCCGCCGCGGTCTCGGCCGAGACAAACAGGACCGCGGATCCGGTGTATTGCGGGTAGGCATAGGCCCGACCGGCCTGGGCGAACAACTGAACCATGTGGAAATCCCGCAACTCAGCCGGCATGGTGCGTCCGCTGCGAACATAGTGCTCGCACCACTCCAGCCTGAGCTTGCGCAGGGCGCGACCCTTCAAACTGCGCGCGCGACGGGCGAATGCCCGCAGTGCCGGATCCGTCTCGGCCTCATCAGCGCCCGCAAGCGCGGTGTCGGGCGGCGTCCCTGCCTTGACCAAGGTCGGCTCGATCAAACCCAAAAAATCTACCGGTTCACCCACGGCCTGCAGTTGCCTGGCCATCTCGAACGCGATCAGCCCGCCAAAGGAATAACCCGCCAGACGGTAGGGCCCCGATGGCTGAATGGTGCGCAACTCCGCGAGGTGGTCCGCGGCCAGGGATTCCACGGTGGCATAGCTTACATTGCCCCCGGCCTGGGCGTGGTGCAGCCAATAATAAGGTGTTTCGGGATGCAGATGCGGTCCCAAGGCGGTGGGGTCACCGTGAACGCAGAAGAATGGTCTACGGGACCCCGACGGTTTCACCGGCACCATGGACTGCCACTGGCTCACCGACCCCCCCGCTCTCACCCGTTCGACCAGTCCGTTTGGCGTCGGATTGGCCAGAAAATCTGCCAGTGACACGCGCACACCCAGGCGTCGTTCCAGCTCCACCAAAAGCCGCATGCTGAGCAGGGAATGGCCGCCGGACTGAAAGAAATCCGCGTCCCGACCTCGGGGCTGCACACCGAGCAGGTCTTGCCAAAGGCGGGCCAGGGCTGCCTCGGCGGTATCTCCGGGCGTCCATACGGGGCCAATGGATATCGCCTTCTCCATCATTCCGCCCAACTGCCGCCGATCCAGTTTCCCAGAGGGGAGTCTGGGTAACTCGGAAACATACTCAATTCGATCCGGCATCTGGTACGAAGGGAGGCGGGCTCGGAGCCAGGCGTCCAGTCCCTCCGCACCCGAATCCGCGCCATCGCTCGCCACGATCAGCGCCCACAGTTGCCCGTTCGGGTTCAGCGTCACAGCGCAATCCCGCACGCCGGGATAAGCCGTTACGATCGCTTCCACCTGACCGGGTTCCACCCGATGCCCACGCACCTTTATCTGGTCGTCGGCGCGACCCATGAATACCAGGCTGCCGTCGCCCAGGTACCGGGCAAGATCCCCAGTGCGATAGTTCCGGCCAATGGCACCGTCCTGGTTGTCAAACACGCGGGCGTTCAGTTCAGGGTCATTCAGATAACCCTCGACAAGGCCGCGGCCGCCCACCCGGAGCTCTCCCAGACCACCGGGCGGGACCTGCCGACCGGCGGAATCCCTGACCTGCACGCAGACACCGGGTAGCGGTCGTCCGATGGGCACGGCGTGAGCCCAAGTCCCCTTATCCAAGCGCTGTGCCGTGCACCACACCGTGGCTTCGGTGGGACCATACTCGTTTTCCATCCGGACTCCGGGCAGTGCCCGTATGTGTGCGCGCACCAATTCGGGCGGACACGATTCCCCGGCAACGATCACCTGAACCAAGCTGGATGCGCTGCCCTTGGGAAGCGCATCCAGCAACACCGCCCACAGCGACGGTAAACACAGCAGATGGGTAATACGTTCGCGCAGCAGAAGGTCCGCCAAGGCGGCCGGGTTGGCCATCTGTTCAGGCGTAGGCAGCACCAGGGTGCCGCCGCCGGTCAGTGTCCAAAACAGCCCGGCCACGGAGCTGTCGAACGCCAATGGCGACAGCAACAAAAACCGCTGCGGCGAACCGCCGTAATAAATCATTCGCGCCTGGGTTGACCAGGCCAGGTTCCCGTGACTCACCGGAACCCCCTTGGGGCCGCCGGTGGAACCGGATGTAAAAATGAGATAGGCCAGATCATCAGCCGACACCGCACCGTCCTCGTCGTCAGCGACTTCGATCGGCTCGCAGTCGGGCGCCAGCCAGTTCAGGCCCAGTTCGCGTAACGAGTGGGACGGCGCCTGGATCGCCAGGCCGATGCGACCCGTTCCCAGACGATCCACCGGTACCGCATTCAGAATCTCCACGATGCGGGTGTCCGGGTAACTGGCATCCAGCGGAAGATAGGCTGCGCCCGCCGCCTGAATCGCAAGCAGGGCGGTGATGGTTTTTAGATCCCGTCGGCCAAACACCGGTACCACCTGGCCTGGGGCAACACCGGACCGGCGGAGTTCGGCGGCCAATCCAGCCACCTGTGTGCGGAGCTCGGCGTAGTGCACGGACTCGTTGCCCGCCACAAGAGCGACCCTGTCGGGGTACCTGCGGCAGCAACCCTCGATCGCTTCCAGCACCGTGTTTGTGCCGGTCGGTTTCATCTCCGGACCCCGACTCCAGTCGGCCAGTCTGTCCAATTGCGCGGGACTGCAGGCGTCGATGTCACCCACGGCGCGGGCTGGCTGGTCGACCATAGAGGTCAACACCTGATCCAGACTTTCCAGCCAGGTCTCGGCGATCCGCCGGGACACCCGGGCCGGATCAGAAATCAGCAGCAGACTCCAGGGCTCGCCGGGCACCACCAGCAGGCTGAGGGCGAAATTGCTTTGTTCGTGAAACTCGAGGTCATCGAATCGCAATGGCGAACCATCGCCGGTTTGCTTGACCGGGTAGCTCTCGAACACCAACAGGGTATCGAACAATCCGGTATCCGAGGCCACCCCAGACCAGCGCTGCACGTCGGACAGCGCACTGAACTCATAGCGCCTGGACTCGCTTTGCGCTGACTGTAGCGCTTGCAACCAATCGACAACGAGCGTGTCCTCCGGCACCCGCACCCTGACTGGCAACGTGTTGATGAACATGCCCACCATGGATTCGGCACCCGGCAGATCCGCCGGCCTACCCGACACGGTGACACCGAACACCAGATCGTCATCACCGCTGAATCGCGCCAGGAGACAAGCCCAGGCGCCCTGGAACACGGTATTGGGTGTGACCCGGGCAGACCGGGCGAATGCCTGGAGTGCGGCGACCCGCTCCGGTGCCAGATCCAGATGATCATGCCTATAAAGGCCCGATGCTTGAGGGTCCGCTTCGTCACACCACAGGGGCAGCAGCGTACTGGCCCCGTCGAACCCCTGGAACACACCCCGCCAGTGGCGCTCGGCGGCGGCGCCATCCTGCTGACCCAACCAGGAAACAAACGCCCGAAACGGGGCTGGGGGGCCCGACCCCAGTTCCACCCCGTGATAGGCCGCCCGGACCTCCTCCAGGATCTGGGCGGTGGACCAGCCATCCAACAAAAGGTGGTGGAAGGTCCACACGAAGCGCCAGCCGGCTCCCGGCCAGGCAAGAAGGCAAAACCGCATGAGCGGCGCCCGGTCCAAAGCGAATCCGGCGCGCCGGTCCTCATATAACAGGGTTGTCAGGCGCTCGGTCGCCCCTACCTCGGTGAACGCACGCCAGTCTTCATCGCGCCAGGGTGCCGTAACCCGCCGGCGCACGATTTGAAGCGGTTGCTTACCCCGATCGACGACAAACAAGGTGCGCAGTACCGGATGACGGCTGATGATCCGATCCCAGGCCTCCCTTAGCCGTCCCGGATTCAGGTCTGCGGGCAGGTGCGCCGTGAGTTGTTCGATATACACCCCGGAATCCGGCGCCTGCACGGCATGGAATAACATCCCCTGCTGTGCAGGCGTCAGGGGATAGATATCTTCGATGTTTCTGCGCGCGGACGATCCCGGCATCAGACCGGATCCTCACCGAAGTCGTCCAACAGCCGATCCAGCTCGTTCTGATCCAGGGCAGCCTCGGGGAAATCGGACGGCGTCACCGCGCCTGCACCGGGATCCAGGCAATGGCCGATAAGCGTCTCCAGGCGATGAATAAAATCAGCGGCCAGGCACTCCACCCATTGACGCGGATGGGCCGCCTTATGATGACTCCACTCAACCCGCAGTGCGTCATCCACGACCATGGCGTTGACCTCAAGCAGGAAAAGCCGGGGATTGTCCGGTGCGCAGGACAGTGACAGGCCGCCACCCTCCGGCCGGAAACGCCCCGCGGCAAGAACGTTACGATCCAGTTGCCCCAGGTAATTGAACAGAACCTGGGGCTCGGGCAGCGCCTGCAGAACTGCGCGACGCTGCGAGGTCTGACTCAGATAACGCAGGCGCCCGAAACCGATTCCCTGATCCGGATGCTGCCGCAACGCCTCTTTCACCTCACGCAACAGGGCGGCCGGTGTGGCCCGAGCCGACATCGGAAGCAGCACCGGCATTAGGCTTGTGAACCAGCCCACGGTGCGGGAAAGATCCAGCTCCGTACCGTCACGGCCGTGGCCTTCCAGTGCGATCAAAACCCGATCCCGCCCCTGCCAATCGGCCATCACCGCACCAAAGGCGGCCAGCAGTATGTCGTTGATGCGGGTGTTGTAGGCGACATGTACCCGTTCCAATAGCGCCCGGGTGAATTCAGAATCGAGGGTAGAGACGACACAGCCAGCGTCGCCCACTCGGTTGCTTTCCGGTGCGGATCCCTCCATCGGGACAGTACTCGGTGCACCGGACAGTGATTCGATCCAGGATTCCAGCGCCCGGCTGGCCGCATCGCCCTGTGCCCATGTAACAGACTCCCGGGCCCAGGCTTGATACGAGGCGGTTCTCGGCGGCAGGGCCACCGGGCGCCCCGCCGCCGTCGCTTCGTAAGCTGCACCAAGATCCTGCAGCAAGGTCCACCAGGACAGCCCATCCACGGCCAGATGATGGGCCGTCAGTACCAGCACATCCTCGTGCCCACCGGTGTCGATACGCAACGCCCCCAACAGGCATCCCCCATCCAGTCTCAGACTGCGGTTGAGCACATCGACGGCCGCCCTGGCCCGAACCTCATCCCCAGCAGTCGCCTGCCTCAACGACAGTTCTCGTCCCGTCGGCGCCGGCAGCCGCTGGGTCCAACCCGCGCCGGTCCATTGGAAACAGGCCCGCAGCATGTCATGGTGTTCCACCAGGGCGTTCAGCGCGCGCTCGAGGCACCCGGTATCCGTTTCGGCCGGAATTCTCAGCCGCATCACCTGATTCCAGTGCGCGGGATGGGTCGGATCGGCATCGAAGAAACGCTGCTGGATCGGGGTCAACGGGATGGTACCGGTAACCGCCGTCTCACCTTTACCGGGGCTCCCGGTACGAACCGCGGCCCGTGCCAGCTCGGCAACCGTCTGGTGCTCAAAAATCTGCGCCGGGGTGACTCGCAGACCCACCTGGGCCGAGCCCGCCACCAACTGGATACTGATGATGGAATCCCCGCCCAGATCAAAAAAATTCTCGCCCGGACCGATGGCCTCATCCCCGAAAACCCGCCGCCAAACGGCCAGAAGACGCCCCTCCGGACCGTCCGATGGACTTTCGGAGAGCGCGCTTTGGGGCTGTTCGGGTGGCGGCCAGGGCAAGGCCCCCCGGTCCACTTTCCCGTTCTGTGTCAGTGGCAGCGTCTCAAGCCGGACAAACCGGGCCGGAACCGCGAAGTCCGGCAAACGCGCCTGACAATGTTGCCTCAGTTCTGCGCTGCCCGGATCCTGGGTAGCGGTGTAGTAGGCCACCAGCCGAGCCGCCCGATGGCGCCCCTCCACTGGCCGGGGCTGATAATCAATCTCCCTGAGAATGGTCTGCACCCGGTCTTCGTCCAGGTCATCGTCCAATTCAGCCAGAGCGGCTCGCCTGCGTTTGTGCCCGAGACGAACGTCCCAACTGTAGGGCAAGGCATAGTTGTGAAAACCGCGTTCCTGCTTGTGTACGTAAATGCCGACATCGTTGATCAGACAGTTCGTGGAGCGGCCCGTGTCCGACGGCCGCACCCAGGGAACGCGCCGGGCCAGGTAGTCATACATCTCGTCCAGGGTGGCGTCACTGTAGCGGTAAAAGTCCACGTACCGAACACGCTCGAACACCGCGTCGTCCTCGAACACCCGGGTATCCAGCCTCTGCGCGACCAGATCCGGCATGCGATGGTAGGCCTTGCGCGCGTCCAGAATGCGTTGATCGATGACGGCGACATCGAACACCGCCGCGTCATACATGTCGGACAACCGGGTCTCGAACATCTGGCCACGGGCCAGCCCGGTGACGATGAATGGAATGCGGCGTTGATTTGCCAGATTGGTGCTGAGGGTATAGAGCGTTTTGAAACAGCCGTTACAGACATTGCTGAAGCGGCGCAGGCTGTCGGCAAAAATCTCGTTCATGTGAGGCGTGCCGCCGAACTCGAGATCCACCCCCAAGTGCTCCGTGACTCGACGGATATTGGTCTTGGCCTGTTCCGAGAGGTAGCCATTGTCCAGAGTGTAGGCCAGAACCTTGAAACCCAGATCGACCACCCGGCAAAGGGCGTAGGTGCTGTCCTTGCCTCCGCTGAGCAACACCATACAGTCATACCCGTCGGGCGAGGTCGGCCCCTGCTTGAGGATGGACTCGAACTCCGGCATGGACCGGAAATACGGGGCCACCTTGTCCCGATAGGTCGAGTAGTCCCGGCATATGCTGCAGACGCCGTCGGCGTCGAAACTGAGTCCCGGATAGCGACCATCCATGCCGCAGCTCACGCAGTGCCGAACACCGGCCGAATCAGAGTGCCTTTCCGGTTCACCGCCGACCAGTCGCATCGCGGCCTGGACCACCGCGGGATGGCTGGCCACCTGCGCCTCAACTTCGCCCAGTTCGATCCGCGCGCCGCGCACTTTGACCTGATCATCACCCCGGCCCAGAAATCGAAGTGTGTCGCTGGCGGACCAGGCAGCCAGATCGCCGGTACGGTACAGACGCGCACCGGAGCGCAATGGATCTGCGCCGAACACCTCGGCGGTTTTTTCAGGCAACTCAAAATAGCCCTGGGCCACGCCCGGCCCGGAAACACACAGCTCCCCCACCACGCCAGGCGGCGTCGGCTGCCCGGCCTGGTCCAGCACATAGACTGCCGTGTCGGCGGCCGGCCTGCCGATGGGAACGGATTCGCCGACATCGCGGGCGGGATCGAAGCGGTGGATCATGCAACCCACGGTGGCCTCGGTGGGACCGTACTCATTCGCCAGCTCCACGCGCCCGGCAAACCGTTCCCAGGCGCGCAGGGCCAGAGTCCGTTTGAAGTCCTCGCCACCCACTATCATGCGCCGCAATCGGGTCGGTGTATGGTCCGTTTCTAAGGCCAGGGTCAGGTGGGCCGGGGTCAGCTTCAGCACGTCAACGGCATCGTCTCGAAAAACGTCCAACACCTCCAGCCCAGGCGCATCCGGCCGTGACGGGTAGACCCGAACACAACCGCCGGTCACCAACGGCACGTATAGGGAGGTCACCGTGAGATCAAAGGCCATGGACGAGTACAAAGGAAAGGTCAACCTTTCACCGTCACAGTATTCGGCCGCCGCCCAGGTGACGTAGTCCGCAAGATTACCGTGGCTGATCATCACGCCCTTGGGTTGGCCGGTGGAGCCGGACGTATACATGACGTAGGCCAGATCGCCCGGCTCGCATGTCGGTTCAGCCAAAGCAATGCCCACCTTGTGTTCGGGCGCATCCGCCAGAACAACAGAGCAGCCCTGTGCCGAGACGCGCGCAGCCAGCGCGGTCTCGGTGATCAACGCCGCCGGCTCGGCATCTGCCATGATCGCAGCCAGACGCAGGTCTGGGTGCGCCGGATCCAGCGGGACATAGGCCGCGCCGGCCCACCAGACCGCAAGACACGCGCTGACCGCGTCCGGGCTGCGGTTCAGCAGGATCGCAACACGGTCCCCCCGCGCCACACCGGCCGCGTCGAGATGCGCAACCATCTGCCCCACCCGCTCCGCCAGGCCGCCGTAACTGAGCGCCGCAGCGGAATAGCTGGATTTCTCCACCGCCGGCCAACTGGGTTGGCGCTGGCACTGGAGATGGATCTGATCCGGCACAGTTCGAAGGGTTTCACCGTTCCGGGCGGTGGCGTTGAAGGTCTCCACCAGACGACGTTGCTGCGCGCGGGACAGCAGGGCAAAACCGCCAATGCTGCCCTGGGGATCATTGAGAAAGGCGTCCAGCACGGCCTGAAACTGCTCGGTCAGCCAAACCCTGGCCGGTTCTGCGAAGACCGATTCTGCCAGATCGAAGTGCATAACGAACACGCCGGTCTGGTTGAAATCCTCCACCTGCAGCCGCACTGCGTGGCCGGCGTCGCCAAAACCGGAATGATGCCATGACAGGGTCGGTCGTATGCCCGCTTGCACCCGGGTCTGAATGCGTACAAGGTTCAGCAATACTGAGAAATGCGCGTTGGTCTGGGCCTCGCTGCAGCCCGGCATGACATGCCGCAGTGCGCTGGTCAGATCGCGTTGAGCGGCGGCTATGACCTGGACGAAGCTCAAATCCGGAGACAATTCGGCCCGCAACATGCCGATTTCCATCAGCAGACCCACGGTTGCCCGATGCGGCGGCAGCATTCGATTATGGAACGGCATGCCCAGATTGAAGCGGTGCGCTCCGGTAACTCGATACACCAACACCTGCAGCATCGCGCTGAACACGCCCAGCAGGGAAAGATCCTCGGTGAGACCGCGAATGCCCGGTTGGGCCGCCGTCTCTCGGATTCGTGTCGAATCCCGATCACCCAGCTCGACGCTCACACGGCGGGTACGGTAGTCGGTGGGGTCGGGTGACAGACCGTAGAACAGGACAGGATCGCAGGGCTGACGGCGACGCTCGGCCCAGTAGGCCGCGCACTTCCGCGCCCGCTCGCGCGACTGCTGGGTGTGTTCAAACTCGCGGTAGGCCTGAAATTGAGGCCAGGCCTCTGCCGGCTCACTTGCATTCTGGCCGAGCGCGTCATAGCAGGCCGCAACACGACCCTGAATTACCCCGAATGCCCATCCATCGGCCACAAGATGGTGGATGTTGAGATACCAGATCAGGCAATCCGTCGCGAGACGCACCAAGGCCGAGTCGAACACCCCATGATCGAGTTCCAGACTGCGACCACATCGCTCCGCCAGCCAGGCCTGGAACGTGGATTCCGGATCTGGATGGTGGGAAAGATCGACATGATCGAGCGAGGGGGGAACATTGCCGCGAATCCGTTGCCTGGCCAGGCCCTGAGCGTCCGCCTCGAATACCGTCCTCAGAGCGTCCGAGCCGTTCAACACGGTATGAAACGCCCGATCGAACCGCGCTGGATCGAGGGATCCGTCGAACCGATAGGTGTGGATCATGTTGTACAGGGGCAAATCGCCAGCCAGCGCCTGCCCCGCCCACAACAGACGCTGGACACGGGTGAGATCACCGGCCGCGGCGTTTGATGTAAGCCCTGGCCGATCGTGCCGGGAATCTTCGATGCGTGATCGATCGACCATTCAGCCCCCGCGCCGGCTCAAGTACTGGTCTATCACGTTCAGATTGAGAAAGTTCTCGAGTACCACGTCCTCCGGCGGGATCGAAACCTGAAACGCTTCCTCGATGTAACCGATGAGACGGATGATGCCCAACGAATCCACCAACCCGCTGGTCAGCAGATCGTCGTCCGGGGCCACATCCAGTGTTCCCAGTAACAATTCCTCAACCACAAACTCGCGCAAATCATCGATCCGGTCCAATCCCGTGTCCTCATTCCGTTGCATTCGTGGCGGCTCCGGCCAGGGCACGCCGATCGATTTTGCCACTGCCCGTGCGTGGGAAAACATCGCGTATATCGATAGACTGTGGAACTGCGGCGGGCGACAGGTGCTGCGCCAGATAGCGCCGCAACACACGGCAATCCAAAGTCGAACCGGGCACTGGAATGACAGCAGCCGCCACCGAACCCACACTGTCCTGAACCTCGGGCAGAAAGGCCGCGGCCTCGGTCACCTGGGGATGCTGTTGCAGAATCACCTCGACCTCGTCCAGATCGAGCCGTTGTCCGCGAACCTTTACCTGCCGGTCCATGCGCCCGAGAAACCAAAGCCGGCCAGTGGTGTCTTCGGCAAACAGATCACCGGTTCGATAGAACCGAACCGTTTTTCCGGCTGAATCCTGAGAGACTGCAAACACCGAGGGGGCATCTTCGGCCCCGCCCCAGTAGCGCTGCATCATGGTGTCGCTGCTGACCCAGAGTTCACCGGGCTCACCGGCCATAACCGGGTCCCCCTTCTCGTTTACGATCCGCAATTCAGCTTCCGGCCATCCCTGGCCCACCGGCACCGTTGCCTCGTCCCACCGACAGCTCCGTGGCAGATGGAAGTATGTGCATTGATTGACTTCGGCAGGCCCGTATACATTGCTGAAGCGCGCATGCGGCAGTCGTTCCATAAGTTCATTGAGCAGGGCAACGGGAAACGGTTCGCCGCCAAACAGGACCCAGCGGACGCGTTCCAGATTCACCTGATCCAATCCCCCGCGGAGCAGCAGTTGGATCAACAGATAGGGCACGGTGTAGATCACACTCACGCGGTCGGATTCCAGGCAGCTTGCCAGCGAAGCCGGCAACCGCACATGCGCCTCCGGTACCAGACACGCGGCAGCGCCGGCCACGGGCACGGAGAACAGATGGAAGGTGGACTGGTCGAAATGCAGCGGTGCAATGCCGGCGACGCGGTCCTCGGGCCGCAGATCGTACAATTCCGCAGCGGCTTGGGCATAGTTCAAGGCGCTGTCGTGGGTGTGGACAATGCCCTTGGGCAAACCAGTCGAACCGGAGGTGAAGATCACGTAGGCAAGCTCCGCCCCATGCACTCTGGCAAGGCGGCGATCGGAAAGGCCGGCCAATACTGAGCTCCAGGATACCACTTCGAAACCTTCGCCCTCCGGTGTGGAGCCGATCAGAGTCTCGAGCGGCCCGGCATGCTTCAGTACTTTACCCATGAGCGGCGGCGCAATTCCGTTCGAGAACATCACCCGGACATCGCATCGTTTCACAATCGCGGCCACCCGGGCCGGTGGCTGTTGTGGATCGATTGGCACGTAGGCTGCCCCAGCCAGCAGGATGCCATGCAGCGCCACCAGGGTGTCCAGGGTCTGAGGTTGATACAGACCGACACGATCGCCCCGTCCCACCCCGAGCGCCATCAGCGACTGGGCGACGCGCGTCGACGCCGCAGCCAGCTCTGTATAGGTGAGCGCCGCGTCCAGCCGGGAAATGGCCAACCTGTCGCCCTGGCGATCCGCGGCCGCTTGAATCAGCGAGGGTATTGAACGAGTCATAGGCTCATTGTGTTCGCAGGACATTCGAACCGGCAAGCCAGGAGTGGCCGGGCCAGATGACTTGCATGTATTTATTCAGCCTCGGTATGTTGACAGCCCGGCACCACATGAGTTCTGGCGAAACGCTGCTCAATTCGCAGGGCAGCACCGAAGTCTTTGTGCTTGCGGAGCGGGGTGGGAGGCGCGGCCCGGCTTGTCCGTATAATAATCTCAGAGCGGTGGCAGTCGCGTGGCATCAGCGCCCTTGTGGACCGAAACGCGTTCCGCGCGAACGGATAATGGCTCCCCGCACGAACCAAGCTTCTAGACACCGGTCCATGAAGCGGAGCCGGATCACACCAAAACGCAGGCGATCGGACAATCACCATATGTTGAAAGGGCAATATTTTATGTTGACATCAAGGTCATGCCTGCGCGTGACGCTTGCGCTGTTTACCCTGTTCCACGGGGTTCTTGCCTGGCCCCATGGCTACGGTGACGGCTACCTGTTCCTGCGCCCGCTGGGGGAGCAACTCCACGTGCGCATCGAACTGCCGCTGAGCAGCCTGGCCGCCGCGGTCGGCACCAGTCCCAACATCGATCAGGTCGATGCACACCTCGATCAGTATCTGGCCTACATCCAGGAACACCTCGGGCTGGAGCAGAACCAGACAGCGCTGCTGCTGAGACCAAACTGGCACGGAACGGTCCGGGTCAACACCGGCAGCTTTCTGTCGGTCGCCTTCGAACCGTTGCCGCTGGTGCAGCCGGCCGACGCCCTGGAGATCCGATACAGCCTGTTCTTCGCTCAGGATAGCGCACACCGCGGGGTGCTGCTGGTGCAACCGCCCGAGGCGGTGGAGCGCAATTCGGAACTGGGCCAGGTGCGCCTGATTTTTTCACCTGAACGCACCCGCCAGACCCTTGATCTGTACAACGGCCCCGAACTCGACTACGACATAAAACGCGGCGGCGGTGGCGGCGTCAAGGCGCTCGGTCTGGTGGCGGCCGCAATCCTGGCCTGTGCACTGCTTGCGTTTGTACTTGGTTACCTGTGGGCCTGGTCGCAACCGCGCACCCGCGCCCAAACCTGAACTGAGTTACCGTTATATGCATCTGCCGCCGCGTTTTTGGGGCCTGTTCACCACGCTGCTTCTGATCAGCGGGATCACACTGTATGTGTGGGCCATAGCGGCCTCTTTGAGTCGACAGTGGATAGTGATGGAGGTGCCCGTATCCCAACTGGCCAACGGCATTGTCAAGGCCAGCCTGGAGGCCAAAGATGATGGGATATATGAGGTTGAGCTGGCCTACCCCGCGCCACCCACCGAGGTGGCCCGAACAGCGTTGGTGGATGCTCAGCGCGACCGCGCCGCCAGCGGCCTGCAGTGGTCGGTCCACAATCCCCGCGGCCGAGTGGCTGCAGGCAACGACCGCGACGTTTTATACGTGGTGCGCGACCATATGAAAGCCTCGGGCCGTCTCAAGTCGATCATGCTGGGTTCGCCGTTTGTGCCGCCCCTGTCGGCGATGCCGGGATGGCTTGCCTCAGGGCCCGGTGACATTCTGGTGGGCATCGGTCAGTGGCGGGCGCGTTCAAAACAAAGCTACCAGATGGAGGTCTCCCTTGGAACCGACGCCAATCCCGAACCGGGAGTCCGTCTGCGGATGCGGGCTCAGCGATTGAGTTGGCAGGAACACGTTCTGAGGGCGGGCCCACGCCTCTATGCGGGTCTGATGTTGCTTATGATTGCTGCAGCCCTGTGGCTGGGCCACCGTTGGTTGTTGATCCGGGGTCGAGGATGAAACGGCCGACGCCGGCAAAAACCCGTGTTCGATGGGGTCTGATTCCCGCCTTGTCGCCGTTGCTGGCGCTGGCGCTGGCGGCATGTGATCCCAAGCCTGAGGTGGCGTTGCCCGACAACGTAGCGGCGACGGCCTTGTTCGAGTCCCTGCATCAAGGCATTTACCGGGCTTTTGCGCAGCGGGAGGAAGGTGCGATTTACGACAGCCTGTCGGACAGCGTCTCCGGCGAACTGCTGGACCAGATCTACCAGCAAGTCTACGACAGTCTGGTGGCCCGGCAACACGGCGACGTGGTGAGCGAAATCATCAGCGTCGACACCGTCGAGGTGGAAATTACCGAACCGGCCCGGAACGATCCGGAAAACGGCCCCACGTTCCTGGTTCGCGCCATCTGGGAAGTGAACAGCGTGGCCGAGCACGAGGCCCATCGCCATTTGCGAAGCAACCAATACGAAGGGCTCTATCGGGTTACTTACCTGCCCCAGGGTTGGCGTATCGTGGCTGACCGGATCCTGCGCCAGCGCCGACTTGGCGACGAGTGGACCCCAACCTCAAAAGCCCCCGGCTCGAGAGACGCATCTTGATCAAGATGCGCAACGTGGAATTTTCCTATCCGGGGGAAAATTTCCGGCTGGGAATCGAGGCACTGAGCTTCGCCGGCGGGGCCC
This sequence comes from Candidatus Competibacteraceae bacterium, assembly GCA_024641125.1. Classification (GTDB taxonomy): domain Bacteria; phylum Pseudomonadota; class Gammaproteobacteria; order Competibacterales; family JAHEDQ01; genus JAHEDQ01. Next base: position 16,571 of record JAHEDQ010000014.1, on the reverse strand, counting down.
GGATCGCGCTGATCGGGCCCAGCGGCTGCGGCAAGACCACGTTGGCCTATTTGATGGCGGGTTTGCTGAGGCCCAGCGCCGGCCAGGTATGGGCGCTGGAGCAAGCATTGCACGACGCAACCGACGCGGAACTGCGCCACTTTCGCCGCAACCGGGTGGGCTTTGTGTTCCAGCAGTTCGAGCTGTTGGACTACCTCAGCGCGGAGGACAACATTCTGCTGTCCGATCATCTTGCGGGCCGGGTATCCCGCGATCGGCGCGATCAGGCCCGGCATCTTGCCAAAAGGGTCGGCGTCGGCCATCGACTGCGACATCGGCCGGCCACACTGTCCCAAGGGGAACGCCAACGGGTCGCCATCTGCCGGGCCCTGCTGCATGAACCGCGACTTCTGATTGCCGACGAACCCACCGGCAATCTCGATCCGGACACGACCGAATTGATCATGGACTTGCTGCACGAGCAGGTCGGCCGCCTGGGCTGCACTTTTGTCATGGTCACCCACGACCATGCACTGCTCCAGCGCTTCGATCATTGCCTGGATTGCCGGGCCGTGTCGAGCGAACAAAGCGCATGAGTGGGACACTGGGTCTGGCTCTGCGGCACCTGCGTTTTCACCGGGGCCGCAGTCTGATCATCTTGGCCTGCCTGACGCTGGTTCTGGTGCTGCCCATCACGGTCAACCTGCTGCTGTCGCAATACCAGACCGGTCTTCTGGCCCGAGGCGCGGCAACACCACTGTTGCTGGGCGCGCGCGGAAGCCGTGTGGACCTGGTATTGAAGAGCCTTTACTTCGAGTCCGACTATGGCGACCGGATCATCGAATCCGACGCCAATGCGCTACGGGAAGCCGGCTTCGGTCAGGTCATTCCGTTACATATACGCCATCGGGTTCTGCCGCACGCCAACGCCGAAGTGGCGCGTTCGCTGCAGTTGGATGATGCACCGCTGGTCGGAACCGACCTGGGTTACTTTGATCTGCGCGGACTCAGTGCCGCCCAGGGCTCTCTGCCGCTTTTCCTGGGTGACGCGGTGGTGGGCGCGCGCGTCGCCGAACGCTTTGGACTGACGCTGGGGGATCATCTCGTCACCCGCCCGGAACGCGCCTATGACCCGGGCCGCAGTTTCCAACTCAAGATCCCGGTGGTGGGCGTATTGGCCGCGAACGGCACGGCGGATGACGCAGCAGTGTTCGCCGATGTAAGAACCGCCTGGGTGGTGGACGGCATCGGTCATGGCCACGATGCGGTGGACCAGATCCGAGACCCCAGCCTGGTGCGCCGCGAGACGGACTCGAAAGGGGTGCTGGTCGCAACACCGAAATTGGCGCGACTGCAGGAGATCACGCCGCAGAATCGCGCGGACTATCACTTCCACGGCGACACCGATGGCTTCCCCCTCACATCGGCCATACTGGTGCCGCACAGCGACAAGATGCGCACCATAGCCAAAGCGCGCTATGGCTCGAACGAGACGCTGTTTCTGCTGGAACCCAGTGCTGTGATTCAGGAGGTCATGGGATTGGTATTACGGGTAAAACGCTTTTACGATACCAATCTGCTTCTGGTCACCGTCAGCACCGCTCTGTTCATGGCCCTGGTCATCCTGCTCTCGGCCCGGCTGCGGCAGTCCGAACTGGAGACCCTGCACAAGCTGGGCGCTCCCCGCCGCACCGCTTTCTGGTTGCTGGCCTGGGAAATCATCGTCCTGCTGGCGATCAGTACACTGCTTGCCGGCACCCTCGGCCTGATTCTGAACTGGCTTGTGTCGTCCCGGGGTCTTTCACTTCTGTCGGCGGCATAGTCGGATGACTGTGCGCCCACTCTGTCCCGGTTTTGATCCTATACTCCGAAACTCGGGGCACCAACGGATCGACACACTATGAAAGCCATTCACCTGTTGCGACATGGGCGGCCGGATGCGGTATGCGAGTGTGTGGAAGTTGCAGAACCTGGTCCGCCAGGCGAGAACGAAGTGTTGGTGGAGATAAAGGCGTCCGCGATCAACCCCGCCGACTTGCTGATGATGGAAGGCCGCTACCCCGGGCCCGAGATCCTGCCGGCGCCCATGGGCATCGAAGGGGCCGGTAGAGTCGTGCAGGTTGGCACGAACGTGCACAACCTTGGGGCCGGTGACAAGGTGATCAGTCTGGGCCGTGCCAACTGGGCAGAGCGTATCAAAGCAGCCGCGGATCGAGTGATCAAGCTGCCGGACGGCCTGGCGTTCGAACATGCGGCAATGTTGAAGGCAAACCCACCTTCCGCTCATTTCATGCTTAAGAATTATGTCGATTTGAACCCGGGCGATTGGGTGGTGCAGAACGCCGCAAACTCGGCGGTGGGACGGCATCTTATCCGCTTTGCCCGGGCGCGCGGGTTCCACAGTGTCAATGTGGTTCGCAGAGAATCCCTGGTCACCGAGCTCAAACAGCATGGCGGCGATGTGGTCATAGTCGATGGGGACGACTTGGCGCAACGGGTGCGGGCGGCAACCGGTTCCGCGGCGCCGATCAGATTGGGGATCGACGCAATAGGGGGAACGGCCTGCCAGCGCCTGGCCGATTGCCTTTCTGAGGGCGGCATGGTGGTGAACTATGGGTTTCTGAGCGGGGACCCCTGCATGATCACCCCGCATCAGGCGATCGTGCGGGACTTAACGTTAAAAGGCTTCTGGCTGATGCGCGTGATGCAAAACCTTTCCCGCGACCGCATCGAGGCCCTCTATGCCGAAATGGCGGGCTACTTCATGGACGGAACCCTGGACGTGCCAATAGAAGCCGAATACGGATTGTCGGATGCCAGGGCGGCCTTGGCGCACGCCTGGCGATCTGGCCGCAATGGCAAGATCGTGTTTACGCCGACGCGTGACTGAGCAGTGCTCGCTGCATCGCATGCGGGGTGTATGATTCCGTTCGGACCGCACCCGAACCCCACTGACTCGGGCAAACATCCGGCTGCGAGTGCTGCTGCCGGACCGGGCCGGAGCCTAACCTTCCGTGCCGCGCTGAGGCGGAACAGCCCCCTCAAGGCTTTTGAGATTGGCTTCCATACCGCTTTCAAAATCCCCCGACGCAGGCCGATTCCCCATGGGTGAAAAGACCACGCTTTCTACGCCCAGGGCCTTCAAGCCCTCGACCGTCTCAGCCAAAGGTTCATCCTCCCAGATCATCAGCGTTGCCGGATGCTCAGACAACAGGGCCGGAAGTGCCGCCCATTCGGCGTCAGGCGGCATGCTGTCCGGTTCCCAGTGCAGCGAGCGGCCGTTGAAGCCGTAGCGCCGCTCCAGATACTGGTAGACCGGGTGTGAAAACAGGATGGGCGTATCGCCGTACTGGGTTCCCAGTTCCGCCAGACGCCGGTCCCAGGCATCGAGTTGCTCAGTCAGCGCCTTCCAATTGCGTTCGATGTCGGCTTCATGATCGGGCAGCAACCCACTGACACGGTCGCGAATGGCCTCTGACTGGGCCTTGGCCAGAGCGAAATCAAGCCAGGTGGTGAAGGCGTAGGCAGCGTGTGAGTGGTCGCCCTCCGCACCATGGCTGTGAGTCGGACCACCCGCTTCGATCCACTGGTCTCGGAACCCGGTGGAGGTATCCAAAAGCCGATCCCCAGGCAGGGTCACTTGCGACAACCAGGGCTCGTAGCCCGCGCCATTGAGCACAATCAGATCGGATTTCTGCATATTGGCGATTGCGTCCGCCGTCGGCTGCCAGAAAGCCGGATCACCCTCGATATCGGGAAGCACAACGTGGACGGGTTCGCCAGCGATGGTCGCGGTCATGAACTGCAGAGGGTAATTTAGGGTATAGACCAGCGGTGTCTCCGTAGATTTCACGCTGCCTGTGTCCGCCGAGGATTGGTTCGCGTTGTCACAGCCAACCAGGCTGATGACGCAAACACCCAAAAGCAGGATCCAGCCGTTCATGGCGCCTAGTCTATGAGTCATCTGTCTCTCCAAATTCAAGTGTCAACCGCAGATATGCGCTGACACTTGGAGAACCCGCACGGTCCCGGAGTTCAGTTGCCAGCCGATTCCATGAGCCGAAGGCGTTCCGCAAGTACACTGAGTTAGCTTTCTGAATCGATTGTGGGTAATCGCACTGGTGTCTAAATATCCCGGTGGAGTGCGAGGCAAAAAAACGACAGCAAAGGCACAGTTTAAGCCCAACAAGTGAGCATTTTGAGGACGTTGTCAACACCGTATCGAGTCGAGTGAGACCTTGCCGACTCGCTGCCAGTGCCCGCACCCATGTGCCGCGCAACGGTGCTCGTCTAGGGTGTAGACACGCCCCGTCAGAAGCGGTAGTTGAACCCAAGCATGGGGCCCATGATCTTCAGGTTGTTCAACGCATTGTTGTCGTCGAATTCCCACTTCAGATATCGGTATCCTAAAACCGCATCGATTTTGGCGAACTGATAACCCACACCGCCGAACACCTGCCAGGTGTTCTTGGACTGCCCCGTACCCACATCCGCGTAATAAGGCAGATACCATTTTTCGTCGAAATTGTACCGACCACGAAAACCAATGATCCCGTCCCAATTGGAACCGGAGTCGCTCAAATCTCTCTTGCGATCCGGCGGCAGGGGGCCATCGAACTTGAGCTTGACCTCCGCATCCAAATAAAGGTATCGAAGTCCGGCCAACAGCTTGAACTCGTTTCTTTCGGTGTCGACCAGAGTGTAATGCGCAGTGGGCGTGAAAACCCAGGCTTTGAGTTTGATCTCGTTCTTAAAACCTCCCGCAATTCCGGGCCCGATGGGGATACGCACGGTTTTTTTGCTGTCCTGCTTGAGATTCATGTAGATCAGGTCGGCGTCCAGACCCCACTTTTCCTTGCGCATCCCGGCTTGCCCCATAAACACCATCTCCAGGTCATCAAGGAGGTCGCTGAAGGTGATCTCGAAGTCGTCACCCTGGGCCGACTCCCCTTTGATACTCGGTCCCCAAAGATACAAGCCGGCGTAGTACTCCCACGGGTCACTTTCCGATGCAACGGCCACGACGGCGGTTTGCGCGCTTGCCACGAGTAGCGCTGTGAATAGCATCAGTGCGCGACCCGACCTGTGCATGATATTTGTGCCCATACAATCCCCAACCCCATTACCCATCGATAAAATCACAACCTATGAGCCCGCTCACGTGGGTCTATCTTAGGCCTGACCTGACAGATGAGTGCGCCAAGAAATCAGCGAGAATGTAGCCCATTGCCCCCGGAAACGGCATGGCGAGCTTGGTGCAGATTGATGTTCTGCCGTCAGACCAAGACGCCCTCCTGTGCGGGGTCTGAAACACCGGGTCAATGCCTGCGAACCTGCACCAAATAGCCTTCGATGGTAGCCGCGCCCAGGGTTTTTTTGGCTTCGAGCCGATGCAGCCCGTCGACCAGAACGAAACCATCCCCATCAACACGAACCTGAATCGGGGTGGTCTGCCCATCGTCTAGCATGCTCACGGCGATCTCATCCACCTTGTCCGAATCCAGGGTTTTCATGCGTTTGACCGGGACCCGGATCTTTGCAATTTCAAGGGTCTGCATCTTCAGCATGTGCGTCCCCGACAGCGTCGCTGCTCAGCTCGATTCAGGTTTGGCCGCCTGGCGCGCGTCCGCTCCACCGCGCAAAGCACGAAGATCCTGATCGAGTTGTTGAATCCGCTCAAGCAGATCCAAGGCCAGCGCTGCGCCTGCCAGGTTGACCCCAAGATCACGCTGCAAGTGAAGGGTGACACGTGTACGTCGCAGGCTGCTCGAGGGAAACTCCCAGTGTCGCCCCCTCCGCCCGCTGGGTTCGAGAATACCCTGCTCGACCAGGGACTCGATCAATTCGGCCTCGACCGCACAGGCCCGGCACAGATCGGCCATAGTGAACGTTGTCTGCTCATCGATCAGTTCGGCGACAAACACCGATTGCACCTTGTCAACCATGATCAGGAACCCCCCAGATTGGTGCGCGGATTGAAGTCAAGCTGTTCCGCCATTTGCCGATACGCGGCCTTGGCCGCCTCGGTATTGGCCGGTGGCAGATCCACCTGCAGCACCACATACAAATCGCCCACGATTTTTCCCGGCAGCCCACGGCCCTTGAGACGCAACGTTCGACCCTGGTTTGAATTGGGCGGAATCTTGAGGTCCACCAAACCTGCAGGGGTCGGCACTTTGACACTCGCGCCCAATACTGCCTCCCAGGGTGCAACCGGCAAATCCAGATAGAGGTTACTGCCGTCTATGCGGTACAGGGCATGGTGGCGAAACTCGACCTCGAGATACAGGTCACCCGACTCGCCGCCGCCAACGCCGGGGCCACCTTGCCCCGCCAGACGAATCTGTTGTCCCGCCCGAATACCTTTGGGGATCTTGACGTTCAGCGTACGGTCACGGGTGGCTACATGTCCGTCCGGGGTCAACTCCGGCATCCGCAAGGAAATGGACCGGGTACCACCACTGTAGCTGTCCTCCAGATCGATCAGCACCTTGGCATGATGATCCTCTCCGCGCAGGCGAAAGCCATGCCGAGCGCCGGAAGTCGGCCCAGCACCGGCGAAGCCGCGTCCAAACAACTCCTCGAAGAAATCACTGTGTCCATCCGCATCGCCGGCAGTGTAACCCCCACCGCGGAACTCGAAACCTGCATCCCAATCCGGCGGCGGACGAAAATCCTGCCCTGCCTGCCATTGGGCACCGAGCTGGTCATAGGCCGCGCGTTTCTCCGGATCCTTGAGTACCTCATTCGCCTCCCCGACCTCCTTGAAGCGCTGCTCGGCGTCGGGTTCCTTGCTCACGTCGGGATGATACTTGCGCGCCAGCTTGCGATAAGCGCGCTTAATCTCATCCTGGCTCGCGTCGCGGGGGACGCCCATCACTTCATAGTAGTCTTTGTATTGCATGGGGCGGCTTTCTGGCTGGTGTTTCAGGGTTTCACATTTGGCGAATCAATGCGTTGCGTCACCCTGATTCTAGCCCGTTCAGATCTGGGTACAGTGTACAACGTGTGGCGGCGTACCAAAGCGCTTGCCGTTCTTCGTCAACCAACCTGCCCGGATGCGGCTCCAGGGCCTGCTGTGTCGGCCTGGCGCGAACCGCACCGTGTGGATGGGGCGTCTCTATCGGGGCCTGCTCAAGTTCGCACTCGATCGACCGCCCTGGCGGCATGGGCTGTTCCAAGCCAAAGTGGTTGCAAGTATGCATATTGCCCTGGATAGGGCGCATCATCTGATGGCCGGCGTCCGCGTCCGCGCCAAACCAACCCTTGCCAAAGCCGCTCATAGGCATAACAAGGGTAAGCCGAGTGCCGGTTCCGCGGCAGGAACGGATTTTCTCAACGCGCGGTTTGATTGGCACTTCCGTTGGACTCATGGGCGTCGCCCAGGGATTTATCCTGCCGTGCACGATCTACGGACTTGCGGCTGCCCAAGGCCACCTGTCTCCAGGCGTTCAGGTCGCGGTCTAGAATCCTTTCCAATACACGTATGTCCTGATCAAACTCTGCCATCAGTTGTTGTTTAAACGCTGGCGAGAACCTCGGTGCCTCGCCCTTGACCAGATTGAGCCTTGCCAATTTCTTGTGCAGACGCTTCAGGCTCAACGGCCTGACTCCGCGCTTAACCTCAGACCGGGCCGCGGCTCTGAGCGCAACCGATGGCGGTTTGTAGAGTATCTGTTGCAGCCATCGCCAGCGGTAGGTCCTGCTCTTGTGGCGGTGTGGGAAAGGATTGGCGGCGTCGATTTCGGCGAGTTCATCTAAGTTGTCGTTCACACCGCAGAAGCGGAGCATTGCCCGGCAGGTCCCCACCGGGTCGGAACGCACGTCATCGTTAACGACGATGTGACATCGATCCCGACCCACGGTCTGCACCAGCCGCTCGACCTGTGCACCGAGGCTGGCGACTTCGCGATAGCGCAGGCGACGCGGGTCGCTGCAGCGCTTCGGAATCCGCTCGCCCCGGGCTCTGACCTCCTGCAGCGCCCAAGCAGTTGCGAAATCCGCTTCATCCTCCTCCAACAGGTACAGCATGCGAAAGTGAAAGGACCGCAACATATCGACTGGATTGCGAACCGCGACCAGAAATCGGGCATCAGGCTGAATCGCATTGATCTGTTTGAGTGCCTCGGGATCATAGAGATAAGTTACGGACCCCTCGGCCGCCACTCGGTGGCGTTCCGGATCGTAGTCCTGAAAGTACCGGTCCAGATAGTCGTGCTGAATGTTTTCCAGCGCCGCGGCCGGAACCTGACCGAAGTAGTTTAGTTCCTTCGGTCGGGAGAAGCAGATCTCGGGGTGACGACCAAGCAGCTTGCTGAGCGAAGTCGTGCCGCAGCGTGGCGCCCCTATCAGGAAAACACTTGGAAAGAAGGGAAAATCGCTGGCGCGGATCTGGGTTTTCATGGCTAGGGCCTGCGTTCAGCGTCCCCGCTCCATGCGAAGATCCTGGCGGCGTGGCATATTCACCCTGGTCGTCGTTACAGAAAAATTAGCGGCAGTCCAACATCCTCTGCGGCCACCGTTCAGTCAAGTCGGCATTGGACGGGGCCCACTGGTGAACTCCACGGTGACAGCTCCGCCCTTCGACAATTGGGCGCCTGCGCTTCCAATGGCGCATGGCTGGATCGCGAATCACACAGCGTACAAGCCTCCGGTAACTATACCAGCAGTGACCTTGCCTAGCGTCCGAGCGCACATTGCTGAAATGCAACCGACTTTGGACTCATGACAGCAGGGCTTATGCACCAATACCGGCACAACCGTTGCTACTGAAAGTCAATCGATTCCAAAAATAACAGTGCCGCCAACCAGGCTTACCCCGCTTTGTTTTCCATCCCAACATCTAGCAAAACGACCTCGGCCGGGATTTCGACCAGTGCGGTGTGGCAAGAATCCGGAGCAAACCAAGCGAATGAGGGCATTCCCGAGAACAGTTCCGATCGTCCTGACCCTGTCAGTGCTGGTGGGTGCTTCGGTCCTCGCAGGCTATAAACTGGGTCGGCCGCATCAGGTCAGCACCGAGCGGATGCTGGACTCGTCAGTGTCCATCAAGACAATTTCCCACGTTCAAATCGACCGCCATGGCGATTCGGTTTGGGAGCCGGCATTCGGATCCGGATTCCTGGTTTCGACAAGCCCTTGCGAAGTATGGACCAACCATCATGTGGTCAAGGATGCCGCGCTGATCCGAGTCTCGCCCAGGGGCGCGGAAGTGGGAACAGGCGTTCCGGCCCGTATACTCCATGCGACGCCGCACCCGGACATTGCCGTGCTTCGACTCGAGCGCTGCAAAGGTATCCGGGTGGCCACCCTGGCAGACTCAGATCGTGTCAAAGTCGGGATGGAGGCCTATGCGGTGGGCAACCCGCTCGGAAACAACCCTGACTCTATCAGCCGCGGTATCGTGTCGCACACAGCCCGCCACGTCGGCACCAACACCTACCTGCAAACCGACGCCAGCATCAACCCGGGGAATTCCGGTGGCGCTTTGTTCAATCGCCAAGGGCAGGTCATCGGCATGAACGTGTCATTGATGTCGAGCAAACAGAGCGGTGGGCATGCAGGGATCGGCTATGCAATCCCTGTCAACCGATTGAAGAGCGCAGTGGAACGGCTCCGCGGTCACACGCCCGGATGGGGAACCGCCGGAATCGCCCACATCACCAGCAACCTGAGCGCGGCCGAGGCGGCCGTATTCAAGGTTCCAAACCGGCGGTCGGCGATCATCCTCACCGACTCCCCCGAGGGTGAGCCCGGCGCGGGCCGCCTGAACGCCCACGACATCATTTACCGGGTGGACGGTCAACCGGTGAACGACGTAGAGCACCTGCAGCGGATCTTCGCCAACAACGAACCCGGTACCGAGGTTGCGGTGGATTTGATTCGGGACGGCAATCGGCTGCGGACAACGCTGAAGCTCAAAAACGGCTATGAGCGGCAGGCGCCGCCAGGGCCGCAGCCCTACGACGGGCTGCTGGGCATGACCCTGGAGATGTGGAGCGGCCGTACGGGCGACACCGGCCGCTTCACTTCACCGGTCATAACCCAGGTGCAAAGCCTTGGCCCTGCGCACCTGGCGGAAATCAGCAGCTCACAGCATTCCATGGGCGTCAGCGGCGGCAAATTGATCGAGTTCCTGTTGGACGTCAAAACCATAACCGGCGTCGTGCTCGACGGCACCTACCACCCGGCCGCAGATGTTGCTTCCGTACACGGATTTGCCGCCGAGGCCCATGCCCGCAGTGTGCCGTTGTTGCTGGAAATAGAGCACTGGGCCCGTCAGGACCCGCGCAACGCACGCACCGAACTGGTCCACCGTAAAACGGCATTCTTCAAGATTGAGCCGGCCCCAGGTCTTATCGATATCAAGCCCGCCGACCTGAACACCGATCTGGAAGCGGTCTCCGCAGACTTCTCCCCGCCTAAGCAACCGGCAGACAACGCAGTCTGAAAAAGCACCGATTGCGCGCCCTGGGCATGTTAACGCGATAAACTCAGAATGGGCGCCTGACCGCGATTCCGCCAGGGAGCCTCTGACATGAGCGCCACCGCCCAGCATCACGGATTGTGGGTCAGGGGCGCAGGCCTTATTCTATTGCCCCGGATTGAGACGGCCATCGAATCGTTTTACTCCGCGGGGATGCATGCGTTTGCATTCGGTCTCAAACCATCAAGAGGAAGGAATGTTATGAAGCAATTATATTCAATGCTTGGCGTTGCTCTGTGTTCATTACTCGCCGCCGGCGCCGCTGTTGCCAGCGAATACGGCACGCCGGATGAGGCGCAGGCAATGCTCGAGCGCGCTGTAGGCGCGGTCGAGACCGACCAGGATGCCGCCCTGGCGGCATTTGTGGCCGGCGATCCGGAGTTCAAGGAAAATGACCTTTACGTATACTGCGGCGGGCCCGACGGCAACTTCAGCGCCCACCCGTCATTGGTGGGTAAGAGCCTGAAGGAATTGAAAGACAAAGCGGGGAACAGCCTCGGTGAAGAAATTTACGCCAGCGCCAAACCGGGTGAAATAACCGAGGTGACCTATATGTGGCCGCGGCCGGGTGAGACCGATCCGGTGGAAAAGGTTGCGTACGTGACGATGATAAATGACCAGATCTGCGCGGTGGGTTACTACAAGCAGTAACAGCGCGCTCATAGCATAACTGGCACGCTCTGCAATTCGTTACAAAGCCCCGCACTCACAAGACGGGGCATTTCTTTGTTCCAGCCGCGAAGCAAGGCTTGTGAACTCCCAAATCAGGGCCTGAGCAGTCCACGACGCCCTTTCTGGTTCGATGTTGCCGCGTTGACGTTGCTGCGTTGGATCAAGCCAGCACCATCAGGAAGCGGCCGCCATCGCCCGAGGTGACTGCTGACTGATCAGGTATTCCTCGTAGGTCCCGTCAAAACTCACCAGGGTTCTGTCCTTGATCTCGATGACCCGCGTGGCCAGGGAAGATACAAACTCCCGATCATGGCTGACAAAGATCAAGGTGCCCTCATAGTGGGTCAGAGCGAGATTCAAGGCTTCTATGGCCTCGATGTCCAGGTGATTGGTGGGTTCGTCCATCAAAAGAACATTGGTTTCCATCATCATCAGCTTGCCAAACAGCAAGCGGTTCTTCTCCCCACCGGAACAGACCTTTACCTGCTTGTTGAAGTCCTCGGACGAAAACAGCAGGCGCCCCAGGGTAGCGCGCACGATCTGGTCGTCGTGCCGGGGCTTGCGCCACTGACTCATCCAGTCGAACAGGTTCAGATCACAGTCAAACTCGGCGTTGCTGTCCTGGGGGCAGTATCCCAGGGTGGCGTTTTCCGCCCACTTGATGGTGCCGTTGCTGGCCTGTAACTCACCCAAAAGACAGCGCAGGAACGTCGACTTGCCCGCACCATTTTGGCCGATGACGGCCAGACGCGCACCCGCTTCCAGCACCAGATTGCCCTGGTCGAACAGAAGCCCTTCGAAGCCGTGGCTCAGATGCTCCAGTGTCAGCGCCTGGCGATGTAGTTTTTTCTCCTGGTTGAATCGGATGTAGGGACTTACCCGGCTGGATGGCTTGATGTCGTCGAGTTTGATTTTCTCGATCTGGTGGGCACGCGAAGTCGCCTGCTTTGCTTTGGAGGCGTTGGCCGAAAAGCGACTGACAAACTGCTGCAACTCCGCAATCTGGGCGCTTTTTCTGGCGTTTTGAGAATGCAAACGCTCGCGCGCCTGGGTGGACGCGGTCATAAAGTCGTCGTAGTTGCCAGGATAAATCCGCAGCCCGCCGTAGTCGATATCCGCCATGTGGGTACAGACCGCATTCAGGAAATGCCGGTCATGGGAAATAATGACCATGGTGCATTTGCGCTCGTTGAGCATCGTTTCCAGCCAGCGAATGGTGTCGATATCCAGGTTGTTGGTGGGCTCATCCAGTAACAGGATTTCCGGATCTGCGAACAGGGCCTGGGCAAGCAGAACCCGCAGCTTCCATCCCGGCGCGATGGCGCTCATGGGGCCGTGATGCAACTCCTGGGCTATTCCGGCGCCCATCAGGATTTCCCCGGCACGGCTCTCGGCGCTGTAGCCGTCCATTTCGGCAAACTGGATCTCCAGCTCAGCGACCTTCATGCCCTCCTGCTCCGACATTTCGGGCAAGGCGTAAAGCCGGTCACGTTCCTGCTTGAGCAACCACAACTGTTCATGGCCCATGATCACGGTGTCGATGGCCGTATAGCGCTCGAAAGCGAACTGGTCCTGGCGCAGCGTCGCCACCCGCTCATTGGGGCTCACCGACACGTTGCCGGCGGTGGGAGACAAACTGCCGTCCAGGATGTTCATAAAGGTCGATTTGCCGCAGCCGTTGGCACCGATCAGCCCATAGCGATGGCCATCGCCGAATTTGACGGAAATGTTCTCGAACAGGGGTTTCGCACCAAACTGCATGGTGACATTTGCGGTGGAGATCAACAGATTTTTCCTGACAGAGTGAATGAAACAGCGGAGAGAGGCCCCTCGGCGAGGCGCGTACTTTAGAGACTTAGCCGGCTGAGGTCGAGTCTCATCTCCCTTACTCGGAATTATGCCCCGGCAAACGGGTAGCTGGAGACGTTGATCGCGTGAGCGTCCCCGTTCAACCGGGGCAGCGCTGCTGAAGGAAGATCAATTTTTGCCATCGCGCCGGCGTCTTTGCGCTCTCTTGTACAAGGGGTAGCGGGCTAAGTTGGCCCACGGCAAATAGGTGAGTTGCCATTGGGCCAGGTGCAACGCGGCACGAAGGGCCTAATGAAGATGATCACGACATGGCGCAGTGAGTCTAATTGTTCACCAACCGAACGTCTTGCGGGTGTCGTTGATTCAGGTAACGACGTCGGGACGGCTCCGCCCCGTAGAGGCCTCGATGCCGACAACGCGTTCCGCGCCGGTGATCAGTTCCGCCAGGGCCGTCTGCGCGGTCCGGTCGTGCTGACTGGTGTCGTCGACAAAGCGTTCCATGTAGACCCGCAGGGTGGCGCCTTCGGTACCGGTGCCGGACAGACGATAGACGATGCGATCGCCGGATTCGAAGCCGATGCGCAGGCCTTGCCCGGTCGCGACGCTGCCGTCCACCGGGTCCGTGTAGCTGAAGTCATCGGCATACTGAATGGTCTGGCCGGCGGCCTGTTCACCCGGCAGCTTGGCCAGACGCTTGCGCAGCCGGTCCAGCATCTGCTCGGCCTGAGCCGAATCCAGGCCTTCATAATCGTGGCGGGTGAAGAAATTGCGGCCGAACTGCGCCCAGTGCTGCCTGACGATTGCCTCTGCCGGCACCCTCCTGACAGCGAGCAGATTGAGCCAGAACAAGACCGCCCAGAGGCCGTCTTTCTCGCGTATGTGATTGGACCCGGTGCCGAAGCTTTCCTCACCGCACAGGGTAATCCGACCCGCATCCAACAGATTGCCGAAAAATTTCCATCCTGTAGGCGTCTCGTAACAGGGAATCGACAGATGCTCGGCCACCCGATCGACGGCGGCACTGGTGGGCATCGACCGGGCAACGCCGACCAGGCCTTTTGCGTAGCCGGGGACCCGGTGTGCATTGGCCGCAAGAACCGCGAGACTGTCGCCCGGGTTGATGTAAAATCCCGGTCCCAGGATCATATTGCGGTCGCCATCGCCGTCGGACGCCGCTGCAAAATCCGCCGGCCAGCTGCCGTTCATCATCTCCACCAGTTGATGGGCGTGAATCAGATTCGGATCAGGGTGCCCGCCGCCAAAATCAGGCAGAGGTTGGGCGCGAACGACCGTTCCGGTGGGTGCACCCAAGCGCCGCTCCAGAATCTCCCTGGCATAGGGGCCGGTGACCGCATTCATGGCATCGAAGGACATGCGAAACCGCCCGGATGCGAACAATTCCCTGATCCGATCGAAATCGAACAGCGTCTCCATCAAGTCTGCGTAATCCGCAACCGGGTCGACGACCTCAACCACAAGACCTCCCAACCGGAAGAGCCCGTTCGATTCAAGATCGATGTCGGGGTGAGAGACGATCAAGTAACGACGGATGTCCACGCTGTGCCGGTGGATCTGTTCGGTCAGGTTCTCTGGGGCCGGGCCGCCATTGTCGATGTTGTACTTGATGCCAAAGTCTTCATCCGGGCCCGCCGCGTTGTGGCTGGCGGAAAGGACGATGCCACCAAAAGCACGATGCTTGCGGATCAGACAGGACACGGCCGGGGTTGAGAGCAGGCCGCCCCGGCCGATAATGACACGGCCGAATCCGTTGCCGGCGGCCATCCTCAGAATGACTTGTAGTGCCTCGGCGTTGTAGTAGCGCCCGTCACCGCCAAGGACCAGAGTCTGACCTGCGATCCCACTGAGCGAATCGAAAACCGATTGGACGAAGTTTTCAAGATATCGCGGCTGCTGGAAGACCCGTACCTTTTTTCGTAACCCGGAGGTACCGGGCCGTTGATCGGGAAAGGGCTTTGTTTCGATGCTCAGAACTTGCATTTGCACTCAACCTTCAGGGCGGTGATTGCTTTCCGGCTTTGGGTTCAACCGGCGCTTCAACGTTCCAGCATCTCAGCCGTTACCAGCACGATGCCTTTGTCCGTGACGCGGAACCTGGCCGCATCGGCCTCCCGGTCCTCACCGATGACAGTACCTTCCGGTAAGCGACAGCCGCGATCGATCACGGCCCGCCTGATCCGGCAGTTGCGGCCGATGTCCACTTCGGGCAGAAGAACGGATTCCTCAACCTGGGAATACGAATGGACCTGCACCTGTGAAAACAACAGCGAGTAACGGATCTCCGCACCGGATATAACGCACCCACCCGAGACGATGGAATCCAAAGCCTTGCCTTCTCGACCGACATCCTGGAAGACGAACTTTGCTGACGGCAATTGCCTCTGGTAGGTCTGAATAGGCCAGTCCTGATCGTACAGATTCAGCTCCGGCGTGACCGATACCAGCTCCATGTTAGCCTCCCAGAAAGCGTCGATTGTGCCAACGTCACGCCAATAGGGTTGACGACCGGTTTCGTCGTCCCGAAAAGGGTAGGCAAACACCCGGCGCCGATCGATGATGGACGGAATGATGTCTTTGCCGAAATCGTGACTGGAGACAGGATCAGCCGCATCCCGTTCCAACTGCTCGAACAAAAACTCTGGATTGAAGACATAGTTGCCCATGGACGCCAGCGCCTTATCGGGCATGCCCGGCTGGGCGCTGGGATGGGTCGGCTTCTCGTGGAACCCGATCACACGCTGGTCCCCATCGACGGTCATGACACCGAATCCTTTGGCATCTTCTAAAGATACATCGACGCAGGCCACGGTCATGTCCGCCTCTTTTTCCACGTGGTATGCCAACAATTCCCCATAGTCCATCTTGTAGACATGGTCCCCGGACAGGACCAGAACGTACCTGGGTTTCAAGGAACGGATGATGTCCAGGTTTTGATAGATCGCATCGGCGGTGCCGGCGTACCAGTCCCCGGTGGTGCGCTGAGACGCGGGCAGCACTTCGACGAACTCGCCCAGGGTGGTCTGAAAGGAACCCCAACCGTTGACCAGATGACGGATCAGCGAATGCGCCTTGTACTGGGTCAGTACGCCAATACGCCGGATGCCGGAGTTGACACAATTGGACAAGGGGAAATCGATGATGCGGAACTTACCGCCAAAAAAAACCGCAGGTTTGGCGCGAATATTGGTCAACTCGTGCAGCCTCGAACCTCTCCCGCCGGCCAGCACCAGCGCCAGCGTATCCCGGGTGAGACGGCTGACGTAACGGAGTTCGTTTCGTTGCATTGCTGTTCCTCACTTTCACGATTGGTCCCACGACGGCAACCACACACCGTCGTGAATCCGATCAGGCGTTGCGGTCGAGTCGACTGGAACTGGCTGCAAAATACACCTGGTCATGGACGCAACACCCGAGGGGGGCGTCGGTCTCAATTGGATTTTGCACCCTCCATGGGTTTCAGTGCCTCTGGATCGGCCATGCGCCAAACCTGCACGGCCCGTTCTGGAAGCACAAACGCGCTCCCGCCGATCAGTTCAGCGGAAGCGGCGTCGGCTAATCCCTCAGCGGCGGTGTCCAGAAGACACGACCAACGGCTCGATCCCCCTGG
>JAHEDQ010000155.1 GCA_024641125.1 Candidatus Competibacteraceae bacterium | reverse complement strand
TGGCCATCGCCCTTGTCAAGGACGGCAACGCCGGATTGGATCATCTGAGTCGCTCCCTTCGGGCGAGCCGGGAAGCGCCCGTCCGCGGTGTTGCGCCTCCCGGCAAGGGCGACGGCCATTGGCTTCGAGACGCGCCTAGCGGCCAAGCGCTTCCCAACTCGCTGCATCCATCATTATCAGGTGGACGGAGTACTAGTGCCCAGCCCCGTTTCGGCTACAGGTTCAGTCGCTGCTGATCAGCGGGAGAGGATCGTTTGTCCGGATCAGGCGTCCGTTCAAGCCGGCCGTTTCCGCGCTCATGAGATGCACATACAAGGGCACCAGCGCGTCCGGCGTACGCAGATCGGATCGATCTTCAGCCGGATAGGCTTTTAACCGCATTGGCGTGCGTACCGGACCCGGGTCAACCGCATTGACACGCACCGAGGTATTGGTTTCGAGTTCTTCTGAGAACATACGCATCAAGGTCAGGAGTCCACCCTTGGAAACACCATAGGCGCCCCAGTACGCCTTGCCTGAGTCCGCAACCGAATCATGGGTGAACAACAGCGATGCGTTCGGTGATGCGCGCAAGGCAGGCAAGCAGGATTGAGTCAATAGAAAAGGCGCATTGAGGTTGGTCTGCATGACTTTGGCCCAGGTCAAGACATCGTAGCTGTCCAGACCGCGCATGTCGCCCAGTTCCGCGGCATTGTGCAGCAGACCATCCAGGCGTCCGAACTCGGTTTGTAGGACCGTCGCCAGATCATCGTAGTCTTTGGGCGTCGCCCCTTCGAAGTTCATAGGGTAGATCGCGGGCTGGGGCCCGCCGGAGGCTTCGATCTGGTCGTATACCTGCTCGAGCTTGCGGATGGTGCGGCCGAGCAAAATGACAGTCGCGCCGTGGGCGGCAAATCCCTTGGCCACGGCGCGACCGATGCCGTCACCTGCGCCGGTTACCAGGATTACGCGATCGTTTAGACATTGAGGGTCGGGGCAGTAGTCCGTCATCGTTCTCTCGGGGGTGAGCATTGAGCCAGCAGTTTGGCGCATTGTACGCCACTCTCGACGGCGCCTTCGAGCGTGGCGGGTAAGCCTGTGGCGGTGTAATCCCCGGCCAACAGCAAGCCAGGAATCCCGGTTTCGTAAGCTGGCCGGGTGCGTTCCGCCTCGGGTGTTGCCCTGTAGGTGGCGTGGCGCTCGGTAATGGCCCGACAAAGCATCGGCGGTGGCCAGTCCGGATAAAGCCGTTCCAGCTCGCCAGTCACACGGGCTTCCAGTTCGGTTCTTTGCGCCGGACCCTCCGGGCCCCAGCCGCTGATCACAGCCGCAATCCAACCGGGTTGGTGACACACGGAGCGATCAAACAGCCATTGGGCTCGATAGCCCACAAGCCCGACCATCGGCGCTTCCAGGTTTACCGGCTCAGGATACTTCAGATAAACGGTGCAAATAGGTGAGCGACGATAGGAAAACGCCGTTTGCATGGCAGGTGGCAGCAGTCGTTGAGCCGCGACCGGATTGGCCGCGATCACGATCGCTTTGACCGGGACCGTCGAATCGGACACCTGTACCGCCCTGACACCACCATCATCCAGCTTCAGCCCGGTTACCTTGACGCCCAGTCTCAGGTCGACCCCCTGCCGCTCCAGGTAGTGCAGCGCCGGTTCGGCCACGATTGCCGTCAGCTGTGCGGATGGAATCAACAGGTCCGAACAGGATCGTCTCGACAAAAAGACACGGCGCAGCGTGTCGCGAAAAAGATTGGCGTCGGCCCGATCCAGATCGATATTAAGGGCAGCCAGACACAAAGGGGCGAACAGGTCACGCTGCGCGCTGGCCGGTGTCCCGACCTGAACCAGCGCAGCGGCTGCCGTCTGCATACCCCGGCTCGATGGGCGTGACGCCAGAAAACGGCTTATTGCCAGAACCGTTTTGCTGCGTTCACCCAGGCTCAGACCCTGACATCGAAGCATCCCGCCGAGGAGGTTGAATGGCGCCGGCAATGGTGCGACGGAAAAGCTCAATGGGGCCATTCCACGTCGGCGCATGTACAGGCACAAGCGGTGACGTTCCATAACCGTGAACGGATCGACGCCCAATCGCGTCAGTAGATTCAGGGTTGCTTTGTAGGCGCCCAGCATAAGGTGCTGGCCATTATCCAGCTCGGTACCGGACACTACGATGCTTCGCGCCCGTCCGCCCAGGGAACGGCGAGCCTCCAGCAGGCAAACCCGATGTCCCTGGGCACTGAGGTCCACCGCCGCGGCCAGGCCGGCCCAGCCGCCCCCGATCACTGCGACCGGCGTGTCAGCTTTCACCCGGTCCCGGCTTTCGGGCCTGTACCGCGGTCCGCCAGGCGATCCAGAGCTTTCTCAGGGGGGTGAGCCGGGTGCGATGCTCCAGGATTCGGAATCCGTCATGCTCGATTTCGTCCAGCAAGGCGGTGTAAATGGCGCCCATGATCAGGCCCCCGCTTTGTCGCGCCCGATCCACCGCGGGCAGAATGGCCAGGGCGCGCCTGTACTCAGCCCGGGCCCGCTCGGCCTGGAAGGCGAACAGCGCTCGGACATTGTCGCTGGTCTGTCCCAGGAGCAGATTCTGGGGGTGCACCTTGAACCGGGTCAGCTCATCCTGAGGTAGGTAGATACGTCCCAGCGTCAAGTCCTCCCGCACGTCCCGCAAAATATTGATCAGCTGGAGGGCCAACCCAAGGCGTTCCGCATAGCGCAGTGTGGCCCTGTCCTCATAGCCGAAAATCTCGGCGCTGAGCAGACCCACGACACCGGCCACCCGGTGGCAATAGAGCTTGAGTTCGTTGAAACTGGGGTAGGCATCGTAGTCCAGATCCATCTGCATGCCGTCGAGAATCTCCTCAAAGTAGGCCTGTGGCAGTCCATAGCGCGATACGGCGGGCGCCAAGGCCCGGGTGACAGGATGTTGAGCCTGTCCCTGGTAGAGGTTGGCCAGCTCCTGCCGCCACCACTGAAGCTTGGTCCTGGCAAGATCCGGGTCGCTGCACTCATCCACAACGTCGTCCACTTCCCGACAGAAGGCGTACAAGGCGGTCATCGCCCGTCTGCGCTCCTGACTCAGAAAGCGAAAGCTGTAGTAAAAGCTGGAACCACTGCGGGCCGCCTTGGCTTGGCAGTAGGCGTCCGGGGAGCTGTCAGCCGCGCTCATGGATTGCGGTGCATGGGCAGCCCGTACCACACCGCCTGCGCGATCAGGCCCGGCCATGCCGCTCGATTCAGCGTCGGGCGCAGGAACGGCTCGCGCCAGGCTTTTCGTTTGGCTGCCCCCACCCGCGCTGCGGCCAGAACGATGAGCCGCATTTCGAGGCCGATGCGGCCGGGCAGGGCACGACCCAGGGGTGCGCCCGCGCGCAAAAGTTTGATCGCCCGCTCGAGCTGAAACCGCATCAATTCCTGGGTGCCCGGAGTCACAGCTCCGGCGGCTAGATCTGCCTCGGTAACCCCAAACCGCGCCATTTCGTCCATCGGAACATAGATACGATTCCGCTGTAATAGATCGGGTTGCACGTCCTGGGTGAAATTGATCAGCTGCAACGCCGAACAGACCGCGTCCGAATGACCCCGATTGCCTTCCGTATCGGCATCAAACAGGGTCAGCAGCAAGCGACCTACGGGGTTGGCGGAGCGACGACAGTAGTCCATCACATCACCAAAAGTCTCGTATCGGCCCTGGTCCACGTCCTGACGGAAGGCCGACAACAGGTCCCGCAGGCAGTGGCGCGGCAATGCGTGTCGTTGTATCGCATCCGCTACCGCCAGGCGCATGGCGTCGTCGCCCCGGTAGGTCTCGCACTGCTGGACGAAGTGGTCGAGCGCGTCAAGGGCCGCACGGCGGGTCGCGGCATCGGCCGTGCCTTCGTCGGCGATATCATCTGCCTCCCGGGCAAACGCGTACAACGCCGCAACCGGACGGCGCAAATGTCGGGGCAAGGCCCAGGAGGCGACGGGGAAATTTTCGTAATGGGATCGGCAGCGCTCGAGCACCTGCTCGTAGGCCTGATCAACGGTATCGACGGTCACAGCCATTGCACAATGTCACTGGCGTGCCATACGACCCCGTCGGCGCCCCATAGCCGGGGCTGGTCTCTGTCCGAGATATAACCAAAGCCCGCCGCCAGGGTTCGCATACCCGCCCGCCTGCCAGCTTCGATGTCCCGCTCCGCGTCGCCAACATAAAGACAGCCTTCGGGTGCCACACCGATCATTTCGCAAGCCAGAAGCAGGGTATCTGGATGGGGTTTGTTGCGGGTGGCACTGTCGCCGCTGACCACCGCCGCGGCTCGGGCGTCAAGGGCCAACGCCCCCATCAGCGGTTCGGTCAGCCAGGCCGGCTTGTTGGTGACAACACCCCAGGGTACGGCATGGGTTTCTATGCGGCGGAGCAGGTCCTCCATGCCGGGGAAAAGCCGTGTGTCCTGCGCGATCCGCGACGCATAGATGGCCAGAAATCGGTCCCTCAGCTCGCTGAATCCGAAATCCTCGGGCGCAAGACCGAATCCGAGTCTGACCAGCGCGGCGGCGCCATGGGATACCTGGGGTCGGATGGCGTCCGATGTGAGGACTTGCTGGCCTCGTTCAGCCAGCAGTTGATTCAGTGCGCCAGCCATATCCGGCGCGGTGTCCAAAAGGGTGCCGTCCAGATCAAAAAGAATGCAGCTGCTGGCCGGTCTCATTGCATCTCAATTCCGGCGCCTGTTTCCGGTAAGCGGCAATGAACCAGATAGTTGACGTCCACTCCGGGCCCCACCCAATAGCGCTGGGAAACCGGATTGTAGTGAAGTCCGGTGATGTGTTCGACTTCCAACCCGGCAGCCCGACACCACTGGCACAGTTCGGAGGGTCTGACAAAGCGCTGATAGCTGTGGGTGCCGGCGGGCAACATCCTCAATAGGTACTCTGCTCCTACCACCGCCATCAGCCAGGATTTTGGGTTGCGGTTGATGGTGGAAAAGAACACCTGGCCTCCAGGACGGCACAGGCTGGCGCAGGCCGCGACGACTGAATCCGGGTTTGGAACGTGTTCCAGCATCTCCATACAGGTCACCACGTCGAAACCACCCGGCGCTTCAGCCGCCATCGCTTCGGCTGTGCACCGACGGTAGTCAATCTCCACGCCGGTTTCCAATTGGTGCAGGCGGGCGACCGCCAAGGCGCCGTCGCCCATGTCCAGGCCGACGACTTGACCACCGGCCAGGGCAAGGCTCTCGCTCAGAATGCCCCCCCCGCACCCCACGTCTACCACGCGGCAGCCCGCCAGTTCAGTTCGCGCCTGAATGTATCCAAGGCGCAGCGGATTGATCTGGTGCAGGGGCTTGAATTCCCCCTCCGGATCCCACCAGCGACTGGCCATCTCATCAAACTTGTGAATCTCTCCGTAGTCGACGTTCGCGCTCATGAGTGCTCCGAAAATTCAGTTAGGGAGCCATCTGATCCATTCTGGACGCAGCAGGTTGGAGGCTGGAATGCGCAGAATTAGGGCGCAGATCGCGGGTAACAGTTGCTCTATTGCCAAAATTTGCAACGATCAAGCCGTGTATTTGAGACCCAAGATGCACGTTCACGAATAGATCAGAGGCTCCTTAGGCCATTTGTGGAGCCAGTCTAAGGCCCCATTGGCATGCGTCCGCGGCCGCTTCTGCTTCGTCGATGGTGGTGAGCACGCCGGCGTGCAGTACCCGCCTGCCGGCGATCCAGACATCGGTGACCTGATCGCGGCCCGCCGCATACACCAGCTGCGATATGGCGTTGTAGACGGGCAGCGTGGAAAGGCCGGTGAGATCAACGGCCACCATGTCGGCTGCCATGCCCACCTCCAGTGCGCCGACTTTGGCTTCCAAGCCCAACGTCCGGGCGCCGCCGCGGGTGGCCAGGTCCAGCGCCTGTTGCGCGGGCAGCGCGGCGGCGTTGCCACTCACGCCCTTCGCCAGCAGCGCCGCGGTTCGCATTTCTCCCATCATATCCAGATCATTGTTGCTGGCCGCCCCATCCGTGCCCAGGGCACAACTCACTCCCTCCGCCAGCAGCCTGGTGACCGGGCAAAAACCGCTGGCCAGTTTTAGATTCGATTCCGGGCAATGCACCACATGGGCGCCGGTGGTTGCCAACAGCGTGATTTCATCGTCTTGGAGCTGGGTCATGTGAACCGCGATCAGACGCGGATTAACCATGCCCAGTGCGTCCAGTCGCGCCAAAGGTCGCCGGCCGTGCTTTGACTGCGCTTCTTCCATCTCATGACGGGTTTCGTGCAAATGGATATGGACTCGGCTGTCGTGTTCTTCGGCCAGTCGCCCGATCCGCTCCAGCGTATCGTCGCTGGTGGTGTAAGGTGCATGGGGTGCCCATGCGGTGCGGATCAGGGAGTGCCCTCGCCAGCATTGTTGAACTTCGCTGCCCTTGGCAATGTATTCCGATGCCGATTGTGCCCAGACCGTGGGTAGGTCTATGGCGATCAGTCCCACCGTTGCACGCATACCCACCTTGTCGGCCTCGGCCGCCACCACATCTGGGAAAAAATACATGTCGCTGAAGGCGGTGGTGCCGGATCGGATCATCTCCGCCATCGCCAGCCGGACGCCGGCTCGGACGAACGATTCGCTGACCCATCGTGCCTCCGCGGGCCAGATGTGATGCTCCAGCCAGGTCATGAGCGGAAGATCGTCGGCCATCCCCCGCATCAGGCTCATGGGGGCGTGGGTGTGGCTGTTCACGAAACCGGGACAAAGCGCATGCCCCGTCAGTTCCACCTGCTCCGCCTTAGGGGGCGCCGGGGCGCGTTCAGACCAGGGCCCGATCCAGGTGATGCAGCCGTCAACGCAGAGCACGCCATAATCTTCCAAAACCCGACCATCGGTCGGATTGGGAATCAGCCAACGAGCCCGTACAAGGGTGGGTGTGGAAATCATGGGTGCTCAGTAACGCGCAGGCGGCGGGCGGCGCACGGCAGTATAGGACAGGTTGACAGCGGTACAAAAAAAGCCGCTCCGGCATGTACCGGAACGGCTTTCCGACCAGTGTTGCTGGTGTGTTAGTTGGTCGTCACTTCTTCGACCACGACCTCTTCAACCACAACCTCTTCAACTTCTTCAACAATGCCTTCCACGTTCACGTCCACGCGGCGGTTCTCGGCGCGGCCTTCACGGGTGCTGTTGCTTGCACGCGGCATGTTTTCTCCTTCGCCGCGGGCCTGGATCAGCGCCGGGTTGATGCCCAGGTTGACCAATTCGTCGCGGACCGAATTGGCACGACGCTCGGACAGACCCTGGTTGTAGTCAGCTGGACCGGTGCTGTCGGTGTGGCCGACCACTTCGATGGTGTTGATGGTCTGGGCGGTGCTCATATCCCGCACCAGCTGCTCCAACTTCGCAGTGGCTTCCGGCTTCAGCGCGTCGCTGTCAAAGGCGAAGAATGCGTCGGTTGCGAAAGTGGCGCGCTCCTGCACCATCATCGGCGCCATGGGCACCACTTCTTCCGGAACCAATTCTGGGTGACAGGCTTCCACGAACTCGGGCGCGCCGTTTTCGTAGTCTTCTACCGCCTGCTCCGGCGACCAGCGCGGCGTTATCAAGCACCCGTCGTGTCCGGTACTAACGTATTGACCATGGGCGTTCGCGTAGCCTACTGCGGCTTCCGCATCGGCGTGGACTGTGCCCACCCACGAGGCGCAAAGCGCGGCGCAGAGGCCGATCTTGATCAGTTGCTTCATCGAAGAATTCTCCCTGATTTGGGCCGAGGTTAATATGTGCAAGCCGCAACTAATACCTTTGCCAGCTTAGTGCAAGATTAGAACGCTTTTATCTAATATGCAACAGAATGTTGTTTGCATTATCTAAAAAACAACAAATGTCTGAGGACATGCATTCAACGACTGTCTCCCTGAGACCGTGTTGCCTAGGCAATTCCATTGTTTACGACCGTCACCAGTCGCTGCGCCGACCTTTATTTTCAGGCCAGGGGCATTGTGTCAAAATTACCAGCATGGTGCCTAGTGTGCTGTCCTGTAAGTTCGTTGCATTTCAGCGGGGCGAGGAGCGCCCCACATCCACCAATGCGACGTCGGCGCCGCTCGACAGAGCCTGCTATGCCTTCGCATCGGCGCCTTGCACTGGCGGATGTGGGGCGCTCTGCAACGAACCTACGGGACAGCACACTAGCGCTTTCGTGCACACGTCCGTAACCGTGGCTTCGTGGCAACGTTCCCGTGTGTCGCTCTAGGGGGTCCCTACTCTATTCGTGAACGTGCATCTTGGGACTGACAGGTACAGCTTCATCGTTGCAGATTCTGGCAACAGAACAACTCTTACCCTCGATCTGCGGCTTGAAGCTGCACATTCAATTCTCCAATCTGCTTCATCCAGAACAAATCAGAAGCTTCCTGGATCAGCGGCAAGGGTTTGGACGGGTCAAGCCCTGGCTGGGTCGCACCAGTCACTGTGACGCATTCGGTCGGCGCGCACGGGCATTTCGTGGGGTATTGCGGCATTGCGGCGGGCGCTTCGGCGCTGCTGACGAAGCCTTTCCGGACTCTAGTGACCGCTCGCGATACCGACTGAGCACGTGTAGTTCGAATTCGACGCCCTGGAGGCGAACCCTAGACATGAACGCTGCACCGCATCCGATTCTGGATTCGATCCGAGCCATTGCCTGGTCCGAAGGCAGCCTGAAACTTCTGGACCAACGGAAGTTGCCGGATGAAGTCGTTTGGTTGAGTTTCGACCGCTGCGACGCGGTGGCCGAGGCAATCCGGGACATGGTCGTCAGGGGGGCGCCGGCGATTGGAATCACCGCGGCCTATGGTGCGGTGCTCGCGGCACGAGACCGGATCCGCGCGTCGGGCAAGGACTGGCACAGGGGGTTTGCCGACGATCTGGACCAGCTGGCGGCTGCCCGACCCACGGCGGTGAATCTTGGCTGGGCGGTGGCGCGTTTGCGGGCCCGGGCAGCCAAGCTGGCCACCTCGGAGGTGGAGGAGGCGTTGTTTGCTGAAGCTCAGGCAATGCATGACGAGGATATCACCGCCAATCGGCGCATGGGAGAATTGGGTGCCGGCCTGATCCAGGGCCCGTGTGGCGTTTTGACCCACTGCAACACGGGTTCGCTGGCGACCGGTGGGTTCGGCACCGCGCTGGGCGTCATCCGAACCGCTTACGGACAGGGCTGCCTAAGCCAGGTTTACGCGGACGAAACGCGACCCTGGTTGCAGGGGGCTCGGCTGACCGCCTGGGAACTGGTCCAGGATTCGATTCCGGTCACGCTGATATGCGACGGTGCGGCTGCCTGGCTGATGCGCACCGGCAAAGTGCAATGGGTGGTTGTCGGTGCAGATCGCATCGCCGCCAATGGAGATGCGGCCAACAAGATCGGAACCTACAACCTGGCCATTGCGGCCCGCTACCATGGCGTACGGTTCATGGTGGCCGCCCCCACCAGCACCATAGATCCGGCCACGCCGGACGGCGGTTCGATTCCACTGGAAGAGCGTGCGGGTGAGGAGGTGACGAGGCTCGGCGGCCGGTCGTTCGCGCCCGAGGGCGTGCAGGCCTGGAATCCGGTGTTCGATGTCACCCCGGCCGGGCTGATCGATGTGATTGTTACGGAGCGGGGTGTGGTCACTGCCCCGAGCCACAAAACGATACAGGCCGTTTTGCAGTCCCAAAGCCCCTGAAACGCTCCGAGAGCTATTTTAAGAGCCGGTCCGAGTGCTGCCTTGGGGATGCCTAATGTGCTACGATCTCAGATTGGACGGCGTCTGTGTGGCGCCAGAGCTTGTTTGCGTATCTAAGGAACCCTGAATCCATGGCTGACTTCGCAAAGGAAGTCCTACCGGTCAATCTCGAAGACGAGATGAAGCAGTCCTACCTGGATTACGCCATGAGCGTGATCATCGGGCGGGCCCTGCCCGATGTGCGTGACGGCCTCAAGCCCGTGCATCGCAGGGTGCTTTATGCCATGAGCGAGCTTGGCAACGACTGGAACAAGGCCTACAAGAAATCGGCCCGGGTGGTCGGTGACGTGATCGGTAAGTACCACCCCCACGGCGACACGGCGGTATACGACACCATCGTGCGCATGGCGCAGCCGTTTTCCATGCGTGCCGTACTGATTGACGGTCAGGGCAATTTCGGTTCGGTGGACGGTGACGCACCAGCGGCTATGCGATACACCGAAGTACGCATGGCGCGCATCGCCCACGAGTTGCTGGCCGATCTTGACAAGGAGACCGTCGATTTCATCCCCAATTACGACGGCTCCGAGTCGGAGCCCGCCGTGATGCCCACCCGGGTGCCCAACCTGCTGGTAAACGGGTCCTCGGGAATCGCTGTCGGCATGGCCACCAACATACCGCCACACAATCTGCGGGAGGTCATCGATGCCTGCCTGGCTCTGATCGAACGTCCGGACATCAGCATCGAGCAGTTGATGGTGCATTTGCCGGGCCCGGATTTCCCCACGGCGGGCATCATTAACGGCGCGAGCGGTATTCGCGAGGCCTACCTGACCGGTCGCGGACGGATCCATGTGCGGGCACGGGCCGAGATCGAAACCGACAAAGACAGCGGTCGCCAGACCATTGTCGTCCACCAACTGCCGTATCAGGTGAACAAGGCGCGCCTGTTGGAGAAGATTGCGGAACTGGTTAAAGAAAAGCGCCTGGAGGGCATATCGGAGCTGCGCGACGAGTCGGACAAAGACGGCATGCGCATGGTGATTGAGCTCAGGCGAGGTGAAATGGGGGAGGTGGTCCTCAACAACTTATACAAACACACTCAGATGCAGAGCGTGTTCGGGATCAACACCGTTGCCCTGGTGGACGGGCAGCCACGCTTGCTGGACCTGAAGGCGCTGTTGGAAGCCTTCGTCCGCCACCGTCGAGAAGTGGTGACACGGCGGACGGTTTATGATTTGCGCAAGGCTCGCGAACGGGCGCATATCCTCGAGGGTCAGGCTGTTGCCCTAGCCAATATCGATGAGGTAATCGAACTGATCAAGGCCTCGGCCAGCCCGGCTGACGCCAAACAGGGCCTGATGGCGCGTTCCTGGCCGCCCGGCGCCGCGATCGAGACCATGTTAGCCAGGGCAGGCGCCGACGCTTCGCGCCCCGATGAGTTGGATCCGGCGTTCGGTCAGCATGAGGGCGGCTATCGCCTTTCCGACACCCAGGCCCAGGCGATATTGGATCTGCGTCTGCACCGGCTGACGGCGCTGGAACAAGGCAAGATCATCGAGGAATACAGCGATATCCTCGAGCGCATCGCGGATCTGATCGAGATTTTGACCGACCCGGACCGGCTGATGGCTGTGATTCGGGATGAGCTGGCCGACATTCGCGCACAGTTCGGAGACGAGCGTCGCACCGAGATCCGGCAAACCCACGAAAACCTTACCTCAGAGGATTTGATCACCGAAGAGGACGTGGTGGTGACGCTGTCCCATGGGGGATACGCAAAGGCGCAGCCACTGACCGAGTACCGTGCCCAGCGCCGGGGCGGTAAAGGCAAGTCCGCAGCTTCGGTCA
>JAHEDQ010000334.1 GCA_024641125.1 Candidatus Competibacteraceae bacterium | reverse complement strand
GTTCTAACGAGCATCCCGGACCTCAAACACACAAATTCGCGGTTCGGAACACGCCAGGCCCTCGCTAAGGGAGCTCCATCCGTGAACTTACGTCTTGGGTCTCAAATGCACAGCTTCATCGGTGCAAATCCTGGCAATAAACCTGTTACCCGCGCTATGCGCTTTGTACCTGCTCATTTCAGTCTCCAATCTGCTCGACCGAGAAAAAATAAGACCTTCCTCAAGAGACGTAATCGACGATATCCAGGCCAAAGCCTGAAATGGCGTGCAGCTTACGCGGTGCACTCAGAACCCGCATCCGGCGTATACCGAGATCGAACAGAATCTGCGCACCGATTCCGTAAGTGCGCAGTTCCCGGCTCTCCTGCGCACCAACCTGTGCGGCCGCCGATCCGTCGGGCTCCAGCGCCAAGGCTCGAACACGCCGGACCACGGCCTTGGGATCGTCATCCTGACTCAACACCACCACCACCCCGACCGGCTCCCGGGCTACCCGCTCCAGAGCACTGCGCAGCGGGCGGCTTCCGTCCATCAAATGGACCGACAGGGCATCCCTCAGGGAGTCCATCAAATGGACCCGCACCAGCACATCCTGCTCCGCCGTAGGCTCACCCCTGACCAGGGCATGATGAACCTGGTCGGCCAGACGATCACGATAGGTTACCAGTCGAAAAGCGCCAAAGTCGGTCTCAATATCGCATTCTGCCATGCGCTCCACCGTTTTTTCGGTCCGCAACCGATAGTGGATGAGATCGGCGATGGTCCCAATCATCAGCCCATGATCCCGTGCAAAGGCCTCCAAGTCAGAACGGCGGGCCATACTGCCGTCCTCATTCAGAATTTCCACAATAACCGCGGCGGCTTCCAAACCCGCCAAACGAGTCAGATCACACCCTGCCTCAGTATGGCCGGCACGGTTGAGCACGCCTCCCGGTTGCGCCATGAGCGGAAAAATATGCCCGGGCTGAACGACCGACTCGGGCCGGGCGTCGGGTGCCACGGCGGTACGTATCGTATGGGCGCGGTCATAGGCCGAGATCCCGGTGGTCACACCCTCGGCCGCTTCGATGGACACCGTGAAATTGGTTGCCTGTGCCGACCCGTTGGCGCTGACCATCAGAGGCAGACGCAACTGCTTGCAGCGTTCCAGGGTCAAAGTCAGACAGATCAGACCGCGGCCGTAACGGGCCATAAAGTTGATATCTTCGGGCCTGACCTGACTGGCCGCCATCAGCAGGTCACCTTCATTCTCCCGATCCTCGTCATCCATGATGATGACCATGCGACCCTGGCGCAATTCCTCGAGAATCTGTTCTGTGCTGTTCATACGCAGCCCTATCGGACGAAACCCGCCCTGCGCAGGTCGTTCAGCGTCAACTTCGCCGTTGTACGGGCCGCATCCGCGCCGAGCAGCAACCGCTCCAGATAGCGGGCGATGACATCTACCTCCAAATGCACCCGAGTAGCGGGCCGATAACCCCCGATCACGGTGTGGTTCAGAGTGTGCGGAACGATGTTGACGTCGAACACCGCGCCCTCCACACCGTTGATGGTAAGACTGGTGCCGTCG
The DNA here is from genome assembly GCA_024641125.1 of Candidatus Competibacteraceae bacterium. Taxonomy (GTDB): domain Bacteria; phylum Pseudomonadota; class Gammaproteobacteria; order Competibacterales; family JAHEDQ01; genus JAHEDQ01. Next base: position 1,618 of record JAHEDQ010000334.1, on the reverse strand, counting down.
ATGGAAACAGACCCTTTCTCGGCCATGAAACGGGCAAGCGCATCCGGGATGCGGATGTGAAACCGCACCGAGCGGGCCTCCTCGCGTCGGTCCAGCACTTCGCCCACCCCGTCCACATGGCCGCTGACCATGTGACCGCCCAGTCTGGTGGTTGGAAGCAGTGATTTTTCCAGATTGACCCGGGTGCCCGGCTCATAGTCTCCGAACAGGCTGCGAGAAAGTGTCTCGGCGGAAACATCGGCCCAAAATCCATCACCGGGCAATTCCACCGCGGTCAGGCAGACGCCGTTGACCGCGATGCTGTCGCCCACGGCAACGTCCGACAGGTCCAGCCCACAGGTTTCAATGCGTAGACGCAGATCCCCCTGCCGCATCTGGCTGGCCGCCACCCTACCCACCGCTTCGATGATTCCTGTAAACATTCCTTAAACCGCCTTTGGCGCCTGTGCCACCCGGGCCGTCAATCGAAGATCCCGCCCGACCATTCGGTAATCGACCCACTCCAGCCCGATTCGATCCGCCATGTGCTCCAGACCGACCAACTCAACCAGGCCCCGCGCCTCACTGCCCATCAGGTGGGGCGCCAGATACAGAACCAGTTCGTCCACCAGCCCGCCTTCGAACAGGGCACCGACCAGCGTAGCACCCGCCTCCACCAGCACCTCGTTGATGCCCCGAGTCGCCAGGTCGCGCATCACCGCATCCAGCGCCGGTCGACCGCTGATCGCTGGGACGCTCACCTGCACCGCCTGGCTGCGCACTGCGCTGCAGCCCGCCTCACACGCAGGTTTTACTCCATAGATCAGAATGTCACCCGGCAACGAAAAAAGCTTCGCACTGCCGGGGGCTTTGTACTCTGAATCCAACACCACCCGGACCGGCTGCCGGACCTGCCCTGAGCAACCCAACTCCGCGCCGCTCAGTCTCACATTCAGACTGGGGTCATCGGCCAGTAATGTTCCGATACCTGTCATAACAACATCGGAGCGGGCCCTCAGACGCTGGACGTCGCGCCGGGCCGAGTCCGATGTGATCCACCGACTTTCCCCCGAAGCCATGGCGGTGCGCCCGTCGAGACTGGCCGCAAGCTTGACCGTCACCCACGGACGATGGCGTTCATGCCGGCTGATGAATCCGCGATTCAGCGTCCGGCACTGGGTTTCAAGAAGACCAACTTCCACCGCAATGCCGGCGCCGCGCAGCCTGGCCAAACCCCGCCCGGAAACCCGTGGATCGGGATCGCGCATGCCCGCGACGACCCGCGCCACCCCGGCGTCAATCAGGGCATCGGCGCAGGGCGGCGTAAGCCCTCGGTGCGAACAGGGTTCCAGCGTGACGTAGGCGGTGGCGCCGGCGCAGCGATCTCCGGCTTCATTGAGGGCATTGACCTCCGCGTGGGGTGCCCCGGTGCGCATATGCCAGCCGCGGCCAATCACCTGCCCGTCTCGGACCAGGACACATCCGACACGCGGATTCGGCGATGCGGTGTAGAGACCATTTCGGGCGAGCTTGAGCGCCTCGGCCATGTACCGCTCGGCAACCACTTGGATCATAGTCAGACTTTGGGCTTGGACGTATCCCGCTGGAGGCGCTCCACCTCCTCGCGAAATGCCTCCAC
>JAHEDQ010000333.1 GCA_024641125.1 Candidatus Competibacteraceae bacterium | reverse complement strand
CACAGCAGCGACGTCAACGGGCAGACCATAGGCGTCAATGGCGGTCGCGTCGTTTCCTGATTGTGGCACCGCAATCGGGACCCGGCTGCTCGAACCCAGAGGAGAACGGCAGATGCCCGTTTACTTGATCGCGATGCGCGAGAGCCCGGTGCGCGATACCGAGGCCATGGCCGAGTACCAGCGCATCACCCGCGAAAACACCGGCGAGTTCCAGCTGAAACCCCTGGCGGTTTACGGCGCCATGGAGGTGATGGAGGGCAGGGCGCCGGACGGGGTGATCATCGCCGAGTTTCCCTCCATGGAGGAGGCCAGGGCCTGGTACCAGAGCCCCGCCTACCAGGCCGCAATCCCCTACCGCCAGCAGGCGGCGGATTACCGGGTCATATTCGTTGAAGGACTGTAGTCCGTTGCTGCCCCGGGCGCGCCGGTGAGACGGGAAGTGGCAGATGAGAACATTCAGGGCGAATACCAGATTGGCGAACTGTAGGTGCGCTCCTGGATGGTGGCCGGACGGTTGGTCTCCTCGGGATCGATACCCAGGGCGATGGCGTCCAGCAGCGAGTAGCGAGGTGTCGGGATCTGCAACACCCGCACGTAGTAGAAGGCATGCTGGGTCGGATCGAAGTCGGGGTCCTGCCAGTAGGCGCTGAGTTGCTCTTCCCCGATGGTGTTGGTGTACTTGCCGGTGTCGAGTTCCACGGTATTGCCTACCTGCTCGCTGCCATCCTTGCGCCCGCCGGCGAGGGCGGCGTCATACACCTGCTCGTGACTGTTGCCTTCGGCGTCCACCCAGCCCTTGATGATCTGGATGCGGTCCAGGTTTCCCTCGATGGGGTCCTTGCTCGCGGCAACCAGGAACCGGGGCGCCTTTTTGCCATCGGCCTGCAGGCTGGCGCCCATGGGCACGCCCTTCTGGTAGCCGACGGCCGCGAGGTCTTTGGCGTTGGCGTCCTTCGCCTTGAAGTCGTAGCCACCAAAGAAGCGCAGCCGAATGCGCGGCCCGGTGCTGGCATACACTTCCTTGCGCTTGAACGCAGCCACCAGGTCACGGCGCGTATTTTCCGGCGCCCACACGCCGACCAGACCGGAGGCCCCCATGTCCCAGCCCCGCGAAGTGCCGAGTCCGGTCATGTGAGTGCGCAATTCGGGCCGGGAGTCGTGCTGGCCCTTGCCGGCAAAATTGTTTTCCTCAACAGCGGACATCCCCGTGTGTGAATCGGTGGAGCCGATCATGCCGACCTGAAAGGGATTGACGCCGGTCTTCGATGCGAACTGCAGGCCCCGCTTCAGCCCGCTGCGCACGTAGTCGCCCTCGGTGGGATCGGGTGTGCCGCCGTCCGCGGTGAGGACGAACGGATAAGTCTCGAAGTCCGCGTATTCGTCCGTGGGAGAGAACATCGGGTGCGCTTCCGAGTCACCCTTGATCTGGGTGACCTCCACCACCGGTTCCCACATCATGCGCTTGCGGGCATAGTCGGCGTCCACCGGTTGGCCGTTGTAACGCACCAGCGGGAACATCTGTCCCAGGCTGATATTCGGGTTGTGGGGAATGGCCACGAAGCTCGCCCCGGTCTCCTGCGAGGTTTTGTCCAGCCAGTCCCACAGGTCCTCCTCGTTCTCACTTTCGAATTGGCTGTAGGGCAGGAACTTGCGAGCTGTCTCGCCCCCTTCGGCCATGAACACCACCCGGTGCTGATTGCCGCCCTTGGGCATGGCGGTCCACTCCCAGCCGATCAGAGTGGTGAACTCCCCCGGGGTGTTGTGGCTCTCGGCGGTGTCGATGTAGCGCTGCCAGAAACCGGTGCGCTTGTCGCCGCCGTGGAGATCGTTGTAGAGGTCCTTTACGGTGATGCCCTGTTCGGTTTTCTCGCCGGTGCCGGCCCGGACGAACATCTTGTAGATCTTCATCAGGTTTTCTTCCGACTGGTCCGGGGCCATCTCGAGGATCAGCTTGCCCATGCGGGTGTCGGCAACCACCGGGTCGCCGGCGTAGATGCGCGGCACAGCGCCGACCATTTCCGCGTGGTCAGCCACCACCAGGAAGTCCAGCGGCGTGGACAACTGCCAGCGGGTGCCGGTGGTGGGATTCACCACCGGTAGTCCGCGGGCGAAGCGGTAGGCCGTATCAGGGGTGGAGGTGGGCGTGCCGAACAGGTAGACATCGAAAGAGTTGCTGGTGTGCAGATGGGTGTCGCCCCAGTAGAGATTGGTTTCCCGGGCCTGCAGCGGGCCAACGACCAATGCGGTGGCCGCAGCGATTGCGGCGAAGACTTTGTTTGTGCTCATGGCAGTTTTCTCCCGATGGTAGAAAAATGCGTGTGACAGCGGGTGCAAAAATGCGATCAGCCTTGCGCGCCGGCCGCAGACTGGAGTAACTGTTCTTTGAATTCCTCGTATATCTCGTCGATACACAGTTTCAGGTCGTGCAGATGCGGCAGTGCCCGCCGCCCGGATACCAGTCCGAAATACAGCTCGCCGTCGTAGCTGTACACCGTCACGTTCAACGCATTCATCGGCGCGATGCCCGAGATGGGGTAGGTGGCCAGCATGCGGGCGCCGCCAAAATAGCGCGCTTCCCGCGGCCCGGGCACGTTGGAGATGATCAGGTTGAAGGGCGGCGGCATGAGGCCTTCCAGGCGCAGGCTTCTGCCCACGGCGCCCAGGCCGGCACAGCCCAGGCTGTAGGCCTGGGTGGCCACCGCGGGCACATCCGAGTACATGTCTCTGGCGATTTTCATCGACTGGCTGATCGTCTCCAGGCGCGAGGCCGGATCCTGGCCCTGTTTGCCCAGCTTGACCTGGACGCTGGTCACCAGGTTGCCCTCGTCCTCACTGCCCGGCTGGCGCAGATTGATCGGCACCGCTGCTACCAGGGGCCTCGACGGTATCTGGCCCTGCTCGGACAGGTAGCGCAACAGGGCCGCGTCACAGATAGCCAGCACCACGTCATTGAGGGTGGCGCCGGCAGGGCGCCCCATGGCCTTGAGCTCCGCCAGAGGGAAAGAGGTGAAGGCCAGGTTACGCGCCGCGGCAAGCGGTGCCGACAGGGCCGTGTTGGGGCTCGACAGGGGCAGGGCGATGCGACGGTCGCCCTTGATAAACCGTCGCCGTAACATTCTGCCGGACAACTGCCCCAGGCCGAGTCCCATGTCCCGCAGTGCCGCGAGCAGTTCAGTGGGCGCCCGCTGTA
>JAHEDQ010000332.1 GCA_024641125.1 Candidatus Competibacteraceae bacterium | reverse complement strand
GGAGGGTATCGCCGGACTCCCGTGATGCAGGTCGGCGCAAACGTCTACTGCGACAGCCAATGCATCATTAGGGAGATCCAACGCCGATACCCGGAACCGACTCTGTATCCTCACGGTGCGGCCGGTATGCACTGGGCCATCAGCCGGTGGGCCGACGGGCCGGTATTTCAATTGGCTCTCACCGTGGTGTTGGCCAGCCAGGCGGAGGCGCTGCCAGCGGATTTCGCCGCCGATCGAGGTCGCCTCTATTTCGGCCCGGAGCATGATCTCAAGGCTTTGCGCGCGGAATTGCCTTCAACCCTGGCACAACTGCGCGGACACCTGAGCTGGATGGAGGACAGCCTGGCCGATGGTCGACGCTTCATGTTCGGCGAACAACCCGGTCTTGCCGATGCGCTGTGCTACTACCTCGCGTGGTTTATCCAGGGGCGCTGTGAGCAGGGCCCGGTGCTGTTGGCTGCTATGCCCTGGGTGACCGACTGGATGCAGCGGGTGGCGGACATTGGTCACGGCCACCCCAGCGCGCTCTCGGCCGGTGCGGCCTTGGATCTGGCCGCCGCCGCCGAACCCGACGATGTGCAGCAGGTCGATTCCGACGATCCGCAAGGGCTTACCATAGGAGACCCGGTTCAGGTGGTGCCCGAGGGAGATGGCGGGGACCCACCCGTGTGCGGCGATCTTGTCCGGCTGGGCACTGAGGAGATCGCTATTCGACGCGACGACGCCCGCATCGGCCGCTGCCTGGTTCATTTCCCTCGTATTGGCTACCGCGTCGAGCGCATTGATCAGACAGGAATACGGTGAGGGCTCCGTTGCTGCTGATGATGATCTGGGCCCTGATCGGCTCGAACGCTGATATGGCTGCCGCGGGCGTGGTGTCGTCCTCGGAACAAGCCGCGGAGATCCTGGTGGAGGTTCTATACCTTACCAACCGTGGTCGCAGACCGGGCGAAGCTTCGGTGGTCGGCTATACCGGTGAACGCGGTGGCGTGCATTCCGGCATATGCCGCGTGGCATTTTCGCCCATCGCCCTGATGAACGACCTGGCCGAACACATGCCGTTCTATGTGCCCACAGAGTCCCGCACACTGGCGGTGGAAGAAGACACGAAAACCGACGCGTTCTGGGTCCGTCTAAAGCAACGTGTTGGCGAATCCCCGGGCCGTCCGGTGCTGCTGCTGGTCCATGGCTACAATTACGGTTTTGAACGTGCTTGCCGGATGGGCGCCGATCTGCAGCGTCGCCTGGAGGGTGAAGCCGAGGTGGTGTTGTTCAGCTGGCCGTCCGACGGCAACCCAGCGAATTACCTGCCGGATCAGGTGGACGTGGAGTGGAGCGTTCCTTTTCTGGCGCGAACGATCCAGCAGATACACGATCGGATGGGGCCGGAAACGCCGCTGCACCTGCTGGCGCACAGCATCGGTTCCCGAGGCGCCTTCTACGCCCTCGACCGGCTCAACGTCATGCCGGAGACGCAGCCTCCGATTGATCAGCTCATACTGATGGCGCCGGATTTCGATGGCGCGACGTTTGTTGACGCCTTTGACTGGATTCGCCCTTTGGTTGGGCACGTAACGCTGTATGCGTCTGTAAACGATACCCCGTTGGCCCTGTCGGAGCAGCTCAACGGCTATCCCCGGCTGGGTCAGGCCGGCGAGCGCCTGACCCTGATCGACGGCATGGATACAATCGACGTATCGGAGGCCGGACGCTATCAGATTACCGGTCACGAGTACCACCTCTACCACCCCCGGGTGGGCGCGGATCTGGCCGAGCTGGTCTCAACCCGCCGGCCGGCGGCGTCGCGGTCCGGGCTGGCGCCACGCATGCGGGACGGCTTCCGCTACTGGGCCATCATCGGGACCGATAATCCATGAGCGAAGATTGGCTGGCCGGCGCGTCCGCCGCCGCCCCTTCAAAGCGGCTGCTGGTTCGGAACATACACACCCTGGTGACCATGGATGAACAACGCCGGGAGATTTCAAACGGCGCCTTGAGCATCCGCGGCAATGTGATTGAAGCGGTGGGAACCACCGCTGAATTGACCAACGACGCTGACGAGGTGCTCGATCTCAAGGACCGTTATATTGTGATGCCGGGGATGGTCAACACCCACCATCACTTTTATCAGGTCCTCACCCGCGTGGTGAAGCCGGATGGAACTCTGTTCCCCTGGCTCAAGGCGCTATACCCGATTTGGGCCGGAATGCAGTCCAACGAAGTTTATCTCAGCGCTAAACTGGCGGCGGCGGAACTGTTGTTGAGCGGCTGCACCACCTCCAGCGATCATCTCTACATTCTCCCCAACGACTGCAGCATCGATGATGAGATTCGCGCCGTGGTTGAGCTGGGCATGCGGTTTACCGCCGTGCGCGGAAGTATGAGCATCGGCGAAAGCCAGGGGGGGTTGCCACCGGATTCGGTCGTGGAGCGTGAATCCGACATCCTGATAGATTGCCAAAGACTCATCGAGCAGTATCACGACAACCGCCCGCACGCCATGATCCGGATGGCACTGGGGCCTTGTTCGCCGTTCACCATTTCCGAACACCTGATGCGGGAATCCGCTGCCCTGGCGCGTTGCCACCCCGGCGTGCGGTTGCACACCCACCTGGCGGAGAATCAGGATGACATCGCCTACATGCGCGCACGCTATGGCATGCGGCCCGGAGAGTGGATCGAGTCGGTGGGCTGGTTGAACGACGATGTCTGGCACGCCCACTGTGTCCAGCTCAATGACGCGGAAATCAGTTTGTTCGCCCAAGCCGGCACTGGCGTGGCCCATTGTCCCTGTAGCAACATGCGCCTGGCCAGCGGCGCTGCGCCGATCCGGAGCATGCGGGATGCCGGGGTGCCGGTGGGTTTGGGTGTGGACGGCTCGGCCTCCAACGACACCGGCAATCTGCTCCATGAAGCGCGTCAGGCGCTGCTGCTGGCCCGGCTCAGGGAAGTCGATGTGGCCGGCATGAGCGCGCGCGAAGCGCTGGAAATCGCCACCCGCGGCGGCGCCCAGGTTCTGGGGCGGAGCGACATCGGATACCTGGCGCCGGGTATGTCGGCCGATTTCATCGCCTTTGACACCGAACGGCGGCCCTTTGTCGGGGCGCATGCCGACCCGGTGGCTGCACTGGTGCTATGTCAGAACGACTATGTGGACTACAGTTTTGTCGATGGCAGGATGCTGGTATGCGAGGGTGAGCTGACCAGGGTGG
>JAHEDQ010000013.1 GCA_024641125.1 Candidatus Competibacteraceae bacterium | reverse complement strand
CGGCAACAAGCCAGCTCCGCTCGATCCGCCTCGTACCAGAAAGGGCAAAGCGCCGGCGCGATTGCTGCAAGCGATCAAACCTCGCTTGATGGATTGCAGGTGATGCGACCGACGAACCCGGCTACCATTGGGGCCCCATGAAACAGGAACCATCGTTCTGAACGAAATACTGATTCAGGCAAAAGCGCTGAGGCGGGACTACGCCGGCATGCCTGCAGTGTCGGGGGTCAGTTTCGAACTGCGCCGGGGTCAGGTGCTGGGCTTTCTCGGCGCCAACGGCGCGGGCAAATCCACCACCCTGCGGATGCTGACGGGAAACCTGGCGCCAACGGCCGGTGAGGTTCGGGTGGGTGGCTATGTGCTTCAGGATCAGCCCATTCCGGCCAAGGCGATGATCGGCTACCTGCCGGAACACCCACCGCTTTATCCGGAGCTGACGGTGGGAGAATATCTGGGCTATGCGGCGCGCCTGCGGCGCGTGCCCGCACCGGCAGTGGCCGAGGCGGTTGATCTGGCCTGCCAGCGTTGCGATCTGCTGGGCCATCGACGGCAACTCATCCGGCACCTGTCAAAGGGCTTTCAACAGCGCGTTGGCATCGCCCAGGCCATCGTCCACAATCCTGCCGTCGTCGTTCTGGACGAACCCTCGGTTGGGCTGGACCCGATTCAAATACGCGGAATCAGGCGCCTGATTCGCTCCCTGGGCCGGGACCATGGGGTGATACTGTCCAGCCACCTGTTGGGTGAAATCCAGGCGGTGTGCAGCCATGTCCTGATCATCCACGCAGGCCGCTCGGTCTACGCCGCCGACCTGGCTGACATGGATCAGCCGTCAGCAGGGACTACACTGGTGCTGCACCTGGCGGCGCCGCCGACGGTGGAGGCCCTGCGCCAGCTGGACGGGGTTACAGCGGCGGAATCGCTGGGTGACGGCCGCTTCAGGTTGAGCCACAGCAGCGGCGACGCCGGCGCCGAAGCGATGGTGCACGCAGCCTGTGAACACGGTTGGCGGCTAACCGCGATCCAGACCGAGTCACGCAGCCTCGAGCAAGTGTTCGTCGAACTTACACTCGGCGCGGAGGCGCACGCAGCGTGATGCCCTCGATCATCGCAGCTAAGGAACTGAGAAGCTTGTTCGCGTCTCCGCTTGCCTGGGCTGCAATGGTTCTGGTCACAGTCGTCGTCGCCTGGGTATTCCTCGAACTGGTGAGCCAGCATCTGGACGGCCAGGCGGAGCTGGTGGCATTGAACAGCCCCACCGGCGTCACCGACCGGGTGGTGATGCCAACGCTCAATCTGACAGCCTGGCTGTTCCTGTTCATCGTGCCTTTTTTGTCCATGCGCCTGATCGCCGATGAACGCCGTGCCGGCACCCTGGCGCTGTTGTTCTCGTCGCCGGTGTCCATGACCGGAATCGTGTTGGGCAAGTACCTGGGGATCCTGGGCATGTTGACTCTGGCCCTGATGCCGGTGGTCTGCATGGTCTGCTCACTGTACTTCGGCACCACGTTGGACAGCGGAAAACTCGCCTCCGGACTGCTCGGCCTCTGGCTGACTCTGGCCGCATTCGCCGCCGTCGGCCTGTTCATGTCCACCCTGACCGGCAGCCCAACGGCAGCGGCCTTCGCAACCCTGGGATTGCTGCTGGTGGCGTGGCTGTTCAGCACCACCGGAGACGGCATCGGCCCCCTGTCGGGCCTTTCGCCCGCCACCCGTCTGGACAGGTTGCTGCGTGGCGTGTTCGACAGCAGCGATTTGCTCTACTACCCGATCATGATCCTTGCCTTCCTGGTGCTCAGTATCTGGCGTCTGGACAGCGAGCGGCTGCAAAGCTGAGGCGAAGCCATGGACCGGAGCAAGCGCTTCCACAGCGCCCGCCTGCACAGCGCGGTCTTGACTCTACTGGCTTTGGGTCTGCTGACCCTGGCCTACTGGTTGAGTCAGCGAAGCGCGGTGGAAATGGACTGGACTTACGGACATCGCAGCAGCCTTTCGGCCGAGACTCTGGCGGTGTTGCGGGACCTGGACGGAGCGGTCAGCGTTACCGCATTCGTACGCGACGGCGACGATGCCGCCGCCCTGCGCCGCCGCATCAGCATGCGCTTTGAACAGTACAGTGGAATCAAACCGGATTTGACTGTGACCTTTGTCAATCCGGATCTGCAACCGGACCTGGCCCGGGCGTTGGCTATCAGCCGCCAAGGGGAGATGGTGGTGCGCATGGGTGAGCGCAGCGAACGCTTGCAGGCGCTTAACGAACAGGCCGTCACCAATGCCCTGTATCGCCTGGCCCGGCGCGGCACAAAACAGGTTTGGATCACCACCGGCCACGGCGAACGTGACATGAAAGCGACGGCAGGCTATCAGCTTTCGAGTTTCAGCGAACAGCTGCGGCGTCGCGGATTCGCGGTGGACACTCTGCGCATAGACGGGAACACGGCACCGCCCGGCGACGGCATCCTGATCATCGCCAGTCCATCGAGCGAGTTCGCGGAACACGAGCTGGCGCAGCTGCTTGCCTACCTGGATCAGGGCGGCAGCCTGCTGTGGCTGGCGGATCCAGGCGCGCCCGAGTCCCTGGGCACCTTTGCCGAGGCCCTGGGCCTCACCCTCCTGCCCGGTCTCGTGGTGGATGCGAGTACCCGGTCCAGGGGCATCGACAACCCCACCTTCGTGTTGGGCAATCCAATGGCTTCCCACGTCGTCAATCAGCCCATATCCAAAGACACACCGGCATTGTTTCCCCGCGCCACTGGGATTGATGCGGAAGCCGCTGAGGGCTGGGACGCGACCGCCCTGATCGGCACGACACAGGATAGCTGGACCGAAACCGGGGCGGTCAGCGGGCAAGTACAGTACGACGCCGGCGGCGCCGAGCGGCCTGGGCCGATCACTCTGATTGTTGCGCTGACCCGACCGGCCGGTGCCGGCACCGCTGAGCAACGCGTGATCGTGGCCGGAGACGGCGATTTCCTGACCAACGCCTATCTGGGGGTGGGCGCGAATCTGCCCCTGGGGCTGGCCATGCTGTCCTGGCTGGCGACGGACGATGCGTCAATCAGCATTCCCACCCGACCGGCGCCCGACACCCGCATCGACCTGAGCGATCGCCAGATCGCCTTGCTCGGCCTGCTGTTCCTGATTCTGTCGCCCCTGGCTCTGGCCATCACCGGGGCCACCGTACTGTGGCGGCGACGACGGCGTCGTTAGCGGGCCATGACGCTCGGTCACCAACGCCTGCTGCTGATCCTGATGGCGCTGATTGGGATAGCCGCCCTCGCCACGATCGGCAGACAGTATCTTCAACCGCATCATACGGCGGTGCTCCTGCCCGAGCTGGCACCGGCTACAATCGACCGGATCGAGATTCAACACAAGGGCGCCGAACCGATTCAGATCCTGCTTCAGGACGACCACTGGATGCTGAGCGAACCCGCCCTATCGGAGCTGCGCCCGGCACGCGTGCAAGAAATGACGGACATCGCGGGGGCCGAAAGTCTGGCCGACTATCCGGCGTCGGAGGCGGATCTGGCCGCACTGGGCTTGGCCTCGCCAAACCTGCTACTCAGCCTGAACGGCAATACCATCATTTTCGGTGACCGTGCGCCGGTGGGTGGCAATCGCTATGTCCAACTGGGGGACCGGATTCATCTGATTCAGGACCAGCATCATCATTCGGCGAATCAGCTACTGGCTGAGCTGGTCAGCCCGAAACTGATTCCCACCAGGGTGACGGTACAGCGCGTGACACTTGGATCCGGCGACGTGAACCAGGTGCCACCGCAGGTTGACCTTTGGGCCAATGCCGCGGCCGAAGCGGTTCAACCCCTGACTGCCGGAACCCGCACCCGGGCTAAGATTGAAGTGGAAACCGACGGCGGGACACTGCACCTGGAGTGGCGGACACTGGACGCCCCCCCCCTAAGCGTCATCGCCAGGCCCGAGCTGGGCGTTCAGTATCATTTCGCAGCAGAGCAACTGCATGAGCTGATACCGGCCAGCGCCATGGTTCCTTGAAGAAGCCCAAAGGATCCTCTCACCTACTCCGGGCGGAACAGATTGGAAAGCGAAATGTGCAGGTTCAAGGCGCAGATCGGGGGTAACAGTTGCTCTATTGCCAAGATCTGCAACGATGAAGCTGTGCATTTCAGTCCCAAGATGCGCGTTCACGAACAGATCAGAGGCTCCCTGGTCTAGGACAAGTCTGATCAATTGATGCGAACCGCGCAAATGAATTAGGGCTTCCCTAGGACCCACACCGATGCCAGAGCTGCCCGAAGTCGAAACCACCCGTCGCGGTATCGAGCTGTATCTCACTGGACAACGCATCCGTGAGATCGTGGTTCGCAATCCACGGCTGCGTTGGCCGGTGCCCGAAAGCCTGCCGAGTATGGCGAGGGGTCGCACGGTGGCTTCGGTGAATCGACGGGCCAAGTATCTGGTGCTGGACACCGACGCCGGTGGATTGCTTTTTCACTTGGGAATGTCAGGCAGCCTGAGGGTGCTTTCAAAGCCCGGCCCCGCGGCGACACACGACCATGTGGACGTCTGTTTTGACAACGGCCAGACGCTGCGCCTAAACGACCCAAGGCGCTTTGGCTGCTTGCTCTGGTTGCCGCACCCTATCGAGGCCCACCCACTCTTGGCCAGGCTCGGGCCGGAACCCCTGGGCAGTGAGTTCGACGGGGACTATCTCTATCATCGCAGTCGAGGCCGCAAGGCCGCGATCAAGAATGTCATCATGGATGGTCGCATCGTGGTTGGGGTAGGGAACATTTACGCCAGCGAAGCGCTGTTTCTGGCAGGCATCAGGCCGGGACGGGCAGCGGGACGGATCGCGCGTCGGCGCATGCACACCCTAGCCGCAGCCATCCGTCAGGTGTTGGAGGCGGCGATTGCCCAGGGCGGCACAACGCTGCGGGATTTCGTTTCCAGTGATGGCCAGCCCGGATACTTCAGTCAGCAACTCAACGTGTACGGCCGGCGCGGTGAGCCCTGTCCAGTCTGCCGCGACCCCATACAGGCACGACGGCTCGGACAACGCTCGACTTTTTTCTGTGCCCGTTGCCAAACCTGACCCGCAATGCAACGGCCTTGACTCAAGCTTTGGCCGATCGCTGATATTTCAGGCTGACAGCGTCGCGTCCGCGACAAAAAAATGGTGTTCCGAGGGATGCCGTCGCCTTGAGGGCTTCAAGCAAACGGAACCCACGAGCGTCCTATGCCCAAACCAACGACCGGGACCCGGACGGCTTGACATTCGCACTGGGTGAAAGCCCGGTGCGCGACGCGGGTTATGAACACGTTACGGAGGGCATCGAAACTGCCGATATCATAAGCATGGCACGGCAGGTAGGCTTTGCGTGTCTGCAGGGGTGCTTGCTCGGCCGGCCGCTGCTGAGGCCTGAAACACTGCCGCCACCAGACCGAAACCCAGGGACCAAGAGCGGCCGGGAAGCGGATACCGGCCGCATGGGTCACCGCATTACGATACTGCCATCAACGCAGCATACTTGGCCTGGAGTTGTTCCTGGCTTTCAACATGCGCGGGATCGTTGGGAATGCAATCCACCGGACAGACCTCGACACACTGGGGCGTGTCGAAGTGACCCACACACTCGGTGCACAGCTTGGGGTCGATCTCGTAGATCTCCTCGCCGGCGGAAATGGCGCCATTCGGGCATTCCGGCTCACACACATCGCAGTTGATACATTCGTCAGTAATCAGCAAGGCCATGTGGATCCTCTTTCAGCTCCCGTTGGGCAAGCCGAATTTGTCGATCAGGGCCTGGCCAACGGCGGGGTGCACAAAAGCGCTGACATCGCCGCCCAGTTTGCACACTTCCCGCACCAGGCTGGATGAAATGAATGCATATTGCTCAGCCGGCGTAAGAAAAGTGGTTTCGATCTCCGGCGCCAGCCGCCGATTCATGCCGGCCAACTGGAACTCATAGTCGAAGTCGGACACCGCACGCAGCCCTCGCAATAGGACCCGCCCGCCGACTTTTCGGGCGAAATCCACCAGCAATGATTCGAATCCCAAGACTTCTACATTCGGCAGGTCCTCCAACACATGCTGCGCCAACTTGACCCGCTCCTTGACAGTGAACAAAGGGCTCTTTCCTGGGCTGACGGCCACGCCCAGTACCACTCGATCGAACATGCGCGTTGCCCGGTGGACGAGATCGATGTGCCCGTTGGTGATCGGATCGAACGTGCCTGGGTAGACTGCGATGACGCTCAATATCCCGTCCTTCCGATGGGGAGTGAGCGCCGAATTATGGCGGGGCGCAAATCAGGCCGCAAGCGAAGGCCTGACATCGATCGATCCACTCGAGGGGAGAGAGTCAAACCCGGAACAGCCGCGCTCGGACCTGACCGGCTGAGGTCTCATGGAGCAGTTGCCACTGCTTCGGCAGACTGGCATCGCCGGCTTCAGACTCGGTTTCCAGGTAAACCCTGGCGCCGGGTGCCAACCAGTCGGAGGCCAGCGCCTCACAGGTGGCTTCGGCCAGAGCCTGACCATAGGGCGGGTCGACAAAGACGACATCAAACGGACTTGCCGCGCTCCTCAGCCACCTCAGGACATCGTCGGCAACGATTTGGACCCTGTCCGCATCCAGCATTGATACACTGCTACGCAGGGCGGTCAGCGCCACCGCGTTCCGCTCCACCAGATACACCGACTGGGCCCCCCTGGAGGCGGCCTCCAAACCCAACACACCGGTGCCGGCATACAGGTCAAGACAGCGCGCGCCGGGTAGCACCGGCTGCAGCCAATTGAACAGGGTCTCCCGCACACGATCGGGCGTCGGCCTGAGACCCGGCACCGCAACCACCGGCAGTTGCCGACTCCGCCACCGTCCTCCGATGATTCGTACCCGCCGCGGCAAGGCGGAAGCGGAACCTGCACGCCCCCCCGAGTTTGAACGCCTCATCAATGTCTGTCCGTCTCGATTCAAGGGAATGATAGGATACGCACTCCTACGCCGGTACGGATGCCAACACCGGGTCCGTGCCGGGCACATCACACTCAAAGCGACTGACCATACATGAGCGAGCACACGGAGGGGGCCGGGACGACCAAGCAGCCCGACGCCACCGATCAGAGCGAGGATACCGACAACCGCCGCGAACTCGGCGAGCGCCGGGGATTCCTCAAACGGCTGAAACGGCGCATGGGCAGCGGCGCGGCACCCACGCAGACTGAAGCGGCGCAGGGTCCAGCGATGGATGCGGCGCCGCTTGGAGCGCGCGCGGCGGAGCCGGAAACCGAACCAAAAGGTGCCTTTTTCGGACGCCTGAAGCAGAGACTGGCTCGCAGCCGGCACAGTATGGTGGACGGCCTTGCGGATTTCTTTGAAGTCGAACGCAGCATCGACGATGAGGTGCTGGAGGAATTGGAGACACGTCTGCTTATGGCCGATGTGGGGGTGGAGGCGACCCAGGCCATCATCGGCGAACTGGCCGAGCGCGTGTCCCGTCGGGAACTCAAGGATTTGAGTGCGCTGATCACAGCCCTGGAGGCGGCGATGCACGGTCTGCTGGAGCCGGTGTCCAAACCCCTGCAGATCCATGGCAAAGGCCCTTTCGTGATCCTGATGGTGGGCGTCAACGGGGCCGGCAAGACCACCACCATAGGCAAACTGGCTCGTCGTCTCATGGCCGATGGGCACCGTGTTCTGTTGGCGGCCGGCGATACGTTTCGAGCGGCGGCGGTGGAACAACTGCAGACCTGGGGCGAACGCAATCAGGTGCCGGTGATCGCGCAACGGACCGGCGCCGATTCGGCCTCGGTGATATTCGATGCGGTACAAGCGGCCCAGTCCCGGGGCATCGACGTGGTCATCGCGGATACGGCCGGGCGTCTGCACACCCAGGCCAATCTGATGGAAGAACTGAAGAAAATCCATCGAGTTGTGGCGAAACTCGACACTGCCGCACCCCATGAGGTGATGCTGGTGGTTGATGCCGGCACCGGACAGAATGCCTTGGCCCAGGCGCTGGAGTTCAACGCGGCAGTGCCCCTGACCGGCATCGCATTGACCAAACTGGACGGTACCGCCAAGGGTGGCATCATCTTCGCCATCGCCAAACGGTTGAACCTTCCTGTGCGATTCATTGGTGTCGGCGAGAGCGCGGAAGACCTCAGAGTGTTCAACTCCCGTGAGTTTGTGGCGGCCCTGTTGGACAGAGCGGCGCCCTATCAGCACTGAACCCGGGCAGGGTTCCCCACGAGTCGAGCACCATGCCGCAAATGCTGTTCATGGATCGAGTGAGCAAGCGCTACGATAGCGGCCAGGAGGCCCTGTCGGACGTTACGCTGCGGGTGGATCAGGGAGAGATGGTGTTTGTCACCGGCCATTCCGGCGCCGGGAAAAGCACCCTACTGAAACTGATCGCGCTGATGGAGAGGCCAAACAAGGGCCGGGTGGTGGTCGGGCAGACCGATCTGGCGAAACTCGCCGCACGTCATGTGCCCCTGCACCGTCGCCGCATCGGCGTCATTTTCCAGGATCATCGTCTGCTGGCGGACCGATCGGTGTTTGACAACGTGGCCCTGCCGCTGGTGGTTTCGGGTTACAGCCGCCGTGACATCGGCCGGCGGGTCAGGGCCGCGCTGGACAAGGTGGGTCTACTGAATCGGGAGCGGCAGTTCCCGGTGGCATTGTCCACCGGTGAGCAACAGCGGGTCGGCATCGCCCGGGCTGTGGTCCACAAACCGCCTCTACTCCTGGCCGACGAACCAACCGGTAATCTCGACCCGGACCTGTCGCGCGAAATCATGCATTTGTTCGAGGCGTTTAACCAAGTGGGCGTTACCGTGCTGGTGGTCAGCCATGACCTTGGCCTGATCAAGCGCCTGACCCATCGAACCGTTCGCCTGGAACACGGGAGGGTACTCTGAGCCGGAATGGACCCAGCGCCGGCAACGACCGACTGGCGGATACGCCGGCCGGGGTCAAGGCCTGGGCGCAGGATCAATTCGAGGCAGCGGGTGCCAGCCTGCAGCGGCTGCAATGCAATCCTGGCCCAGGACTGATGAGTCTGATGGTGGTGGCCATTGCCCTGGCGCTGCCGGCAACCTTGTTTACCGTGCTGGACAACCTGGCCAGATTGAGCGGTTCATTCGGAGCCAGCGCCGAGATCTCGCTGTTCCTGCAGCAGGACGCCAGCGCCGAACAGACCGAGTCGCTGACGGCAAACCTGAAGCAGGACCCGAGGGTGGGCGCGCTGCGCACTATTTCACCACAGAGCGCCTTGGATGAGTTTAAACAGCTGTCCGGCTTTGGCGAGGCCCTCGACCTTTTGCCGCAGAATCCAATGCCCACCGTGCTTGTGTTGTCGCTGAGCGCGGCGGCGACAACGACGGGCGCTGCCGAGGCCCTGCTGGAGGAGCTGAGGGCCCAACCCGGGGTCGAATTGGCGCGGGCCGATGTGCAATGGGTTCAGCGGCTGAACGCGGTACTTGAAGTGGCCCGGCGCGGCGTTCTCATCGTTGGGGTGCTGCTCGGACTGGCGGTTCTGCTGGTCATCGGAAACACCATCCGGCTGGAGGTGGAAAACCGCCGCGACGAAATCGCCGTGACCAAGCTGGTGGGCGGTACAGATCGCTTCGTACGCCGACCATTCCTGTTCGAGGGTGTCTGGCTTGGCCTGCTGGGGGGTGTTATTGCCTGGCTGCTGGTTTACACCGCCCTGGTGCTGCTGGAGACGCCGGTGAGTCGGCTGACCGGCATGTACGGGAGTGATTTTGCCCTGCGGGGCCCGGGTTTCGGTGGCCTGGTCGACCTGCTCAGCGCAGGTGCCATGCTTGGCTATCTCGGCGCCTGGGCCGCAGTGGGCCGGCAATTGCAGCGGGCTGACCCGGTCTGAATCGGATGGAACCTTGATCATTTTTAGCACTCTCATCGCATGAGTGCTAACATAGCGTTATTGGCCGATTGCTAATTTCAGGAGGGTTGAGAAGCCTATGAGCAATGCCCTTGCAGTGGCATCTGGTGGTGGTTTGCCGTCACCGACGGACAGTTTGCACAGCTATCTTCAAACCGTACACGCGATTCCGGTGCTGAACCTGGAGGAAGAGCGCGCGTTGGCGGTGAAACTGGCGGAAAGTAACGATTTGGACGCGGCACGTCAACTGGTGCTGGCACACCTTCGGTTTGTCGTGCACATCGCCCGTGGATACCGCGGTTACGGTCTCCCGCTCGGCGACCTGATCCAGGAGGGCAACATCGGCCTGATGAAGGCCGTGAAACGATTCGATCCGGAGCAAGGGGTCCGGTTGGTGTCGTTTGCGGTTCATTGGGTGCGCGCTGAGATTCACGAATACGTGCTGCGCAACTGGCGCATTGTCAAAGTGGCTACAACCAAGGCTCAGCGAAAACTGTTTTTCAATCTGCGCGGTGCCAAGAAGCGGCTGGGTTGGCTGAGTCGGGAAGAAGTGGAGTTGGTGGCCCGGGATCTGGGGGTCAAGCCCGAGACCGTGCTGGAAATGGAGGCCCGGCTTTCAAACCAGGACGTTGCCTTCGATCCAGCGCCCAGCAGCGAGGAATCCGTGGCCGGTGCCGGCAGTCCCGCCCTGTATCTCGAGGACAAGGGCAGCGCGGACCCGGCGCTTCAGATTGAGGAGCAGGACTGGCAGGCCAGCACCCAAAGACGTCTGCGGGCGGCTTTATCTGCGCTGGACGAGCGCAGTCGGGACGTTTTGAGCCGGCGGTGGCTGGCGGAGCAAAAGGCAACGTTGCAGGAACTGGCCGGGGAGTACGGGGTGTCGGCCGAGCGGATACGACAGATCGAAGGCAACGCGCTCAAGAAAGTTCGGGTGGAAATGGAGGCCTGAGTCCTCAACCGGGCCGACCCCCAAAGAAAAGGCGGTTTCCATCGGGGAGCCGCTTTTTTTTGGCGCACGCGTGGTTCCGGAATCAACCCTGAGACAACGGCATGCCGGGTGCCGTCAAATGATAACCGAGAAAAAACTCAACCAAGCCATTACAACCAGAATGATGATGATGGTGAGCGGCAGGTTGTCAAACGAGAACATACCCATGTCCCAACAGCTATATTAGCGGCAGCTTAATTTATTCCCTTCGATTTTTCTATTCCTCCGCATTTTTACTCACCCGGCTTTTTCAGAGGCGGATCTCCGTCCGGGCGGGGGATACGCGGGTCATCGTCATCCATCAGAATCCGGTAAGCCGGCCCTTCCAAATCGTCATACTGACCACTCTTGACCGACCAAAGAAAAAACGCGATGGCCAGGGCCATGATGATCAGGGCCAGGGGGATCAAAAGATACAAAATGGTCACGTGGTTGCATTCCTGCGCCTGGGTCGATTGCGGGCGTTTCACATGGGGCGTTTAGAACCTGCGTTTCCCTACCCTAACATGCCGGTCCGGGTTTCCGGGCGACGTGGTTCACCCTTGGGATAGATGTCGTGGGCGGGCGCGGCCTTGAGTCGCAGCGCATTAAGCACCACCAAGAGCGAGCTCAGCGACATGCCAATGGCGGCCATCCAGGGCTGAATCCATCCCGCCGCAGCCAAGGGCAGCGCGAGCGCATTGTAACCCAGCGCCCAGATCAGATTCTGGCGGATGACGGCGAGGGTCTTGCGCGCGGTACGCACACCCTGGGGCAAATGGGCAAGGCGTTCGGAAAGGAGGATCATGTCGGCACTGGCATGGGCCAACTGACTGCCACTGCCCATGGCGATGGAGACCTGCGCAGCGGCCAACACCGGAGCGTCGTTGATACCGTCACCGACCATAGCCACCACCCCACCCTCACGCTGCAGCGCCCTCACCCGGGCCAGTTTGTCTTCTGGCAACAGCCCACCGCTGCTTTCGGCTATGCCCACCGACCGGGCGACACGCTCGACACGCAGGGGGCCATCTCCGCTCAGCAGACAGACGCGGAGCCCCAAATCCTGCAACTGAACAATGGCAGCGGCCGCATCCTCACGCACCGTGTCGTCGAACTCAAACCGGGCCAGCACGCCAGCATCGTCCGCCAGCCACACCCGGCCGGCTTGATCACCGTCCAGGTCGGTCTCAACTGCGCTCGCGGATCGGGCGAAGGTTTCCGTTCCGAGTCGATACCGCTGTCCATCGAGTTCCCCACTCACCCCCTGACCGGGTGTGTTCTGAATACGAACCACCGGGGCCAAGGTTTCCCCCGACGCATCTCGCAGAGCGCGTCCGACCGGATGCTCGGACCCCGTCTCCAGCCCCGCCGCGATCGCCAGACACGACTCCTCCGGCATCCGCCCAAGGGTTTCGATAGCGGCCAGCCGCAGACGCCCATAGGTCAGCGTACCGGTCTTGTCGAGCACCAGGTGAGTGGCCCGCGCCAGCGTCTCAAGCGCATGGCCCCGGGTGGTAAGCAATCCCAAGCGGGTAAGCTGTCCGGTGGCGGCGGTCATGGCAGCGGGGGTGGCCAGGGACAGGGCACAGGGACAGGTGACCACCAGCACCGACAGGGTAACCCTCAGCGCATCGGCCGGTTGGTGCACCCACCACCATCCGAACACGGCCGCCGCCAAAAGCAAAACCACGGCGACGAACCAGCCGGCGATTCGATCTGCCAATGCCGCGATTCTCGGTTTCTCGCTCTGGGCGCGATCCAGCAAACGCACTATGGAGGACAAGACGGTGTCACCACCGACGGCGGTCACTTCAACCACCAACGGGCTCTCCACATTGACCGCACCACCGACGACATCGGATCCTGGCGCGCAACGCAGCGGCAGGCTCTCGCCGGTCAGCAGTGACTCGTCGACACTGCTGAAACCTTCCAGTACGCGTCCGTCAGCGGGCACCGTGTCGCCGGGTCGCACCCGCACCCAATCGCCGATCTCAAGCTCCAACACCGGAACCGGGCGGGTCTCGCCTGCACCAATTCGAGTGGCCATCTCGGGCAGTAGCCGCACCAGTTCCTCCGATACCTGCCCGACCCGATGTCGTGCACCCATTTCCAGGAATCGCCCGGCGAGCAGAAAGAAGGTGAACATGGTGACCGAATCGAAGTACACCGCGCCGGTGCCCGCAACCGTGGCCCAGACGCTGGCGAAAAAAGCCAGGGCAATCGCCAGGGAGACCGGCACATCCATGCCGAACCGGTGGCGCCTGAGATCACGCCAGGCGGCAGAGAAAAAGACGCGCGCCGAATAGAGCACGACGGGCAGACTGATGATCAGGCTCATCCAACGCAGAAAACCACGGATGTCCTGATCCATCCCGTAGTGGTCGCCGGCATACAGCGCCACCGCCAACATCATGACCTGCATGGCCCCCAGCCCCGCCACCGCAAGCCGGCGCAGGGCGGCGGAGCGCTCACGCCGCTGAATGACCTCCTGCCGGCCGGGGTCGAAAGGATGGGCCACATAGCCGATAGCGGCGATGGCCTCGAGGACACGACTCAATGGTATGACGTCGTTGTCCCACTTCAATCGCGCCCGGTGGGTCGAGTAATTGACCCGAAACTCGATCACCCCCGGAAGCGCATTGACATGGCGCTCGTTGAGCCACACGCATGCCGCACACACGATCCCTTCCAGCATCAAAGACGCCTCGCGGACGGAATCGCTCTGCCGGTGGACAAAGCTTTTCTGCAGATCATCCCGATCATAGAGTGCGAGTTGTTCCAGTTCGGCGGGGATCAGATCCTCGGCTCGACGCGAAGGCGCTACCCGGTGCGCATAGAAACTGTGTAAGCCCGCATCGACGATGGCCGCGGCAACCGCCTGGCAACCATGGCAACACATGGGCTGGTCGATGCCCTCGATCCGAACCGCCAGGTTCAGGCCCGAGGGCACCGGAAGGCCGCAATGAAAACAGTTGGCGTGGGACGGCAAAGCCGTGTCCATTGCATCGGCTGAATCGCCCATGGTCAGCTGCCGGCATCCGCCACGGTGGTCAGACCGCGCAGTTCGTGCAGGTCCTCGGAACGCCGGATGCGCAGCAACAGATTCCAGGCGCCGGGTGCCGGCAGAACCAGACTGGCCCGGTAGATACCGCGCTCGGTCTCCAACATGGTAAAAGCCTGATCCGCGGTTCGGTCCGATGGCCGCATAAAATCTCCGGCCACGTCGGCCCCAGCCACCGGGCGCCCGGCCCGGTCGGTGACCGCAATCTGAAACACCGCGGGGTGTCCGACCACGGGTTGGGACAACCATCCCTTGCGGACTTCCCAGCCGCGACTGCGTTGTGATTCGATTTTCTCAATATGGCGTTCATACAGTGCATCGCGTCGCGCCATACCCGGTACCACGGTGCCGGGAAACGACGATGTGATCTGCTCGGCGCCCATGGGAGACGGCAACAACGCCCGCGCCAGACCGCTGGACAGGCCGGACTCCGAGACCAGCACAAACACAGTATCGACTGCAACCACCAGGGCAAAGAACAAGACAATAATCGCCGGTCCCCAGGCAGACCCGGTGGTCTTGTCGACACCATCCCGGAGCAGGCCGAACATCAGGCTGACGGTCAGGAACAAGGCCATGTGTATTGCGAACACGTCGCCGCCCGGCCAAAACAGGAGCGCAAAAAGCCCGTATATCAGCACAGTCAGGCCAAACACGAACACCGCGCCTCGCCGCGCACCCAACCATCGTCCGAGGACAAAATTGGCAGTCACGATCAGCGCGATACCGACGCCTAAACTCAGTAGCAAATTGTTCATGTGTTGCTCATCGGGCAAATGCCCCGCCACGGCCGTTCGTACCGGGCACGGACGATCAAGGCAGATAAAAGGTGGCCTGACGCCGTTGCTCGGACAGGTCCGCACCCTCGCTGCGGGCAACGAACTCAAAGTGCTGCTGGCCGACGGCACCCGCTGCCGGCCGACGAACGCTGGCCACCAGTCGCAGACGCTGCCCGCCTTCAACGGTAACAGAGTCGAAATTGCCGAGGTCCAATTGCGCGCCATCCAGACCCTCTATGTGAATGTGGATACGCAGCGGCTCGGTTCCCTTGTTATTCAGTTTCACTTCGTAGCGGTTCTGAATTCGCCCGTCGGACAAGGTCACCGCAAGGGGTTGACGCAACTGCTCGACAGTGACCACCAGGCTCTGCCGGGTCGCTACGCTCCAGGCCAATAGCGCGATCGCCGCCGTCACCACCAGCCCATAGCCTATGGTCTTAGGTTTCATCAGCCGGGTCGGTTTGCCGGCATCTGCATTTTCTGAGGTGTACCGAATGAGCCCCCGCGGCCAGTGCAGGCGGTCCATGATGGTGTCACAGGCATCGACGCACAGGCCGCAGGAAATGCACTGGAGTTGTAGACCGTTGCGAATGTCTATACCGGTAGGGCAAACCTGCACGCAGTATCCGCAGTCGATGCAATCCCCCGTTCCCTGCTGCGCCCGTTCCGCACGGGACTTGTAGCCATGCCCCAACGGGTGGCGCCCATCCCGACCTTCGCCGCGACTCCGGTCATAGGCAATAATTAATGTGTCCCGATCGAACATGGCGCTCTGGAAGCGAGCATAGGGGCACATGTAGGTGCAGACTTGCTCGCGAGCCAGCCCTGCAAACACCAGTGTCGTAGTGGTCAGGAACAGTGTGGTGGCATAGGCGGGGAAGGGTGCCCGCCCGGTAAACCAATCCACCACCAGATCGGGCGCGTTCTGCCAGTACAGGGTAAACGTCAAACCGGTGACGAACGCGACCACAATCCAGAGCAGCCAGGTCAATCCAAGCTTGAGGACTTTCTCCGGATTCCAGGACATGCGGGCAAGCCGCATTCGTTTTGGGCGCTCCCCCTGGACCAGACGCTCCACCAGGACGAATACATCGGTCCACAGAGTCTGAAAACAGAAATAGCCACAAAACGCCCGCCCCGCGATCCCGGTTACCATGAACAGCAACATGGCCGCAATCACCAGCAGGCCGGCCAGCCAGAAGATGTCCATTGCATCCACCACCAGGCCAAAGAGATAGAAGCGCCGACCGGCGATATCGAACAAGACGGCCTGATCCGGTGCGTTGGGGCGATCCCAGCGGATCCAGGGCAAAACGAAGTAGACCCCATAGGCCAGCGCGAGAACGGCGTACTTCAGGCGTCGGAAACGCCCCTTGACCGATCGGGGATAGATCGGAATGCGCCGCTGATAGAGTTGGGCTTCCTGGACGTCTGCCATCAGAGGCTTAGCGATCGCCTACTGCCCCCCGCCAAGCTGATGGGTGTATACCGCCAGCAGCTTCAGATCCGTAGGCGACAGTCGATCGCTCCAGCCCGGCATCACCCGATTGCCTTGTACACCCTTGGCGATGAAGGCGGACAAGGCGTCACGCTTGGCCTCGGTCGAAGCCTCGGCGGGCAGGTCAACCAAAGTCCAGATCGCGTCCGTCAGGTTGGCCGAACCCAGCGATTGCAGCCCGGTACCCTCGGGCGTGTGGCAAGTGTAGCAGCCCCCGATCGGGCCCTGAAAAATCTCGCGTCCCGGCTCCACCGCTTCACCCGGTTGAGTCAGACCCGACAGGCTGAGCACATACTCGGAAACGTCGGTGAGCTGGGACGGGTTCAAGACACCGCCAAACGCGGGCATGTAACCGTTTCGACCCTGGATCAGGGTTTCGTGAATCCGCTCCGGCGTGCCGCCCCAGAGCCAGGCGTCGTCAGCCAGGTTTGGAAACAAGCCGACCACGCCTTGGCCACCACTGCCGTGACAGGCCGCGCAGTTGTCACCAAAAAGCCCCCGGCCCACCGAGCGCGCAAACGCCATCATCTCAGGATTGTCCAGAATTTCCTGAAAGCTGGCCGAGGAAATCTGTTCGGCATACGCCCGTTGGCGCAGAGCGGCATCGCCGGTTTGCATCTCGGCGATGAGTTGGTAGCGCGTATTCCAGGGCCGATCAACCGTCTGCCCTTGCTCGATGACGGATGCGGTCGTTACGCCGCGGGTCCAACCGTCACCCACCGGCCAGGCCGGGAACATGAACCAGTACAGTACCGCAAACACCACCGTGCCGTAGAACGACCACAGCCACCACCTGGGCAATGGATTGTTGTACTCCTGGAGGTCGCCATCCCAGGCGTGGCCGGTGGTCTGTACCGCCGGAGCGGTGGGCTTGACCTTGTTCTGATCACTCATCGTGTTTCACCCTGGGCGTGTCAGGCTCGTCGTCTTGCAACGGGATATCACGGTAGGACTCCAGTCTCTGCCCTCGTCGCCGATTCCCGAACAGGTAAATCAAGATCCCCAGAAAGGCCAAGAAGAACACCACCAGCATGATGGTGCGGCCGTTTACGAAAATGAACTCAGCCATGCAGGCACGCCCTCAACGGAACTCGGCGAAGTAGCCCTCATCGTACTGGCTGAAATCCACCATGGTGCCCAGCACTTGGAGATAGGCCACCAAGGCTTCCATCTCCGTAATGCGGCCAGCCAGGCCGTCGAAGTTGGCGGACTTGGCCTGGGCCAGGAGGCTGTCCTCGGCCTGGGCGATATCAAGCTGATCGGCCAGTTCCGGTCCATGACGCTCCACATTGGCCCGGTAACCCTCGTCGGTTGCGGAGTAGGGCACGCCCACCTTACGCAGAGCCCGCATTCGATCGGCGACATCGCTGTAGTCCAGGTCGTTCTCGAGCAGCCAGGGGTAGTTCGGCATGATCGACTCGGGCACCACGGAACGGGGTGCGGTGAGGTGCTGCACGTGCCAGGCATCGGAGTACTTGCCGCCCAGACGGGCCAGGTCCGGCCCGGTCCGCTTTGAACCCCACTGGAAGGGATGGTCGTACCGGGACTCGGCGGCCAGGGAGTAGTGGCCGTAGCGCAGCCACTCGTCCCGGAACGGACGAATCATCTGAGAATGACAGAGGTAACAGCCCTCGCGCTGATAGATGTCCTTGCCCAACAGTTCCAATGGCGTATAGGGACGCACACCTTCGACTTCCTCGATCGTCTCCTCGATGTAGAACAAGGGAACGATCTCCACCAAACCACCGATGCTGATCACCACCAATGTGAGGGCGATCAGCAGTCCGGAATTGGTCTCGATTTGCTCGTGCCTCATGCTTTTCTCCGTTCAGCGGACGGCTGTCTTCAACCCGCCATCTTGGCAGCGAGCTTGGCCTCGATTGCGGCACTGTGTCGGCGCGCCGACACCGAAGTCATGATCAGGTTGTAAACCATCACCAGCAGCCCGAGGACGAACAGGGCACCACCGATGGCTCGCCAGACGTAAGGCGTATGCAGAAAGCTCACGGTCTCGATAAAGGTAAAAGCCAGGTTGCCGTATTCATCGAACCCCCTGAGCATGAGCCCCTGGCCGATGCCGGCCACCCACATGGCCGTGATGTACAGGACAATGCCCACGGTCGCCAGAAAGAAATGCACGTACACCAGTTTCTGGCTGTAGAGCTTGGCGTCGAACAAGCGCGGAAACAGATGATAGAAAGAACCGAAAGTCACCATCGCCACCCAGCCCAGGGCGCCTGAGTGGACATGACCGATGGTCCAGTCAGTGTAGTGCGACAGAGCGTTCACACTCTTGAGCGACATCAACGGACCTTCAAAGGTGGACATACCGTAAAACGAAAGGGAAGTAATCAGAAACAGCATAATGGGGTCGGATCGGAGCTTATCCCAGGCCCCGGACAGGGTCATGATGCCGTTGATCATTCCACCCCATGACGGCAGCAGCAACATGACCGAGAAGGTGGCGGCCAGGGTCGAGACCCAGTCCGGCAGCGCGGTCCAATGCAGATGATGCGCGCCCACCCACATGTAGAGGAAAATCAGCGCCCAGAAATGGATGATGGACAGGCGATAGGAGTACACCGGCCGCCCTGCCTGCTTGGGCACGAAGTAGTACATCATGCCGAGAAAGGCCGCAGTGAGGAAAAAGCCGACCGCGTTGTGTCCGTACCACCATTGGGTCATAGCATCCTGGACACCTGAGAACAGGCTGTAGGACTTGAACCCGGTAAGGCTGACCGGAACGGCCAGGTTGTTGAAAATGTGCAACAGGGCGGTGGCCAGAATAAAGGCCATGAAAAACCAGTTTGCCACATAGATATGAGGCTGGGAACGAAGCCTCAACGTCATGGTGTAAACCCAGAAATAGCAGACCCAGACCACTGTGATCAGAAGATCGATCGGCCATTCGAACTCGGCATACTCGCGCGCCTGGGTGATGCCGAACATATAGCTTATGGCACCCAGCCCCACCGCCGCCTGCCAACCCCAGAATGTCAACTCCGCGAGCCTATCGCCATACAGCCGCGTCTGACACGTCCGCTGCACGACATAGTAGGAGGTGGCGAACAATGCGCTGCCGCCGAAGCCGAATATCACCAGGGTGGTATGGACCGGCCTTAGGCGGCCAAAGCTGATGTGCGGAATATCAAAATTGAGAAATGGCCAGGCCAGTTCGCTGGCAATGTACACACCGGCGCTCATTCCCAACACGCCCCAAACCACGGACATGATTGCGAATTTCCGGACGATATCGTAGTTGTACTGCTGCGTCGCTGTAGCAGTTGCATGCGCCATACTTCGGTCTCCCTGATACGTCCGTCCGATAACCGGGCTAGCGACTGCGGATGTAGGTCAGACCGCATCCGTTGTCCTGGGTTCGTCCCACTCGGCGCATATTAGACTTTGATTATGCTGTGTCGCAACATAATCCAGCCCAAGGAGTCTGCTCGGTAGAAATGACCGAAACGCGCTTAACTCAGCACACTGACGAGATAGTGGTCGGCCATCAGGGCGGCGAACAACGCGAACAGATAGGTGATGGAGTAAAGAAATATCGGCATCGCCAGCCGATTATCCGGCCCCCGATAGAGGCCAACGGCGAGCCAGATAAAGCGGAAGTTGAGCAACACCGCGGCCGCCAAGTAGAGCGGGCCGCTCATACCAATGGCGAAAGGCAACAGTGTCACCGCCGCCAGCATCACGGTGTAAAGGAGGATCTGCAGACGGGTGTAGGCGATCCCGTGCGTGACCGGCAGCATAGGAATATCGGCTTTGGCGTAGTCATCCCTGCGGTGGATCGCCAAGGCCCAGAAATGGGGCGGGGTCCAGACAAAAATGATCAGAAACAGCAGCATTGCGCCGGGTTCAATCTGTCCTGTTACCGCCACCCAGCCCAGCAACGGTGGGGCGGCGCCCGCCGCCCCACCGATGACGATATTCTGGGGCGTAGCCCGCTTGAGGTACATGGTGTAGACCACCGCGTATCCAATCAGTGAGCCAAAGGTCAGCAGTGCGGTCAGCAGGTTGGTGAAGGCAACCAGAAATGCGCTGCCGGCTGCGCACAGCCCAATGGCGAAGATCAGAGCCCGACGACCATCCAATTGCCCTGTGGGTAGCGGCCGGCGCCGGGTACGGGCCATGATGGTGTCGATACGCTGATCAACCAGATGATTGATTGCCGCAGCAGCCCCTGCGACCAGGGTGATACCGAGCGAGCCGAACACCAGAACCGCCCAGGGCACCATCACCGGGCGCGCAAGGAACATCCCAACCATCGCGGTAAAAGTGATCAACGAAACCACCTTGGGTTTGGTCAGCTCCAGATAGTCACGCCATCGTGAAGCGAAACCAAGTCGCAGGGTGTGGCCGTTCATGCTGCGCCTCCAGTGTCACGGGCCACAGGCCGCCAAAGTAGATGGTTCAATGTCAACACGCCCAACAACAACAGGGCCGCCACACCATTGTGGGCAACCGCAACCGGCAAAGGCAACGTCATCAGCACATTGGCAATACCCAGTGCAACCTGGAGTATGAGTAAACCACCGACTCCCGCCGCGATCATAACCAGCCGACGATTTTGACCCTGCCTGATGGCGTTGACCACCAGCCACCCCACCGTTGCGATAACCAGCATGGCACCCATTCGATGGGTGTAGTGAATGGCGGTGCGCGCGTCGCTGTCCAGGACGCCAAACTCATAGTTGACGCCGAGCCCGCGCCAAAGCACGAATCCCTCACCGAAATCCATCTTCGGCCACCACTGACCATGGCAGGTTGGAAAATCGGTGCATGCGAGTGCCGCGTAGTTGGTGCTGGTCCAACCCCCGAGCGCCACCTGCATGATCACGGCCGCAAACGCCAGCAAGGCCCACAGCCGAAGACCTGACGGACGCTCCGCCGGCGTCGGCCAGCGCTCTAGCAGCATCCACCACAGGAGTGCAAGGGTGGAGAGCCCGCCGAGCAGGTGGGCCATCACCACCACCGGCTTGAGCTGCAAGGTGACGGTCCACATTCCCAACATCGCCTGAAACACGATCAGCCCCGCCAACAGCATGGGCAGGACCACCGGCTGATCCGGCTGATCCCGACGGCGCCAGGCGAGCACCGGCAGGGCGAGAACCACCAGGCCGAGCGCGCCGGCCAGATAACGGTGGATCATCTCTTTCCATGCTTTGTCTGTTTCCACCGGCCGCTGAGGGTAGGCGGCATTGGCGAACTGGATATCCGCGGCCTGGGTCGGGACACCGATGTGTCCGTAGCACCCCGGCCAGTCCGGGCAGCCCAAGCCGGCATCAGACAGGCGCACCCAGGCGCCGAGCACAATGACCGCGAGCGCAAGGGGCACAGCCAGCAGCAACAGTCGAGTAAAGGCGCTTTGATGCATGACGAACCTCAGAAATCCGTTACCGGTTTGAAGGCGCTCGTTAGCCCTATGCGCGGGCTCAGGCGCACATTTCGAACCGGCCATTCGCGGCACGGGTGTCCCACATTCAGTTTCATAAGGCTCAGAATACCGCCTTGCTCAAACGATCCGGAAAGTAGCGGCGGTCGCGCCCGTACAGCATGTGACAGACCCTAACCGACCGTGGACAGCTTCAGCAGTCGCTTGAGGTCTTTTAGCACGTCGTCGGCCGGTTGAGCAGGATCGTAGCGCATCATGATGTTGCCCAGTGGGTCGACGATGCGAACACCGACTTCCGCGGAAAGGATGTCTTCGGACGGAGCCCTCAGCACAACCAGATCCGGGTGCTGAGCCTGGTCCACATCGGCAAGCGCATGGGCATCGGTTACCAGCAGGTAGCGCTGGACGCGATCAATGTCCCGTCCCATCGCAAGGCGCACCTGACGTGTGTCGTAAAGTCGCCGCAAACAGTTTGTATCGCAAGCATCCTTGACCGTATGCAGCAGCGTCCAACGACCGGCGAATCGGTGCTTCTCTCCTCCGTTGACCGCTTCCAGTTCCACTCCAGCTGCATCCATCGGCGGGACGATAAGTTCGCCGCGATTGACCGATCCGCCCGGCCGCCAATCCGCCACAAACAAGGACACCGCCAGTAGCAGCGGAAGGACGAACAGCAGAGCGACCAGGATCATGGAACGCCTGCCGCGCCGGCGCGTCGCCTGATCTACGGTTGGTGTTTCGGGTGTCTGCTGCATTTCAGCCCTTGGCAGGTCTACGCCGGATGTTGAGACCCAGATACAGAAGCGTCAGCACCGCCGCCAGGGAAAACCACTGCAGCGCATAGCCACGATGCGTATCGGGTCCGAACCCGGCGGTGACGCGCCAGTCACGCTCAAATCCATCTTCCGCCTGTTCCGACAGTTGCAACAGCATCGGCACCAGCGGCTGGCCCAAACGGACTCGCAATTCGTCGTAGTCGACCTCAAGCACAACCAGAGGCCAGCCCTCCCGGCTGACCACACTCTCGCCCAGGCGAATACCCGGGCGCGGTGGCCGGTCCAGGTAACCGATCAAGCTGCGGATATCCCCGCGCACAGCCAGTTGGGGTAAACGATTTCGATCGGCATCCATGGGCACCCAACCACGGTTTACAAGAATCAATTGGTCCAGCCCCTCCGGCTGAAACGGCGTCAGCACCCAGTAGCCAGGACGTCCGTTCAGAATCTGATTGTCCAACAACACCTGGCGATCGGGCAGATAGCGTCCGTGCGCTTCGACTCTGTGATAGCGACCTTGTTCCCAATCTGGCTGCAAGCGCTGGAGCGCCACCGGCATGCCCTGCAGCGCATCATCCCGTTCAACGCTGAGCCGCACTTTGAATTCCGCCCGCTGCAGCTGCCAAAAACCGAGTGACAGCAACACAGGCAACACCAATAGCGTTGCCAGGCTGGGAATCAGGCCGGGACGAAATTCAAAGCGGCCAATGTGCATGACGGTCTGCCCGAGTTCCCGAACGTATAGCAGTCTGGACTATACTGTCGACCCCCCGGTTTGCGCTCGGAACGTCAATGTTCAAATTAGTCATCGTAGCCATCCTGGTCATCATTGTGGCCAGCCTGGCTCTTGCCATGGTTTTCATGATTCGCGACCGCGGTCGGAGCCTGAGGCCGGTGCGGGCGCTAACGCTGCGGATCGGTTTGTCGCTGCTGGTGTTTGTGCTGCTGTTCGTGGGCTACTTCACAGGCACCATCAAACCCCATGGCATTTACCCGCTCCAAGGGCCTGAAGCGGGTGCTGCGAGCGATCAGAACCAGTAGACGAAAATGAACAGGCCCAACCAGACCACGTCCACGAAATGCCAGTACCACGAAGCCGCCTCGAATGCGAAATGGTGCTCAGGGGTGAAATGCCCGCGCACGGAACGCACCAGCATGACGGTCAACATGATGGCGCCGATGGTGACATGGAAACCGTGGAACCCGGTCAGCATGAAAAAAGTGGAACCGTAGATGCCACTGCCCAGGGTCAGGTTCAGGGCATGATAGGCATGGCTGTACTCGTAGGCCTGGACACATAGAAAGGTGAAGCCCAACAGTACGGTGGCCGCCAGACCACGAATCAATTGCTTGCGATCGTTCTTCTGAAGCCCCCAGTGCGCCCAGGTGATGGTGACGCCGCTGGTGAGCAGAATCAGCGTGTTGATCGCGGGCAACCCCCAGGTCCCCATGATCTGGTAGGCGCCGCCCAGATCCGCCGGCCCGTTGGTGGGCCAGACCGTTTCGAACGCAGGCCAAAGTACCGCGTTGGTCATGGCATTGCTGCCTTCGCCCCCCAGCCACGGAATGGAGAAGGTACGGGCGTAGTACAAGGCGCCAAAAAAAGCCGCGAAAAACATGACCTCCGAAAAGATGAACCAGCTCATGCTCCAACGAAAGCTGCGATCCACCTGGGCATTGTAACGACCGGCCAGACTCTCCTTCACCACCGTCCCAAACCAGCCGAACATCATGAACACGACAAGGATGAGACCGATCACGAAGAGGGTGCTTCCGCCACCGCTGCCGTTGAGCCAGTTGGCGGCCCCAAGCATGGTCACAAACACCGCAACAGAGGCCGTAATCGGCCAGTAACTGCCATGCGGGACGTAGTAACCATCATGCGACGTGGAACTCATACTCCCTCTCCCCCTGATTTCTGAACGCCGTTATTGACCGCAACCGGAGTGTCCTGCAGCTCAAAAAAAGTGTAGGACAGGGTGACGGTGGACACATCGGACGGCAACCGTGGATCCAGTACGAACACCAGTGGCATATCCCGCCCTTCTCCGGGCTGAAATTCCTGGCGTGTGAAGCAAAAGCACTCTGTTTTGTTAAAATGGCGTGCTGCCCGCCCCGGCGCCACGCTGGGCACCGCCTGGGCGACTTTTGCTTCGGTTTTCCTGTTGCGCGCAAAGAAAGTGGTGTGATAAGCCTTGCCGGGTACTACGGTCATTCGGGTCACGGCGGGCCGGAACTCCCAGTCGGCATATCCGTTCTCCAGAGCAACAAACTCCACCGTCACCGCGCGCGACTCGTCAATGACGTAGGTCTCCTGGTCCGCCGGCTCGTCGGCCGTTCGACCATTGAGGCCGGTCACGTCACAAATCACGTCGTACAGTGGGACCAGCGCGAAACCGAAACCAAACATGGCAACCGTAAACAGCGCCAGGCGGGAAACCACTCGCCCATGCAACTGCCGGCTCATGCCCGAGCCCCGAAAAGATAAAAGCCGACATAGATTCCGATCGCCAGAACGGCGAGCCAGACGGCCGTTCGGCGGGCGGCGGCTTTGCGGCGGGCAAGTTCGTCCACGGACGGTTCTCCGGCACGCCGGCCGCGCAGGGCCGGCGTTTCAGGTGGTGGCTACTTGATCTCAGGCGCCGTTTCAAATGTGTGATACGGCGGTGGCGAAGGCAACGTCCACTCAAGGCCCTTGGCGCCTTCCCAGACCTGATCGCTCGCCTGTTGGCCACCGCGAATGGTCTTGATAACAATCCAAAGAAACATCAACTGAGACAGACCGAAAATAAAGGCCCCAATGCTGGACAGGGCGTTGAACTCAGCGAACTGCAGGGCGTAATCCGGTATCCGCCGCGGCATCCCGGCCAAACCCAGAAAGTGTTGTGGGAAAAACAGAATATTGACCCCGATAACCGACAGCCAAAAGTGCTTGCGGCCCAGGCTCTCGTCGATCATGTGCCCGGTCCACTTGGGCAGCCAGTAATATACCGCGGCCATGATGGCGAATATTGCGCCGGGCACCAGTACGTAGTGGAAGTGGGCCACCACGAAGTAGGTGTCGTGGTATTGGAAATCGGCCGGGGCCATGGCCAGCATCAGGCCGGAAAAGCCGCCAATGGTGAACAAGACGACGAAAGCGAGGGCGAAAAGCATCGGAGTTTCAAAGGTGATTGCTCCCTTCCACATGGTGGCAACCCAGTTGAACACCTTGACCCCGGTGGGGACCGCGATCAGGGACGTCGCGTACATGAAGAAAAGCTCGCCCGCCAACGGCATACCGACCGTAAACATGTGGTGCGCCCAGACGATGAACGACAGGAAGGCGATGGACGCCGTGGCGTAGACCATGGAAGCATAGCCAAACAGCGGCTTGCGCGAGAATGTCGGAATGATCTGAGAGATGATGCCGAAAGCCGGCAGAATCAGAATATACACCTCGGGGTGGCCAAAGAACCAGAAAATATGCTGGAACATGACCGGATCGCCACCACCTGCAGCGTTGAAAAACGAGGTGGCAAAAAACTTGTCTGTGAGCAACATGGTAACGGCGCCCGCGAGCACCGGCATGACGGCAATCAGCAGATAAGCCGTGATCAACCAGGTCCAAACGAACAGCGGCATTTTCATCAGGCTCATGCCCGGTGCCCGCATATTCAGAATGGTGGCGATGATGTTGATTGACCCCATCACCGAGGATATGCCCATGAAGTGTATGGCAAAAATCAGGAATGGGAATGCGTCCCCGGTCTGCAGTGACAGCGGTGGATAGATGGTCCAGCCGGAGGCCGGGGCGCCACCGTCCATGAACAAGGTGGCCAACAGCAGCGTGAAGGCAAATGGCATGATCCAGAAGCTCCAGTTGTTCAGGCGCGGCAGCGCCATGTCCGGAGCACCGATCATCATTGGAATCAGCCAGTTCGCGAGTCCGACGAAAGCCGGCATGACCGCGCCGAATATCATCACCAGCGCATGCATGGTGGTCATTTGGTTGAAGAAATGCGGATCAACCAACTGCAAACCGGGCTGGAATAACTCGGCCCTGATCACCAACGCCATGGCGCCGCCGACGAAAAACATCAGCAGAGAGAACAGCAGATAAAGCGTTCCGATGTCCTTATGATTGGTTGTCGTTACCCACCTCATCAACCCCTTGGCGGGCTCATCGTGGTGATCGTCATGCGCAATTGCGTCAGTGCTCATCCCGCAAACTCCTAGAACTGAATGCTTTATCGCAGGGACTTGATCTGGGTGGGCTGCACCAGTTGACCGGTGTCATTGCCCCAGGCGTTTCGGGTGTAGGTGACCACCGCCGCCAGATCAACATCATCAAGCTGAGCGGCGAACGCGGCCATCGCGGTCCCGGTTCGGCCCTTGAGAACGGTTGCGATGTGCTCCTCCACCGGACCCGCCGTGGTTACCGGGCTGCCTTTGAGGGCCGGGAACATGTCGCCCATGCCCTCCCCACTGGGTTGGTGGCAGGCCGCGCAGGCGGTGCCGTATACCGACTCGCCCTTGCTCATGAGTTCTGCCAGTGTCCATTCCCGGTCAGCCGACGCGGCAGCGGCGCCAGCCGATGCCTTCTGGTCGCTCACCCATGCTTGATAATCCTCTTCGGTCTTCGCCACAACCACCACCGGCATGAAACCATGGTCCTTGCCACAGAGTTCAGCACACTGCCCGCGATAAATGCCGGGTTCTTCGATGGTGGCCCAGCTCTCGTTGATGAAGCCGGGTATGGCGTCGCGTTTCCAGCCCAGGTCCGGTACCCACCAGGCGTGGATGACATCCGCCGCCGTGGTCAGGAAACGAATTTTCTTGCCCACAGGCACCACGACCGGATTATCTACTTCAAGCAGATAGTGCTCACCTTTCTCCGCATCGTTCAAGATTTGAGCCCGAGGCGTGCTGGAGGTGCTGAAGAAGCTGATGTCCTCGTCCAGATAATCGTACTTCCACTTCCATTGGTAACCGGTCACGGTGATCGTCATGTCGGCGTTGCTGGTGTCTTCCATCGCGATCAGAGCGCGGGTGGCGGGAATCGCCATGCCGATCAGAATCAGCATGGGAACTACGGTCCACACGATTTCCACCGTTGTACTCTCGTGGAACTGAGCGGGCACGGCGCCCCTGGATTTTCGATGGTGATACATCGAGTAGAACATGACGCCGAACACGGCTACGCCGATCAACACGCAGATCCATAAAATCAGCATGTGCAGATCGTATGCTTCCCGGCTGATGGACGTCACGCCGCGCGTCATGTTCAAACCCAACTCCGCCCAGGCAGAGCTTGAGCTCATCAGTAGGCCGCCGCCTGCAAGCACGCCGAACCGGCGACTCAACTGCTTCAATGACATGCCTCCACACTCCCTTAACTCCGAAACCACATATCGGATCGTCCACGCCGAACAATCCGCGATCTCACTTAGCAACGCAACACCTGACAGAGCTTTTCGGCAAGCTGCGCCCTTTCCGAATCGTTGAGAAACCTGCCCACTTCCTCCGCACCACCGGGCGCCCGAATCAGAAGCCGGGTGGATCGCCAAGTCCCTGCCGGCTGCAGGAGTTCCACCCGGGACCATATTCGTGGCAGCGCCCGTCGTTCACTGGGGCGATCATAGCCGCGCTCAATGGCAATTTCGGACGCGCCGATGTTAATTACTTCACACTGATGGCAGTGGCGCGATACTAAGTACAGAGCCGCGCCGAGCGCGGCCATTTCCAGTCCCGCGAACGGTAACACCATCCACAGGCCCTGTGCGGCGAAGGCCAAAGCGACACCCATCGAGATCACTAGAAGGCTACCAAAAAACAGCAGCGTTCCGCGCCACGAAATCGATCGGTTTGGCCTGAGCACGAACTGCCAAGCCGCACCCGAGTTGGTGTGACAGACATCAACCACGGCTATACCTGCGATGCCTCACCGACCCCGATTTCGAGGCTGAGCGGGGTGCGGTGTTAAGCCTTTTCATTCTGCTATAGCGCAACGAACACATGCAAACAGAAAATTCTGACGAGGCTGTAACTCATTGACTTATCTCAATCCCCATTGTAGGTGCGAGTGATCCACGGCGTCGTCGCGCCGATGGCATTCAGCTCGTTCAAGACGTTCTTCGGGGCGCCGTGGCCCGCAGCCCGTCAACTGCGATGCGGACTTCCGAAACACCATCCGGTCGCACAGCCGTTTGCGACCCAACCGCACGCCAGGCATGTCCGTAAACGATCTCCCAGGTGGCCGGCACCCGGCCGTCGTACTCATAAACGTGGGCATAACGCGCTGTCATGGCCTGTAATCGTCCTGGCCCGGTAAGGCTGCGGCGACGATCGCTACGGCAGTTGGTCTCGCCGGTATGCCGCAGATCCCGCAACAGATCAGCCGGGCGGCTGTAGGTCACCGTTAGAGTCTCCATATCCATTACCGGTTCCGCCCAGCCACCGCGCAACAGGGCATCTCCCAGATCGTGCATATCGCCAAAATCCAGTGTATGCGCGAGCGACTCAGTAGAGATCCAGCTGTCACGCAGTTCCTTGAGCGTATCGTGCCCCAGGGTGGCGAACATCAGCACACCCCCTGGACGCAGTATCCGTTGAAATTCCGCCAGCGCGGCGCGCGGATCTGGGCACCAATAAAGCATCAGGTTGGAAAACAGTAGATCGCAGCACCCATCAGCCAGCGGCAAGGCTTCGGCGTCGGCACATACGCTGCGAATGCGTCGGCGCCAGGCGCCGCGTTGCCGACTGATGCGCAGCGGCTGCAGCGCCAGATCAGTGCCGACGATTCGAGCCCGCCGGTAACGCTTGAGCAAGCCCTCCGTGGTGCTGCCGGTGCCACAGCCCACGTCCACCACCACTTTGGGATCCAGCCGAATGAGTTCGAGGCGCTCCAACAGGCGACGACCGACCTCGGCCGCCACAACCGCCGCCTGATCGTAACTGTGAGCGGCGCGATCGGCGGCCCGTCGCAGCGCCCGTCGATCTACGTTCACAGGCCGGCGCTCACCGGGCCTCCATCTCGGCCCGATCCACCACCAGGTCAGGCCAGGGCGCACGATAGATTCGCACCAGATCCCATATGGTCCACGGTAAAAGCACGATCAACCCAAGTCCCCAGGCAATCAGATAGGGTTTCCACCAGGCGCCGGCACCGCCCGGAAAAAAAATGGCAACAGCCGTAAAAAATCCGGTGACGCCATAAAATCGATAGGCCGCCTGCTGAGTATGCCGCCCAACGGCGGCGCAGGGATGGTGACGGTTCATGGCGTAAACCAGCATGGACGCACCGAACCAAAAAATCAGGAGCGGAACCGGAACCAGAATTGCCGCCAGATTGCCCCAGTTCATAAGACTGGCGGCACGACGGCAGGATTTGCCGGCAATGTCGAGCGTGGGTGGCGCAGATTGTTCCACAGCGCGTCTGCTCTACTGGTCCGTCTATGAAGCCCTGAATCTGATTGCGCGATCGCGACAGCAGATTCCGGCGCCGTTCACTCTACTAGGCCCAGGGATTGCTCACAATCGAAAGCGGCTGAAGAGCAGTGAGGCAGTATCGAGGACGCAAAGGCCCAGCCCTTGTGGACCGAAACGTGATTCGCATCAATTGAGCTTCCCTGGGGAGCCCTAATGGACTACCCAGGCGCGGCCAGCAGTGGATCGAAAGGGATTTAGCATGAACAATCGGGGGGTGCGCGAGCTGTTGGATCGGCTGCTCCCGCAACAGTGCCTGCTGTGCGATACAGACGTGGTCAGCGCTGTGGCAGTCTGCGAGGCTTGTGTTTGGGATCTACCGCGTGTATCGGTGGCCTGTTATCTCTGCGCGGCGCCGGCACAGCACGCAGACCGGCCCTGTGGACACTGTCAGCAACACCCACCCCCACAGCAGGCAAGCTTGGCACCCTTTGCCTATGCCACCCCGATGGATTGGCTGATTCGAACCCTAAAGTTTCGCGGGCGTATCGAAATCGGCCACACCCTGGCCGGACTATTTATGCGGATGGTTGAGCCGGTCAATCTGCCGGATGCGCTGATTCCCGTGCCGCTGCATCCCGGTCGATTCCAGGAACGCGGATTCAATCAAAGCGAGGAACTGGCCCGCGCACTGGCGCGCCGGATTGACCGACCAGTGCTAAAAAAAGCCCTGCGGCGTGCTCGACCCACCGAGCCTCAGACCGCATTGAACACCGCGGCCCGGCAGCGCAATGTCCGAGGCGCATTCGACGCGGCACAGACGCCGCTTCCGCGGCGCGTGGTTTTGGTCGATGACGTCATCACCACCGGTGCAACCACCGCCGAAGCGAGCCGGGCCCTGATCCGGGCGGGCGTCGAACACGTGGAAGTTTGGGCGAT
Organism: Candidatus Competibacteraceae bacterium; assembly: GCA_024641125.1. Lineage (GTDB taxonomy): Bacteria > Pseudomonadota > Gammaproteobacteria > Competibacterales > JAHEDQ01 > JAHEDQ01. The sequence goes on along the minus strand of JAHEDQ010000013.1, from coordinate 7,954 downwards.
TGCCCGGACGCCGTAATGGAGCCATATCCGGCAACTGCCGCGATTGCCAACGCCCCATTCAGCAGTGTTGGGCGTGCTTGAATGAGCGTAGGCTAGTCCTGCACCCGCCCACTGGTGCCTAGACGCTTCTCGCCTTCCTGAGACGCAACGAACTTGTGGGACGGGTCACCCGAGAGTCTCTGATCTATTCGTGAACGTGCATCTTAGGACTGAAATGCACAGCAAATCTTGGTAATAGAACAACTGTTACCCGCGATCTGCGCCTTGAGGCTGCACACTTCACCCTCCAATCCGCTTCGTCCAGAATAAGCCAGAGACTCCCTAGTACGCCGCCACTGCTTCATCCACCACTGACGCCGTCTGATCTGGCTCAAGGGAACCCAGACGGGGTCGCAGGAATTACGCCCATGGCAGACGATTTCCGCGAAAACGCGTTGCACTATCACCGCATGCCCATCCCTGGAAAAATCCAGGTCACGCCGACCAAACCGCTGGCGAATCAGTTCGATCTTTCGCTGGCCTATTCTCCCGGCGTGGCCGCACCCTGCGAAGAGATCGCTACCGACCCCGCGCGAGTGTCCGACTACACAGCCCGCGCCAACCTGGTGGCAGTCGTCACCAACGGCACCGCCGTCCTTGGATTGGGCGCCATCGGACCGCTGGCATCCAAGCCAGTGATGGAAGGCAAGGGGGTGCTGTTCAAGAAATTCGCCGGCATCGATGTGTTCGACATCGAGATCGACCAGCGTGACCCGGCAAAATTGGTGGAGATCGTAGCCAGTCTTGAGCCCACTTTCGGCGGCATCAATCTCGAGGACATTAAGGCACCAGAGTGCTTTGAGGTGGAGCAGGCTCTGCGCGAGCGCATGAGCATTCCGGTGTTTCATGATGACCAGCACGGCACCGCCATCATCGTGGGGGCGGCAGTGGTAAACGGCCTGAGGGTGGTCGAGAAAAAAATCGAAGACGTGCGCCTGGTGGTTTCGGGGGCGGGCGCCGCCGGCCTGGCATGTCTGGATCTGCTGATCGGACTCGGAATGGACCGGGCAAACATCACCGTGTGCGATGTCCACGGCGTGGTCTACGTAGGTCGTGAGATCGACATGGATGAACGCAAGGCCGGATACGCGCGGGAAACCGGTGCACGCAGCCTGGCCGAGGTCATGCCGGGGGCGGACATTTTTCTCGGCTTATCGGCGCCTGGCGTTCTGAAGCCGACCATGGTCGCGGCCATGGCGGACCGCCCTCTGATTCTGGCACTGGCCAATCCGGTACCAGAAATTCTGCCCGAGGAAGCCCGAGGTGTGAGAGACGACGTGGTGATCGCGACCGGCCGCTCGGACTATCCGAACCAGGTCAATAACGTGCTGTGCTTCCCCTATATTTTCCGGGGCGCTCTGGACGTGGGCGCCACCACCATCAACGAGGAAATGAAACGCGCCTGCGTCAAGGCTCTGGCCGATCTGACCATGGCGGAACCCACGGCAGAGGTCATTGCCGCTTATGGCGGCAAGCCCGTTCAATTCGGCCCAGACTACCTGATTCCGAAACCGTTCGATCCGAGACTGATCGAGGAAGTGCCGCTGGCGGTCGCCAAGGCAGCCATGGCCAGCGGCGTGGCAACCCGCCCGATCGAGGATCTGGAGGCATATCGACAGACTTTGAAACGGTTTGTGTATAGAACCGGCATGGTTATGAAACCCGTATTCGAGCGCGCCCGCGCCGAACCCAGGCGGGTGGTGTACGCTGAGGGGGAGGGAGAGCGGGTGCTGAGGGCGGTACAAATCGCCGTCGACGACAACATCTCCCGGCCGATTCTAATCGGTCGTCACGAAGTGGTGGCGTACAACATCCGGGAACTGGGGCTCAGACTGCGCCCAGGCCAGGATGTCGAGGTGGTGGATCCGCGCGACAATGCGTATTTTGCCGAGGCTTGGCAGACCTACCATCAGCTCATGGAGCGTCGGGGAGTGGACCCTGAAACGGCACGAGTCCGGCTGCGCACCCGGGCCACTGCCCTTGGCGCGATGCTGGTGCGGCACGGTATCGCCGATGCCCTGATCTGCGGCACAATCGGCGGCTACCACAGCCATCTTGAGCACGTGGTCGACATTCTGGGGCTGCGTTCAGGGGTCAAGTTGCCGGCGGCAATGAACGTGGTCATCACCCCGAAAGGCACGCTATTTCTATGCGACACCCACGTAAGCCTTGACCCGAGCGGCGATGAAATTGCCGACATCGCGCTGCTTGCGGCGGAAGAGGTCAGCCGATTCGGCATCACACCCAAAGTCGCGCTGTTGTCCCATTCCAATTTTGGCTCATCCGGCGCGGCTTCAGCCCGGAAAATGGCCCGCGCGCTCAGCCTGATCCGAGCAGCGGCGCCGGACCTGGAGGTTGAAGGTGAAATGCAAGGCGACGTCGCTTTATCGCAGGGCCTGCGGGAGCGGCTGATGCCCAACTCCCGACTGACCGGTGAGGCCAATCTACTGATCATGCCAAACCTGGACGCCGCCAACATCGCCTACAATTTGCTCAAAATGCAAGCCGACGGTGTAGCAATCGGGCCGGTTTTGATGGGGATCCAAAAGCCGGCCCATGTCCTGACCCGCGCCACTACGGTGCGACGCATTGTCAACATGACGGCCCTGGCCACGGTGGAATCGCAGAATCTTGATATGCGGAGCCAAGAAACGGGCGAAATGCAATAGCTGAGCTCGCGGTTTGAGCCCGCTGCAGTCAAACCACCTCGTCCGCCAGCGCCATGGCGTCCATCAACTGTGCCTCGACGTGCTCCAGATCCGGGATCAACGCCACCTGACTGGCCAGAACAGCTTTGGAGACCACGCCCTCAGGCAGCTCAGTGCCGTCCTCCACCGACTGAATCATGTGCCGTTCCAAAGCGACCAAACGTGGCACCGCCTGGACAAGCACCGCGTATTGTGGAAGGGCACGAACCTCGCCGACCGGATTGAACACAGCCAAACGGGTCCTCGAGCCGAGATCCGGCTCGGTGCCGGCAAACAAGGTCTCGAGAGAAATAACCGGTATGGCCCCGGACCGCCAGGCCGTGGTGCCAAGGATCCAGTCGGGGCTGTCCGCCACCGGTCTCGGCTGCGAGAACGGCAGCACTTCCAGCACGGTGGCGCTTGGAACCAGAAGCTGGGTTCCCTTGAGCGGAACCAGGAGGGTGCGCAGCAGGGTAATGTCGTTCATCTTTCACAGCCCATAGTGAGTTGTTTATGCGTCAGCGCTCGATTACTGAGCGGCAAGACGCTCGCCCCGCGGCCCAAGCACCTGACGCAACGCCGCCAGCAGTTCCTCTTCACGATACGGCTTGCCGAGATACGCATTGACACCCAGGTCCATGGCCCGCTGCCGGTGCTTGTCGCCACTGCGCGATGTCACCATGATGATCGGCAGGTGCCACAAATGCTCTTGGTTCCGGATGTGGGCGGCAAGTTCGAACCCGTCCATGCGAGGCATCTCGATGTCGAGCACCACCGCGTCAGGCACCAAGTCCTCCAACTGGCCAGCGGCATCCAGCCCGTCCTTGGCGAGCACCGCGTCAATGCCGTGGCGCTCGAGCAGACGGGAGGTGACTTTACGCATGGTGATGGAGTCGTCTATGACCATGATCTTGAGCGGTGTTTCGGCGGTGCCCCGCAATGACTGCCGGATGGCGGCCGCCTCCGTGTCGGATCGCCGTCCAACGAAATTTCGGAGCAGGGCAGCGGTCTCTAGGATAAGCACCACGCGCCCGTCACCCAGAATCGTCGCGCCCGACACGCCGGGCACCGAATTAACCTGAGGCCCCACCGGTTTGACCACGACCTCCTCACTGCCCAGAACCTGGTCGACCTGCAGGGCTACATCCATCCCTTCGCTGCGTATCAGCATCGCGGGCAGATGGCGATCGAGTTCCTCGGCCTGGGGTGCACTACCCCCGAGCAACGCACCGAGACTGTGAATCTCGTAGTCGACACCCGCTACGTTGACGAATCCGCGACCGTTTTCCAAATAGGCACGTACCTCTTCCGGCTCGAGACGACTCATCGACTCGACACCGGCCAAGGGTACCGCGAACGTTTCGCCGCCGGCTGTGAGCAGCAGAGTCTGTGCGATAGACAGGGAAAAGGGCAGACGGATGACAAATGTGGTGCCTGCTCCGGGCTTGGACTCCACGCTCAGACTGCCACCCGCCGAGCGAACTGATTCGGTGACCACGTCCATGCCGACGCCGCGTCCGGCGACCTGGTTAACCAGGTCGGCGGTGGAGAACCCGGGCTGCATCAAACAATCAATCAGTTGTTGGCGCGTGGCCTCCGTCCCGGGGACAAGCAGGCCGGATTTCTCGGCTTTACGACGGACCGCGTCGAAATCGATGCCGCCGCCGTCATCCCGGATGGACAGGACCATTTCCGATCCCTCCCGGCGCATGTCGAGGGCGATCCGCCCAAGCTCCGGCTTACCCGCGGCCGCCCGGCGCTCCGGGTTTTCAATACCGTGTGCGACCGCATTCCGGAGAATATGCTCCATCGGCGCCACAACGTGCTCTAGCAGACTGCGCTCCATCTCGCCGCCGCCGTCGAGATGGAGTTCCGCGCGTTTACCCAGTTCGTCAGCAGCTTGGCGTACGACACGCCGCATGCGAGGCACAATGCTGTCGAAACGGACCATTCGGGTTCGAGACAGGCCTTCCTGAATCTCGTGGTTGACCTTGCCCTGTTGATGCAGCAGCGCCTCCAGCTGGCGGGTCTGATCATCCAGCGTGTGGCGAATACTCCCGAGATCATTCACCACTTCCATCAATGAGCGTGAAAGTTGCTGCAGTTCGGAGAAGCGGTCCAGCTCCAGCGGATCGAACTCCTCAAACTGCTCATCGCCGCCGCGCTCGTAGCGAAACAGGATCTGGGCCTCGGTCTCGATTTCCAGGCGCCGGAGTTTCTCACTCATGCGCCCCACCACCTGATCCATTTCCTGTAACTGGAAATCATACGTGGTGATGGATTGCTGGATGCGGGCACGGTAGATGCTGCTCTCACCCATCTGGTCGGCGATGTTGTCGAGCAGGTCGACGCTCACGCGGACCATGTCCGGCGCCTCGGGAACCAACATCACTGCATCGGCGGACGCGCTCCGCTGGGGCTCCGGCGAACGATCGACTGGGAGTTCCACTATCCGCGTGAATTTATTGCCGTGCCCGGCATCGGAGGGCGCCTGGGCGCACATCGCCAGTTCGTCGATCAGGGCATGGGCCGGCGCCGGTTGATTCAGGTCGCGTGCAACGGCCAACATCCCGTGGAAACCGTCCAGGGCCCGCTGCAGAATCTCACCCATGGGTTCGGTGAAGGCCACCCGGCCACGAGATATATCGTCCAGCAACGATTCAACCGCGTGCGCCAGATCCCCGATGACGAGAAAACCCGCCATCCGGGAACTGCCCTTGAGGGTGTGCATTTCCCGCCGAAGATCCGCCAGCAGATCCGGATTATCCGGTTCACGTGACCATCTATCGAGGATGACGTCAGCAGAATCCAGGATGTCAGCGCCTTCCTGAACAAAAATCTCAGCCAACTCGGGGTCCAGCGCGGACTCGGCTTGGACGGTCACCGCCTCTGCGGTCGGCTCAAGCTCGTCAACGTCCGCCGAGCCACCGGCGGAACGGGCCAGTTCGTCGCCGAGATCAAGCAAGTGTTGGATAAGCTCGTCGTAGGCGGCATGCCGACCCTCACCCTGCGCACCGCTTGCGGTCAAGGCATCGGCCTCGCCAAGCGATTGGCGCAGGAGGTTCTGCCCGGATTCGGACACCGCATGCCCGGTTGCGATCGCGGCGCGCAAACAGGCCTCGACCGTGTCCAGCAACTCAACCGCCGGAATCAAAAACCCGGGGTCAGACTCGGCTCTGAAGGCCAGGAGACCGTCCAACAGTGCGGTGGCATCGCCGCCGGCCGATTCGAACGACTCAGTCAGCGTCTGCAACAGGCTGACCCGGTCGGGCAACCGCGAAGCGTCCTCCGACTGCCCTTCCTCCGACTGCCCTTCCTCCGACTGCCCTTCCTCCGGATCAGCGGACACCGCCTCAGACGGTGTTGCCTCGGGCGCAGTCTCAGATTGGTCCACTGCCGCGGCTGGGCCGTCATCGGCAGCCGTCGAGGTTTCACCGTCGCTGCCGGCGACGTACAACTCGATACGGTCTTGCAACGCCTGAACGCTGCCCCCAGACCGACCCAGTTTCATCTCATCGATGAGCCCGCTGTACGACTCGATGCATTGAGACAGCAACTCCGTCAGTTCTGTCGTAACCGGCACCCGCAAGTCGAGAACGCGATTCAACAGATCTTCGATCGCCCAGGCGAAATCCCCCGATTTGAACGCACCCACCATCCGTCCGCTGCCCTTCAGCGTGTGAAAAGATCGCCGAATCGCCTGCAACCGCTCCCGGTCGTCCGTGTTTGCAACCCAGGCGGGAAAGCCGGAGCGCAACTGCTCCAGTTCGCCATCCGCCTCTTCCAGGAAGATGTCTAGGAACTCGTGATCTGCCCAAACTTCTGCACTCATTCGGTCAGTGCTTGCGCCTGCCGGCGATGCCGCTGTAACGGGCGACTCGGATTGAGTGTGGGCGATGTCCTCAACAGGGGCTTCGTCCTCTTCATTCCCCTGAGCGTTTAACGGCTCGACGGCATCCTCACCGTAGGACATTGTCAGGCCGCCCCCGCTGTCTTCCAGTGCGGGGGTGTCCTCGGTCTGATCCATACCGGCCAGGCCGGCATCATTCTGTTCGGCGATGGGCGCTCGTGCCACAGCGGGCGACTGCGGATCCTCGAACAGGATGACGTTTTCTACGTCGAGATCCGAATCGACCAACGATTCGGATTGGTCAGCAACGGGTTGCGGTTCTGTCGGAAAGTCCGATTCCGCGGTCTCGGGGTCATCCTGCTGGAACTCGTTGGCACCATCATCGACTTGCTCCGGGCTGTTCCCGAAGGCTTCATCTACACGCTCGATCGACGATTCAGCGTCCGACCGGACAACGCCCGATCTATCGAAGTCGATGTCATTCGAATCGGCTTCCCACTCCAATGAGTGCGGCTGCGTCAGACCGTCTGGATTCGGCTGATCCACCGTGGCAGTAGCATCGGCATCGACAAGACCAGACGGCTCGTCCGAAGTCAGGTCATCGACACCGAACCAGTCGGATATCCCTTCGAAATCGGCTTGCATGACCGGATCCATGGTCAAATCGGCATCTAAAGTGTCCGCGGAGAAAGTATCGGGGACTGCTTCCCTGCCACCGGGCGCGGCTGTGATGCCTAACTGATCTTCCAACTCACCCAGGCGCCGTTCCGTGTGGGCCAAGTGGATATCGTAGTCGGTCTGGCCAGGGCCAGATTCTTCAAGGTAGATCTCGATACCGATGATGGCTTCGGCCAGGGCGGACATGGTATCCGGGTTTGCCGCAAGCACGGATGTCAGACCAGGGTGCTGGGTCAGGGTCAATACCCGATCGGCCAATCCGCTGGCAAGCTCATCGCCCAGTATGGAGAAGACATTTGCCACCCGATGCAGCATGGGCGCCAGTTGACTCCAGCCCTCTCCGGCTTCAGTCCAGTCGAAGCTGATGGCGACATCGTGCACATGTCGCATGTCCTCGATGGCCTGGTCGATGACCGCAAACCGCGCCGCGGCGATTTTGAGCAGCGACAAAGGCGGCCCATCTTCCGCCCCAGCCACCAACTGACCGGCAAGACCGCGCGGCAGTCGCGGGTTCAACAGGCCCGAAATGGCGTCCTCGACCACCACCAGATCAGCCGCAAGTTGTTCAAGCTGATTTCGATCAAGCTGAGCAGCCTCTCCGATGGCTTTGCATTGATCACTCAACAGCTTGGCCGACGATGTCATGTTGAGCATCGACATGACGCCGGCACTGGCATGGAGACGCTCCAAGATTGCTTCG
>JAHEDQ010000331.1 GCA_024641125.1 Candidatus Competibacteraceae bacterium | reverse complement strand
CGGGCGGCGTTCGGGGTCGCTCTGGAACATGCGCGGGGTAGCAGCGTGCTCGTGGAGAGCTTCATCGAGGGCATGGATCACCGCATGCTGGTGGTGGAAAATGCGCTGGTTGCCGTGGCCAAACGGGTTCCCGGCCACGTGGTGGGTGACGGCAGGCGCAGTATCACCCAGCTGATCGATTTGGTGAACCAGGACCCGAGGCGGGGTATCGGGCATGAAAAAGTACTGACCCGGCTGGAACTGGATCACCAGGCCGAACGGCTGATGGAAAAAGCCGGTGTCGACCGCGATACCGTTCTGCCTGAAGGCGAAGCGTTCTTTCTGCGCTCGACCGCCAATCTCTCAACCGGCGGCACCGCGATCGACATGACCGACGTGGTGCACCCGGACAACCGTGAAATGGCGGTTCGGGCCATCCGGGCCGTCGGCCTGGATGTCGGCGGTGTCGACTTCCTCACGCCGGACATCACAAGATCCTACAAGGAAGTGGGCGGCGCCATCGTCGAAGTGAACGCCGCGCCGGGTTTTCGCATGCACGTCGCGCCATCGGAAGGCAAACCCCGTGATGTGGCCGGCAAAGTGATGGACATGCTGTTTCCGCCCGGAAGTCCGCGTCGGGTTCCGGTGGTCAGCATCACCGGCACCAATGGTAAAACCACGACATCCAGAATGCTGGCGCACATTCTCAAAACCGCCGGGCATACGGTCGGCATGACCTCTACCGACGGGGTGTATATCGACGGCCGCCTTACCGTGAAGGGTGATATGACCGGGCCTGCCTCGGCACACATCGTGCTGCGCGACCCGACCATTGACGTGGCCGTGCTGGAAACGGCCCGGGGCGGGCTGTTGCGCTCCGGTCTGGGATACCGCCGCTGCGATGTTTCGGCCTGTCTGAACGTCAGTTCCGACCACCTCGGCCTGAACGGAATCGATACGCTGGACCAGCTGGCCGAGCTCAAGCGGGTGCCGATCGAGGTGGCGCGGAACACGGCCGTCCTGAACGCAGACGACGAACGCTGTCTGCACATGGCGGACTACACCCAGGCCGAGCATGTCTGTTACGTCACGATGAACCCGGCCCACGCGCTGGTGAAAGAACACATCCGGGCCGGCGGCCGCGCGGTGGTGCTGGAGCAGGGAATTGGCGGCGACATGATCACGCTGTACGACAACAGCACGCATTACCAGTTGCTGTGGACCCACCTGATACCGGCAACCATGGACGGCAAGGCGACGCATAATGTGCAGAACGCCATGTTCGCCGTGGCGCTGGCCTTCAGCATCGGTAAATCACTCGAAGACATCCGCCATGGGCTGCAGACTTTCAATTCGACGATATTCCAGGCGCCGGGCCGGATGAATGTGTTCGACGAGCACCCCTTCAGGGTGATCCTGGACTATGGACACAACGCGGCCGCTATCGCCAGCATCAGCCAACTGGTCAGCCGGCTCGAAGTAGGCGGCAGGAGAATCTGCGTGTTGGCCGCCCCCGGCGATCGTCGCGACGAGGATATCCGCGCCATCGCTGCGGCTGCTGCGGGCCATTTTGATCACTATATCTGCAAGGCGGATGACAACCGGCGCGGACGCGGACCGGATGAAGTGCCGGAGATGTTACGGGAACAATTGCTGAAGAGCGGAATCGACGACCGCCTGGTGGATCTTGTTCCGAGTGAAGTCGATGCCGTCAGGGCGGCGCTGGAAATGGCCTGCAGGGGGGACCTGGTGGTGATTTTCGGGGACAATATCGAACGTTGCTGGAACCAGGTTGCGGGACACCAGGTGGAACCGGGACTTGCGGCCGGCGGCGCGCCGGACAAGCCCGTGCAGAGTTTCGTCCAGGAAGACCCCGAAGCGTTCAAGCTGGATGGGGGTGTGGAGTTGATCCGGGATGAGCGCGGTGTGCGCATTGCAAGGGCCGATGAAGCAGCGGACTGAATGTCCTCCATGCCTGTCGAGCTGACAGACAGCCGGCGCCTGACCGGGGCCAACCTTCACTGGGAACGCCCTGGCGCCATCATCGATGTGAGCATTGACGGGCCGCGTGAGCCGCTGGTTCGCGCGTGGGAGCGTGCCGCCGCCGCCTGGCTGGATGCGGTGGGCTATGCGGATGAGAAAACCTGCGTCCGGCTGTTTGACGGTGGCGCCAGCCTGGTAATTTCTGCGCCCATCGACGTGCTGTATTCCATGTGTGAGCTGAACGAACTGGCATGGAGCAGCGCTTTGGCGGACTGTGGACTGGGAGAGGCGCCTGACCCGGCCGAAGAGATTCCAAGGCTGAACCGCCTGTTCGATGAAGAACGGAATCCACCCTTGCTGGCACTGCAGGTCGCGGCGCATGAGCACGGCGTACCCTTGCTCTGGGACGACGAAGTGGTATCCCTGGGTTACGGCAGAACCGCCCGGCTTTGGAAGCCGGATGCATTACCGTCACCCACGGCGCTCGACTGGTCCGTTTTCAGGACAGTCCCCGTGGTGCTGGTGACGGGCACCAACGGCAAATCGACCACGGTTCGCATGACGGCCGCCATCATGGAGGCCGCTGGCTACACGGCGGGCCTGACCTCCACCGATTTCATCCGGGTGGGCAATCGCATGATCGATCAGGGGGATTATTCCGGAACCGGCGGTGCGCGATTGCTGATGCGGCAGCCGGATGTGGAAATGGCCGTGCTGGAAGTGGCGCGCGGCGGCCTGTTGCGCCGGGGTCTCGGTGTAGGGCAGGCCGACGTGGCCATTGTGACCAATGTTGCCGCCGATCACCTGGGCGAATACGGGATCAACTCGGTGCCCGAACTGATTCCCGTCAAGCTGATCGTTCGGCGGGCCCTGGATCAGAACGCCCCGCTGGTTTTGAATGCTGACGACGCAGGCCTGGTCGAATTTGCCGCAACGCTGGACCATCGTATCGTTTGGTTCAGTCTCGACCCGGATAATCCACAGTTGAAGAACGCCCGGAATCGGGGCGAAAGCCATTGCTGGCTGGATCAAGGCTGGCTGCTCGTCTGGGCAGAAGGCCACCGGCGCCAGGTGGTGCCGGTAGAAGAGCTGCCGACCGCGATGGGCGGTATCGCGAGGTACAACCTCAGGAACGCGCTGGCCGCAATGGGCGCGGCGCTGGTGCTGGGTATCGAAGACGCCGCGATCCGGCGGGGCCTGGCGGCCTTTCGCGGCGATGAGCACGATAATCCGGGTCGCGGAAACTGGTTTCAACACCGGGTTGACGGTG
>JAHEDQ010000330.1 GCA_024641125.1 Candidatus Competibacteraceae bacterium | reverse complement strand
GTGGTTACTGACAAGGCGCGGTGAGGAGGAATAGCCAGCGCTATTGCGACGATCCGCAACGCCGTCAGGGACCGCGAGGGCCAGCGCAGGTGTTAAGTTATTTGGGAGACACTACACTAGGACCCCAGCCGCAGGCCATATGTCTGCGGCGCAGCCTCGGTCGGCGCTCTGGGATCGCTGTTCGCCTTTGTTCTGTTCTACTGGGTCTGCAGGGAGTACGAACCCATCGTCATCTTCTATGTGGGCATGGTTGTGGCGTCAACCATGCTGGTGTCAAGGAAGGTCTGAGAAATTGCTGCGATCGCGCCGGCGTCTTTGCGCTCCCTGGTACAAGGCGCGCCGAGCGAAGTTGGCCCAGGGCAAATAAGTGAGTTGCCAACGAGCGAGGTGCGACGCGGTACGAGGGGCGCAAAGGCCCGGCCCCGCTAGGGTTTCGCCCACAAGGGCACATCTGCCGCGTTTCCCGGCTCGGCCATAGAATGACTATGGCGCTGCGCCGGGAGCCTCGCATCTGCGCCCTTGTGAACCGAAACGCGATTCGTATCAATTGTTCAGACCTTCCTTAATGAGTCTGTCCGGCTTCAAGTCGCGCAATTGAGCCGGCCCCGCTCTCCCCGTGGAGCCGGTCGATCGGGTCTCAGCGTGGTTGGGCGTTGGGGAAAAACAACTGCTGGCCGTCCAGGGTGTAAGCGGCGATGGCCGCCTGCCCCTGGGGACCGATGATCCAGTCGATGAACATCTGTCCTGCCTCGGCCTTCACGTTATCGTGCTTGGCCGGATTGACCAGAATGACACCGTACTGATTGAACAGCGCGTCGTCACCCTCCACCAGGATGGTGTAGTCGCCTTTGTTTTTGAAGCTGATCCAGGTGCCCCGGTCGGTCATGGTGTAGGCGCCCATGCCCACGGCGGCATTGAGCGTGGCGCCCATGCCGGAACCGGTCTCGCGATACCAGTCGCCACTGGCCGCGGTGGGATCGACGTCGGCGGTTTCCCACAGGGCCGTCTCTTTCTTGTGGGTCCCTGAGTTGTCACCACGGGAGGCGAACTTGGCACCACGGTCGGCGATTTTCCGCAGCGAAGCGGCCGCATCTCCGGAACCGCCGATCCCGGCCGGGTCCGAGGGCGGCCCGACGATGACAAAATCGTTGTACATCACATCGAACCGTTCCACACCGTAGCCCTCGGTCACAAAAGCTTCCTCGGCCGGTTTGGCGTGCACCAGCAACACGTCACCGTCACCGTTCATTGCGTTTTTGATCGCCTGCCCGGTGCCCACAGCCACCACATTGACCTGGATGCCGGTTTGTTCGGTAAAACCCGGTAACAGCGCATCATACAGACCCGAATTGGCGGTGGAGGTGGTCGATTGCAGGATGATGGACTTGTCGGCCGCGAATCCGATGCCGGGCAGCGCCATGATCATCATGGTGGCGGCGCAGATTCGCCGACGCAGAGTGAATCGATGCACTGTGGTTCTCCTGTTCACGGGTTTTTGGGCTTAGAAAATGAGACGGCCGTCCATATAGTCCCGGGCTGTGGTCGAAGCAGGTGCGCGGAAGAACTGTTCGGCTTGGGTGTATTCAAGCAGTCGACCCGCATGGAGAAACACCACGTCATCGGCCAGACGGCGGGCTTGGCCCATGTCATGAGTGACGAACACGATCTTGGTACCCCGCTGATGGGCACGCTTCACGATGCCTTCGATGGCGTCGGTTGCAGCCGGATCGAGACTGGCGGTGGGCTCATCCAGGAACAACACTTGCGGCTCCACGGCCATGGCCCGGGCGAGTGCGAGACGCTGTTGTTCGCCTCCTGACAGCAGCCGGGCCGCCTGCGTTGCCCGCTCCGCCAGGCCCACCTCCGTCAGCAGCGCATGGCAGCGATCGTCACTTTCCAGGCCCCTCAACTTCAGGGCAAATCGCAGATTGGCGGCGACGGAACGGCGCAGCATCACCGGACGCTGAAACACCATGGCCTGCCGCAGCCGCACCGTCTCGGTCATGGCACGCCCACCCCAGGTCAGGGTGCCGCCGGAACAGGGGATCATGCCGTGTAGCAGTCGCAGCAGCAGGCTTTTTCCGGCGCCGTTGGGTCCGATGATCACGGTCACGGTACCGGCCACGAGGGTGAGATCGATATCGTGCATCAACCGGCGCCCGCCGGCATCGAAGGACAAGCCCCGGGCCACGGCGGGCAGCAAGGGCCAGTGTTCGACCGGCTGCTCTGTGTCGGCCAGAACGCCCGCGCTGTAATCAGACATGGGCCTGCCGGATCGCGGTGCCGCGCAACGCCATCACCATTGTATTCACGGTCAGGGCGAGGGTGATGAGAATCAGCCCGAGGGCCAACGCCAGGGCAAGATCGCCCTTCGAGGTTTCCAACGCGATCGCGGTGGTCATGACGCGGGTGAGGTGTTGGATGTTGCCGCCCACGATAATGACAGCCCCCACTTCCGCGATGGCCCGGCCGAAACCCGCCAACGCGACGGTGAGGAGGCTGTAGCGGGCGTCCCAGAGCAAGGTGAGTATGGCGCGGCCGGGCGGTACGCAGAGCGATCGGAACTGCTCGGTATACTCTTCATGGAGCTGTGCCACGACCTCCCGGGTCAGGGCGGCAATAATCGGTGCGATCAGTATCGACTGGGCGATAATCATGGCGGTGGGGGTGTAGAGCAGCTGCATCCAACCCAGTGGACCCGCGTTGGACAGCATCAGGTAGACCATCAGTCCCACCACCACGGGCGGCAGTCCCATCAGGGCATTGAGTATCACTACCAGGGCGGCCCGGCCGCGGAATCGGCTCATGGCGACGGCGGCGCCCAGGGGAAGTCCGATCAGACAGGACAAAGCCACCGCGGTCAGGCTGACCCGCAGCGACAGCATTACGATTTCCAGCAGATCCGGATTCGCACTGAACACCAGTCCGAAGGCCAGCCGGAATGCTTCACCGAAGTCCTGCATGGGGAACGTGGACAACTCTGAACTGTTAGGACATGCATAAGGCTGCATTATTTACCAGAAGGGTGCAAGAATCGTGGAAAACGGGGTATTTCGTCGCCTGGGCTAATTTTCGTGCTGGCAGCCGCCTGGAGTGCATGCAGACACTCTTAGGGCAGTGCAGGCGCGGAGATTTTCCTTATTGGATGTGACCGGGTATCTTTCTGCGGGAAGGGGGTCGGTTCGGGGATGCCCTTAGGTTCAACTGAGCCCCGCTGCACCTTGATTTGCTG
>JAHEDQ010000154.1 GCA_024641125.1 Candidatus Competibacteraceae bacterium | reverse complement strand
CGGGAATCGGGAGGGGAACGGCCGCACTCTGATCGCGTCCGTTTCAAACAAGTCGGCGTCGGATTGTGCTGTGCAGGGCACCGGGTCTTACACTACCGTTGTCCGCTGGCATGGCTATGCTCGACCGCCGGAAAGCTGAGGTGCATCAGCGGACGCCTTGGAGTGTATTCGCAGCGGGGGCCGGGCCGGTATGCACGCCCCAGGTGGTTCTGTAATGTCACGCTACTCAGTCTGGCAGGTCCTAAAGAATGGTTTCACCGGCCAGACCGGATGGTCCCGTGTTTGGCGGGATCCGGAGCCCAAGCCTCACTACGATGTAATCGTCATCGGTGGCGGTGGGCACGGCCTGGCCACCGCCTACTATCTGGCCCGCAACCACGGCATTCGAAATGTTGCCGTGATCGAACGGGGCTGGATCGGCGGTGGCAATGTCGGGCGCAACACAACGATCGTGCGCTCCAACTACATGATCCCGGGCAACACCGAGTTCTACGAGTTTTCGGTCAAGCTTTGGGAACAGCTCTCCCATGAGCTCAACTACAATGTCATGTTCAGCCAGCGAGGACAGTTGAGCCTGTTTCACTCGCCGGCGGGCCGGGACGCGGCGGCGCGGCGTGCCAACATTATGCGCAGCAACGGCATCGATGCCGAATTGCTGACCCGCGACCAGGTGCGCAGCCGGGTCCCCCATCTGGATTTTTCCGACAGTGCACGTTTCCCGATCCACGGTGCCGTTCTGCAGCGTCGCGCCGGCACCGCCCGGCATGATGCCGTGGCATGGGGGTACGCTCGGGCCGCCGATCGGCTCGGCGTGGATATTCTGCAGAACTGCGAGGTCACTGGATTCATTCGGGAAGCGGGCCGTCTGGTCGGTGTCGAGACCGCCCGCGGCGAGATCCGCGCCGATCGAATCGGATTGGCGGTGGCCGGCAGTACCTCGCATGTGGCCCGACTGGCCGGCCTGGACAACCTGCCCATAGAAAGCCACAAGCTGCAGGCATTCGTGTCTGAGCCCTTGAAGCCGTTGCTCGACATGGTGGTGGCCTTCGCCGGCGTGGGCGGCGGACACGGATACATCAGCCAATCGGACAAAGGCGGAATGGTGTTCGGCGGAGATCTGGATCTCTATCCCTCATACGCGCAAAGAGGCAATCTGCCGGTGGTCGAGGAGGTCGCCGCCATGGCGCGGATGCTGATGCCTTGCCTGGGGCGGGTGCGTCTGCTCCGCCACTGGGCCGGCATCATGGACATGTCCATGGACGGCTCGCCGTTCATTTGCAGAACCCCCATCGACGAACTGTACCTCAACGCCGGCTGGTGCTATGGCGGTTTCAAGGCCACCCCGGCGTCGGGATGGTGTTTTGCCCACACCATCGCCAACCAGGCGCCACATGATTTGAATGCCCGGTTCACCCTGGACCGATACGCAGCGGGTTTGGCCATAGACGAAAAAGGTGCCGGCCCCACCCCCAAGGCGCACTAGGACCCGACATGTTGAGAATCCCTTGCCCCTACTGCGGCGAACGCGACCACAGCGAGTTCTCCTACGGCGGTCCCGCCGACCTGGTGTATCCCGATATCGACTCCGAGGACGCGGATGCCTGGTCTGAGGCCGTGTATTGCCGTGACAATCCTCGAGGGCCGCAACGCGAGCTTTGGCACCATCTCCAGGGGTGTCGATTGTGGATGGTGGTCGAGCGCGACACCTTGACCCATGAAATCGCCGGCGCCCAACCTGCGCAGGCCGCGCTGAAACCGATACTCCGGTCCGGTTCATGAGTGGGTATCGTCTCAATTCCGGCGGGCGGGTCGATCGCGACCATCCCCTCCCGTTTCGCTGGGACAGCCAGGCCCTGACCGGCTTGGCGGGCGACACCCTGGCTTCGGCACTGCTCGCCAACGGGGTTTCCGTGGTGGGTCGCAGCTTCAAGTACCACCGGCCACGGGGTGTCACGTCCGCCGGAGTGGAGGAGGGCGGCGCTATCGTCACGCTCAATGCCGGACCCTGGACGGAACCCAATGCCAAAGCCACAACGGTGGAACTGTTCAAAGGTCTGGAGGCATTCGGTCAGAATGCCTGGCCCAGTGTTCGCTTCGACCTGGGAGAAGTGAACGGCCTGTTCGGCCGTTTTTTCAGCGCCGGTTTCTATTACAAGACCTTCATGGGCCCGCTGCGCGGCACCCGGGCCTGGATGTTCTACGAGTATTTCATCCGCCGGGCGGCGGGTATGGGCACCGCATCCCGCGCCGCCGATCCGGATGATTACGAAACGGCCCATGCGTTCTGTGATGTGCTGGTGATTGGTTCCGGACCCGCCGGGCTGGAGGCCGCGCTGACGGCGGCGGACAGCGGCCTTGACGTGCTCCTGGTGGAGCAGGATTTCGAACTGGGCGGTGACCTTCTGACCGGGGACCAGTTGATCGGCGACCAGCCCGCCGGTGATTGGCTGCGGACACGGACGGCGGCGTTGCAGGCCCACGAACGCATTCGGATCATGCGCCGCACCTCCGCCTTCGGTCTGTACGACAACTGCGTCGTGGGTCTGGTCGAGCGGGTTACCGACCATTTGCCCGGTGCGCCGGCACATCTGCCGCGGCAGCGATTCTGGGTGGTTAGACCGATGCGGGTCATCCTGGCCAGCGGGGCGCTTGAACGCGCGTTCTGTTTCGGCGACAACGACCGCCCCGGTGTCATGACGGCGTCGGCAGCGGCGGCCTATATCGGACGCTACGGCGTGGCTCCGGGTCATCGTGCGGTCGTGGCAACCAACAATGATTCCGGGTACCGGTGTGCCGCCCTGCTGGCGCGCAATGGGATCGCCACCACCGTGCTCGAGGCCCGGGCCGAGGCAGGTACGGCTGGCGAACTGCTGCAGGAACTCGGTGTGGAGCTGCGTCTGGGCACCGCACCCCTGCAGGCGCTGGGGCGAACCGGTCTGACTGGCGTGCGAACGGCCCGTGCCAGGGGTGCGGCCTGGCATGCCGACCAACAGATCGACTGCGATGTGCTGGCCGTTTCCGGCGGCTGGTCACCGGTGGTCAATCTGCTCAGCCATCGTGGCGTGCGCCCGGTTTACGACGCCACTCTGGCTGCGTTTTTGCCCGGTGAGATCCGGGAACCGATACACGTTTGTGGATCGGCGGCCGGTATCTGGGATGCCGGAGACTGCGTACGCTCCGGCCAGAGCGCCGCGATCACGGCCGCCCGCGCCCTGGGCTTTGACGCATCTCTGGTGACCATGCCCCCCGCCGGTGGTTGGCCGACACCGATTCGCCCCCTGTGGGAGGTGCGCGACGAAATCGGCGGCGTTCGGGGCAAATCCTTTGTCGACCCGCAACACGACGTGACCAGCGAAGATGTGCGCCAGGCTTACCGCGAGGGCTTTGTCTCGGTGGAGCATCTCAAGCGATACACCACCCTGGGCATGGCCACCGATCAGGGCAAAGTGGGGAACGTCATCGGCCTCGCTCTGATGGCCGAAGCCAGCGGCAGCACCATTGCCGAGACCGGCACGACGACATTCCGTCCACCCTACACACCGGTGGCCCTGGGTGCCCTGGCTGGACGTTCAGCCGGATCCCATTGGCGCCCGACCCGGATCACGCCCATGCACCGTTGGCATCAGCGCCAGGGGGCACGCATGACGGAGGCCGGTCTGTGGCTGCGACCCTGGTACTACCCACGCGGTGATGAGGATCTGGAAGCCGCCTACCGCCGGGAAATGCAGATCGTGCGTGAGCGGGTCGGTCTGGTGGATGTGTCCACCCTCGGCAAGATCGCGGTTCAGGGACCCGATGCGGCGGTGTTTCTGAATCGGGTCTACGTGAACGGTTTTCTCAAGCTGCCGGTGGGCAAGGCCCGCTACGGTGTGATGCTGCGCGACGACGGCGTGGTCATGGACGACGGGACCACCTGGCGCCTGAGCGACACCGATTACTTCATGACCACCACCACCGCCAACGCCGCCGCCGTGCTGGCCTGGCTGGAGCAGTTGCTGGAGACCCGCTGGCCGGATCTGCTGGTGCGGGTGACATCGGTGACAGAGCAATGGGCAGGCTTTGCCGTGGCCGGTCCCCGATCACGCCAGATTCTGGCGGCTCTGGCGGACGATATCGATCTGTCCGATGCGGGTTGTCCGTTTATGGCGGTCCGGCAGGGTCTGTTGCAGGGCGTTGCCTGTCGCATCGCGCGGCTCAGTTTCTCCGGCGAACTGGCCTACGAAGTGTACGTGCCGTCGGGTTATGGCGAAGCGTTGGCCGAAGTCCTCTGGGCAACCGCCGGACCCCAGGGTGGTGTCCTTTACGGTACCGAAGCTTTGGGGGCCTTGCGCATCGAGAAGGGGCATGTGGCCGGCGCCGAACTGGATGGGCGTACCACCCTGGACGATCTGGGTATGGGCCGCATGGCTTCCACCACCAAGCCGTTTATCGGCGGCGTGCTGCGACACCGTGCGGGTCTGGCGGATCCGAACCGCCCCCGGTTGGTGGGCATCGTGCCGGTGGAGCCCGGACAGCGCCTGCGCAACGGTGCCTTGTTGTTTGCTGACCAGAATGTATCGGGTCATGGGATCGGCTGGATCAGTTCGGTCACCTACAGCCATGAGTGTGCGGGCCACATCGGGCTCGGCTTTATCGCGGGCGGCTTGGCGTCCTGGCTGGATCGAACCGCGGTGCTGTCTGATCCGGTCCGGGGCGATCGTTTTTCGGTCCGCGTGGTTGCGCCCTGTTTTGTCGATCCCCAGGGGGAACGCCTGTATGCTTGAGATGAGACCGATTCTGGCCGAAGCCGCGCGGGGCGCGCTCGGTGAAGAGGCGGGCGACCCAGGGGCGGTCGTTTTGCAGGAGAACGCCGTCCACAGTCTGATCCAGGTGTCGGCCTGGCCTCACACCCACGAGCGTGTCGCCACTCAGCTGGCGGAAAGTTTGGGCGTGGACAGCGCGCCGGAACCCGGAAGCGCGCTGATAACGTCCGGCGCGACGATCATGAGAGTACAACCCCTGAGTTGGTGGCTGGTGGATGCCGACGACCCGTCTCTGGACCCGGCACAATGGATGACGGCCGATCTGGGCACGTTTTTGGATCTGGGCCACAGCCGGGCACGGGTGGCCCTATCCGGGCCGGACTCCAGCACTTTGCTGAATCGGTTTCTGGCCATCGATCTGCGCCCGTCGGTCTTTCCCATTGGCGCCGTGGCCACCGGCGCGTTCCACCACGTGTCGGTGCTGCTGCATCGGCGTGAGCGGGATTTCCATCTGTATATGCCGCGCGGCTTTGCCGTGTCCCTGTTTGAACTGCTGACGGAAACCGCTGCGCAGTTTGGATCTCAGGTTCTGCCCTCCGGGACGCACTGATTTCAACCCTGGCCGTTCCCGCACCCTGAACTTCCGAAAGATTGCGTCTGCGGGATGCCAGCGGCTGGTCGGGGGGCTATCATCGGATCAGGAGTCTGCGCGGTAGAAATGAACGCGGCGGGGTGTAGTTCAGTTCGAGAAGACGGGCCGAAATGGCGGTGCCGCAGACCGTTCCTTTTCTGCCGCGCAGACTAGTGTAGTGTCTTCCAAATAACTTGACGGTTGAGGTTAGGCATCGTGGTTACTGACAAGGCGCGGTGAGGAGGAATAGCCAGCGCTATTGCGACGATCCGCAACGCCGTCAGGGACCGCGAGGGCCAGCGCAGGTGTTAAGTTATTTGGGAGACACTACACTAGGTGACCAGGTTCGGGTTTGCCCCGGCTTGGCGCCCGTCCGCTGACACCCCTCGGAGGGCCGAATGATGTTCGATCGCCTGTGCCTCATTATCGGTGACCAGCGCCGTGACGAGACGGTGACGGGTCAGGGTGAAGACGTGCTCAATCCGGCCACCGAGGAGGTGTTGGGCAGGGTTCCGCATGCACGGGGCGAGGACCTGGACGACGTGATCCAGGCGGCGGTTGCGGGATTCGCGGTCTGGCGCCACAGTGCGCCCGACCAGCGGCGTCGGGTACTGCATTCGGCGGCGGACCTGGTGCGCGATCGTATTGACGAGTTGGCCCGGGTGATGACCCTGGAGCAGGGCAAACCCCTGGCCGAGGCTCGCGGTGAGTGGGAGCGCGTCGCGGACACCTTGGTCTGGAACGGTGACGCGGCGATGGAACCACCTGCCACCCGCTATCCGCCGCGCTCAAGGGAATTGGAACAGTTCACCTGGCATGAGCCGGTGGGTGTGTGTCTTGCGCTGACGGCCTGGAATTTTCCCGCCATACTCCCGGTCCGTAAACTGGCCCCGGCCCTTGCCGCTGGCTGCGCGGTGATACTCAAGGCAGCTGAGGAGACGCCGGCCAGCGCCATGGCGCTGGTGGATATCCTGCTGGAAAGCGGTTTGCCGCCGGGGGCGGTTAATCTGGTGTTCGGCGATCCCGCCAAGGTCGCTTCGAAACTCATCGGAAGCTCCGCGGTGCGCAAGGTCACCTTCACCGGCTCGGTGCCGGTGGGCAAACTTCTGGCGACCCAGGCAGCCGAGGATCTAAAGCGCTGTACCTTAGAGCTTGGCGGCCATGGACCGGCACTGGTGTTTGACGATGCGGACGTGGAATCCGCGGCCCAGACCCTGGCCGCCTTCAAGTTCCGCAACGCGGGTCAGGTCTGTATCGCGCCCAGCCGTTTCTATGTCCATGAGGCGGTCTACGATGCGTTCAAGGCCTGCTTTGTCGAGCACGCCCGGCAGGTTGTGGTGGGCAGCGGGATGGATCCGGAGACAACCATGGGTCCGATGGCCAATCGACGCCGGGTGAATGCCATGGCGCGGCTCAAGTCCAATGCCTTGCAGGGGGGCGCGAGCCTGGTGTTTGAGGGTGAAACGGTTCCCGAGACCGGCTACTTCGTCGCCCCCATGGTGTTGGAGAACCTCCATCCCGATGCCGCCGTTCTAAAGGAAGAGCCGTTCGGACCCATTGTGCCTCTGGTCCGCTTTCGCGAGGAACAGGACGCAGTGACGGTGGCCAACAGTCTGCCGTACGGCTTGGCTGCGTATCTCTTCACCGGATCGGCCGACCGGGCTCGGCGGGTGGCCGCGGCGCTCGAATCCGGTTCCGTTGCCATCAATACCGTCAGCCCAGCCCAGCCTGAAACCCCCTTTGGAGGCGTCAAGGACAGCGGTTACGGTTACGAAGGCGGCCGTGAGGGCATTGAGTCATTCATGGTCAAGAAGCTGGTCAGTGCACCGACCGGATTTCTCGATTGAGACTGCTCGCCCAACATCAGCCGGTAGGCGGCCGGTGTCTGCACCTCGGCCACGCCTCACCTTGTTACTCGCTGTCGCCCGCTGTCTACAGACGGTAGCCCGACGACAGTTCAATCGCGTTGGCCTCCAGCTTTTCCGTGACCGTTTGGGCGGCTTTCAGCGGCTGCACGTCCTTGGACCGGTAGCCGAGGATGCGTTTGGCCCGTTCCCCATTGCGGCGTGTGATGTTGCAAACCTGGGGTTCCAGCCTCAGTTGCCCGAAGGCGGATGAGCGCAAGAAGCTGGAACGGCTGTGCTGTTAAATGAGCCGTCCGGCGGTGTCAGAAGAGCACCTGTAGCGGACGCCAAACGGCAATGCCCACTACCGGCTTAGCGCCGCGCACCGCGATGGCACCACGCACGTCATCTTCGAGCCGACGCCCGTGTCCGCACCAATAGCGCACCTAACCTGCAAATTGCATGAAGGCGGACCGGTAGATTTTGTTTCGGCATCAGTTCCGGATTTTTGATGCGCATTCGGCCCTTCTTTTGATTGTTACGGTTTGTCCTGTTCGGGCTCAGGCCGCGCTGGCCCAACTGCTTTGCCCATCACGCCCTGGTTCCCGAACCCTTCATGCAATTTGCAGGCTGAGTGCCTGTCCTTTTTTAAAACCTCATGGTTGTGACCAGATACACAGAATTTGGCCCACAACAACCGTAGCCTTGTGACTGTGCGCAACGGTTCGCACGGTATCTACTGAGCAATTCAAGGAGAGCTTCCATGAAGGACTATGGTTTGAGCAGAGCCCCGGTTTGGACTCACTGTATCCAGGCTTTGGTGCTTACGGGGTTCGCCGCCAGCGCCGGCGCGGTGCCGCGATATGTCGACCCGGCAGGGATTGGCGTTCCACCCTGTGACCTGGCCGCAACACCCTGTCCCTTGATTTCCGACGCCCTCGGTTCGGCATCGGCCGGTGACACCATTGAGCTTGCGAGCGGCACCTACAACGAGTCCGGGCTCGTTGTGGGATTTGACGTTTCGTTCGTCGGAACAAATCCATTCAACACCATAATCGACGCCGCGGGGGCGGGACGGATCTTCGACATCACGGGTGGCAGCGTGTTGATTCAGCGGCTTACCCTGACCAATGGAGACGCGCTGGGCGGCAACGGTGGAGCTATCTCGATGAGCGGGGGCAGCTTGACGATCCGGCAGTCTTGGCTGACCGACAACACTGCGGTCGCGGGGGGTGCGATATATCAGGACAGCAGCGGAGCACTGACCCTAGCCGGCTCCACACTGAAGGCCAATCACGCCACCGGCCCAGGGGGCGCGGTGTTCTGCGACACCTGTGGCGGCATCGGCATGTTCGGCGCGCGCCTGGTGGAAAACATTGCTGGTTCGACGGGTGGGGCGATTCACGCCGAGGTAACTAACGTGGGCGCTGTCCTGAGTTCGCTCTCGCGAAACAACGCTGACGCGGGTGGGGCCATCTACGGACTGGATACGTTCGTCTACCTGCTGACGTCTCAGGTGGATGACAACGTGGCCGACAATGGAGATGGTGGGGGCATTTTCGTCAGCGGCCGGTTCAACGCGCAGCAAAGCTCCATTTCAGGGAACAGCGCCACAGACAACTCAGGCGCGGTTCACGTCTTCGGTGGAGTCCCGGTCACCGTCTCCAACACGACGATTTCCGGCAATTCAGCCATCTTTGGTGGCGCCATGGTTCTTGAATCCAACTATGGCGTCGGCGCAAGCGCCGACATTACCCACGCGACCTTTTACGACAACACCGGCACGTTGGGTGCCGATCACATCTCCATCGGAGCCGGCAGCTCTCTTGACCTGAACAACAGCATTGTCGAGGGGGGACCCGCTGCGAATTGTGCTGTCTTCGGGGCCACGGTGGGATCGTTCAATCTGGTAGGGAGTGCCGGGGTGGATGACAACAGCTGCGGCGGAGTCGGCTTCAATTTGGGTGCCGTAACCCAAGTCGATCCAATCCGGGTGTACAACGGCGGGGTGACCCGCACCCATGCCCTGCTCACCGGGAGCAACGCCATCGACACCGGTGACAATGCGGCCTGCATCAACACGTTCAGCGGCAATCCATTGGCCATGGATCAACGCAGCATTGGCCACATCCGGCCGGTGGACGCAACCGGAACCGGTATTCCGACCTGCGACATCGGCGCCTTTGAGGTCCAATAGAGACCGCGCAAGCCGACCTTGGCGGAGGTCCTGCCCCCGGCACGGAAAAGCCATCGGCGTTGACATCCAGTCGATGTTGATTCCGTGCCGGCGGGTTCGGACCCGGACGCTGGCTTGATGGTGGTGCACGTCCAAGGATCGTGGCGGCATCTGATGGAACGGGTGAATGGAGTTTGGCCGCAGTTCCCGTACCGAAATTCCGTTAGCCTGATTCCCGGCTCGACCCCTTTTTCGCTGCTGATCGACCATCGGTCAACAGCGTTTTTGCGTCTGGACAGTGCGGGTCGAACACACCGTTGCAGAGGTATCCAAGCGTAAAACCATTTTGGAAACACCCGCAGATTCTTGAAAAACGACTCGGTCGAGTGCAAGGCAAGGTGGAAACGACCGAGAAAGCGCG
This sequence comes from Candidatus Competibacteraceae bacterium, assembly GCA_024641125.1. Classification (GTDB taxonomy): domain Bacteria; phylum Pseudomonadota; class Gammaproteobacteria; order Competibacterales; family JAHEDQ01; genus JAHEDQ01. The sequence goes on along the minus strand of JAHEDQ010000154.1, from coordinate 2,109 downwards.
GTTTATACCCAGTAGATGAGCCTTTTGAAGGCGTTTTGAACGCCGTAATCTGCCCAGTGATGTCTTTTTTGAAACGCTGCGGCGCAAGACCAGCGGTGTCGGACAAGCGGCTGTCGCCGCTGAGCAATGGCAAGGTGCGCCACCAGCGCAAAACGCCGTACCGCGATGGCACCACGCACGTCATCTTCGGGCCGATGGACTGCATCGCCCGGCTTGTCGCGCTGGTGCCTAAGCCGAGGTCAACTTAACTCGATGCTACCCGAAGCAGGTGATGCGCAGTGCGGTGCGGTATATGGCGTCCACATAGGACCGACTCAGCAACGCATAACTGCCGCGCTGACCGGATGGACAGGGGTTGATCTCCTGCTCCGGGACCTGGTCCAGTGCAACCCGGGCTTTGCGTCCGCCGCGCCGTCCGTGGCCCGAGCTGGATCCAGTGTGCTGTTCGCCGCCCATGTGTCCGGGATCACACCGTTCGCCCACTGTCCACCGGAAGGGCGATCCCGGTCAGACGGCTGGACGCCGCATCGTCGGCCAGAAACAGGGCGGCCTCGCCCATGTCCTCGGGCCGGATCAGTTTGCCCAGGGGCAGATTGGCGCGGAAGGCCTCCCGGCCTTCCGGTGTGTCGGTGCCGCCCATGAATTCCGCCAGCATCGGCGTGTCGCCCGGGCCGGGACAAAGCGCGTTCACCCGGATCCCTTCGCCCGCCAGTTCCACCGCCAGCCCCTTGGCCAGGTTCAGCACCGCGCCTTTGGTCGCGCCGTACACCACCAGGTTTGGGCGAGGTCGCAGGGCGATGCCCGAGGCGGTGACGACGATGTTGCCGCTGCCCCGGGATCGAAAGTGGGGGATTGCGGCCTTGCAGTTGTAGAACACGCCCCGGACGTTCACATCGAACTGCCGGTCGTACGCCTCATCCGTCATATCTTCCAACGCACAGGGGCGTTGGCCGAGGCCGGCATTCGCCACCAGGATGTCGAATCTCCCGAACCGGCTAAGGCATTCCGCCACCATGGCGTCGTTGTCGGCCCAGCGTGTGACGTCCACCGCCAAGGCGCTGGCTTTGCCGCCGGCTGCGCCAACGGCCCCAGCCTGCGCTTCGGCCGCGCCGCCATTCAGGTCGGCGATCAGTATCGATGCGCCCTCCCGCGCGAACACATCCACGATGCCGGCGCCGAATCCGGATGCGCCGCCGGTGACGATCGCCGCCTTGCCTTGAAGTCTGCCCATTCTGGAGATCCTCCCCCGAACCGTTTTTTTGCACCACATGGGGCCGTTCCGCCCGGGTACAATGCGCTGCATGATGCAACAGGCCAAGACTGTACTGCGGGAGGTATTCGGCTACCGCGAGTTTCGTACGCCCCAGGACGAGGTCATCGAAACCGTATTGAGCGGAGGCGATGCCCTTGTTTTGATGCCCACCGGGGGCGGCAAGTCCCTGTGCTATCAGGTCCCGTCCATTGTGCGTCCCGGCTGCGGCGTCGTCATTTCCCCCCTGATCGCCCTGATGCAGGACCAGGTCAGTGCCCTGGAGCAGCTTGGCGTCAGGGCGGCTTTTCTCAATTCGACCCTGGCGCGCCCCGAGGTCGCGGCAGTCGAGGAGGCGCTGCTGTCCGGTAATCTGGATCTGCTCTACATCGCACCGGAGCGGCTGACCCAGGCGCGCACCGTCGCCTTGCTGCGGGAGGCGCCGGTTGCCCTGTTTGCCATTGACGAGGCCCACTGTGTCTCCCAATGGGGGCACGACTTCCGCGTCGACTACCTGCAGCTGGGCATGTTGCATGAATGCTTTCCCCAGGTGCCGCGCATCGCCTTGACCGCCACCGCCGACCAGCGCACGCGTGAGGAAATCCTGCAACGGCTGGATCTGGGTGCGGCCCGCCAGTTCATTGCCGGATTCGATCGACCCAACATCCGTTATCGCATCACCCTCAAGCAGAATGCCCGGCAGCAGTTGCTGCGCTTCATCCGCAACGAGCATCGTGCCGACGCCGGCATCGTCTATTGTCTTTCCCGGCGTAAAACCGAAGAGGTGGCTGATTGGCTGAGCCGCGAGGGCTTTAAGGCATTGCCCTACCATGCAGGGTTAGGTGCCGACATCCGTGCGG
>JAHEDQ010000329.1 GCA_024641125.1 Candidatus Competibacteraceae bacterium | reverse complement strand
CGGCTCGCCCGAAGGGAGCGACTCAGATGATCCAATCCGGCGTTGCCGTCCTTGACAAGGGCGATGGCCATTGCCTGTGGACTGCGCCTTGGCTTGAATCATCTGAATCGCTCTGCATCCATCATTATCAGGTGGACGGAGTACTAGTCGCCGGTTTGCTGTAACCGCCGCACCCCCGCCACGAAGCGGGTCAGGGTGTCGGACAAAACGCCGCGGGGAACCATGATCTCCACCAGCTGGAAGCGGCCCCGGGTCGCCACCGCGTGCTCTAGGGCCTGCTGCAGTTCGGCCCGCGTGCGCACCCGCACGCCGTCCCCGCCCAGGCCCGCCGCCATGTCGGCGAAGCCCCATTCCTCGAGGTTGTTGAACTCCGACTCCGGCTGGAAGGTGCGCAACATCTCCCAACTGGCGTTGTTGAACAGCAGCACGATGGGATCCCAGCCATAGCGGCGACAGTTGCCCAGCTCCCAGCCTGTCATCTGGAACGCGCCGTCGCCCACCAGAATCAGCGACCGCTCACCGGTGGCGGCCTGAACACCGAGCCCGGCCGGCACACCGAATCCCATGGTGGCGTAGTACCCCGGCGCCACCAGGGCGGTGTTTTCCATATCCAGGGCGGTAAACAGACAATCACCCATGTCCGCTGCAATGGTGAGATTGCCGTGTTCCACCATCATGTCGTTGACCGCCCGGGCAATGTCCGTCGGTGAGATCGGGTTGTCATCGGCGTTCAGGCCCCGGGGATAGTTCGGCTCCGGGCCGCTGGGCTGATCCGGGTGATCCGCCAAGCGGTTAAGCAGAGCTTCCACCAGGGCATCCAGGGGGATGTTGGGGTAGGTGTGAAAACCAAGACTGACCTGACCCGAGAGCGCCTGGATACAGTGGCGCAGGTCTATACGCTGTCGTGACACGCCGAAGTTGGTGTCGGACAGAATCACCCCCAAAAGCAGCAGGGCGTCGGAATTCTCGACCCGGTCGGTGACCTTGGCGTCGCCGGCGACACCGAGGTAGGTGCCAAACAGGGGCGCGGTGTCCTGGGCCAACAGCCCTCGTCCCATGAAACTGGTGACCGTTGGCAGGTTCAGCTTTCGTGCCAGTGCTGCCACCTTTTCCTCCAGCCCGTAGCGACGGATTTCCACGCCCACCATCAGCACCGGCGCGCGGGCCGAATTCAGGCGCTCAAGGATTTCGTCCACACAGGCGCTCAAGGCATCCGTGTCGTAGGGTTCGGGCGGGCGGGGCTTGACCGGTTCACAGGGCAGAAAGACGGTGTCCCGTGGGAGTTCGATGTAAACGGGCTGCGAATGGCGCAGGCAATTCGCCAGCACCCGGGCGATCAGCTCCGGAGCCTGTTCCGGATCGTCCAGCCGGATCTGGTCGCAGGTGATCTCACGATAGACGTTGAACTGGGATTCCAGGGTCTTGGCCTGGTGATGCAGCAGCAGGCCGGATTCGCTCTCCCCGGCGCCCGGGGCGCCGGAAATCACCACCAGCGGGGATTTCTCAGCGAAGGCCCCGGCCACCGGGTTGACCATATTGAAGGCCCCGGCGCCATAGGTGATCGCCGCCACACCCAGGGTGCCGTTGAACCGGGCAGCGGCGTCCGCGGCGAAGCCTACTCCGGGCTCATGGCTCAGGGTGAACAGCGGCAGGATGCCGCTTTCCTCGATGACCTTGAAAAACGACAGGGCAAAGTCGCCCGGTATGCCGAAGACCTGCTGCGCACCGTGGTCCTTCAGGGCCTGGAGTAGGGATTCGGCCAGATTCATGGCGATGTCCTCTGAGGGCCAGAACGGACCCGCAGAATGGGGTCTGCGGGGTCATTGGGTTTGCCTGTTGCGGGTCTGGTCAAGCGTGGGCAACGCGTGCGTCGGGTTCCGCACCGGTGCCCAGGAAACGCTCCTCGGCGATCCTATCGGCCAGTTCCGCGGTAGTGCAACCCGCCTGTCGAGCTCTGAGGAAGATCTCGTTCAGGGTGTCGCCGATGCCCTCCAGATGGGCCGTGAGCGGGCCGGTTTCATAACCGGTTCTTTCGTAGTGTATATCGATGATACCGCCCGCGTTGATCACATAATCCGGCGCATAGAGAATGTCACGCTCCGCCAGGGTGCGGGCATGATCCAGGCTCTGGAGCTGATTGTTGGCCGCGCCGGCAATCACAACCGCACGCAGCCGGTTCAGGGTCTGGTCATTGATCGTACCCCCCAGCGCGCAGGGCGCAAACACGTCGACGTCCAGATCGAAAATAGCGTCCGGCGCCACCGCCACCACACCCAGTTCCTGCACCGCACGCCGGGCCTGGTCTGGATGGATGTCCGTGACCCAGAGTCGTGCGCCGGCATCCGTCAAGTGTTTCGCCAATCGAAATCCGACACTGCCGACACCCTGGATGGCGACACGCAAACCGGTCAGATCGTCTGTCCCCAGCCGGGAACGGACGGCCGCCTTGAGGCCGACGAAGGTGCCGTAAGCGGTGGCCGGGGAGGGGTCGCCGCTGCGTAGCGTACCGTCCGGGTTGCGTTTTTCGGCAACGCCGGCCACATGAGCTGTTTGGGTCGCCATCGCCTTGATGTCGGCGACGCCGGTACCAGAGTCCTCGGCGGCGATGTAGCGACCGCCCAAACCCTCGACCGCACTCCCCATGGCCCGCATCAAGGCCTCGGACTTGTCCTTGCGCGGGTCGCCGATAATGACGGATTTCCCGCCCCCCAGCGGTAAGCCGGCCAGTGCGGACTTGTAGGTCATGCCGCGGGACAGGCGCAGCACGTCCCTGACCGCATCGGCCTCGGTCGGATACGGCCACATTCGGCACCCGCCCAGGGCCGGCCCCAGATGGGTGTTGTGCACGGCGATGATGGCCCTCAGGCCGGTCTCGCTGTCATTGCAGAACACGACGCGCTCGTGGTGATCGAAATCGGGATGGCTGAATACGCTCACAATGTGCTCCTTTTGGGAGTTGGGTCATGTGGCCGCCGACCGGAACGCGGGTAGCGCATCCGGAGCGGTGACAGATGGGCCGCTCAGGCGGCCCGCGCCAGGGACGGTGGATTTTGGAAAGCGGCCATCAGCTCCGTCAGCCGTGCCCGGGTGCTGGCCAGGTTGGCCTCCTTGATATGGCCGTAACCCCGAATACTCTGGGGCAGGACTGCGATCTCCACCGCGATATAGTGGTTATGCGGAGACAGCTCGGCCAGCAGCTGCTCCAAGGTGATTTCATACTCCTTGATCAGGGCGCGTTCGGTACGTCGCTCGGCGGCGTAGCCAAAGACGTCCAG
>JAHEDQ010000328.1 GCA_024641125.1 Candidatus Competibacteraceae bacterium | reverse complement strand
GGTTGTAGTAGTAATAATAATAAAACTACTACTACCCCTACCGACGAGCCGTCGAAATTTGTGCAGGCTGGCGAGCATGGAAAACCGCTGGTGTACCCAGGACGGCTGTGCGACAACCAGTGTGATATCGCAAATCGCTACCTTCGTGCGCTTTCCCCGGCACAGCGTCAGCCCATTCTCGACGAACTGGAGGGGCGGTTTCAGGCCGAGCGGAAGGGCATGAAACCCGTGTATGACGAAATCAGCTTCCTGATCCGACTGTGCGAGCTAGCCAAGTCGGGGGAGTTCCTGCCCAATCTCGGCGTCAAGGTACGGGAAGCCCGACGCGTGCGGGAGGCCAGCCGAGATCGTACGGCGCATCGCGACACACCGGCAGCGCCGAAGGAGACCGAGGAGCAACGGCAAAAGCGTATGGCGGTGGCTCAGGAACGCGTGGCAGAAATGCGCAAGGCGCTGGGAATGTCCCGCAATAAGGCGCCATTATCAGAGCCAAAGGAAGCATAAGATTTTCCTTAAGTGATTACAGTGTAATCACCTGTCGAAATTCGAACTCGGTCAATAACCCCCACATTTCCAATCGGGATTTCCGCTTGTTCCTCTCGGGCGTGCATGCGCTCATAGGCGCGAATTCATACGACAAGGAACCCGACAACCTGTGACTGTGGAAGACCCGATTTCCAATCCGGACGGTGCCGAGAAACTGGGCCCACTTCGCGGCCAGGTCTGGCTGACACTCCAGACGCGTCAGGCCTGGCAACTGGTTCGAGGCCGCAATGGCACACGGGGAAAACAGCCAATCATTGGCCTGGGGTTATTTGCCGACTGGCTGCGCGTGATCTGGCAGGCGGCGCGCGATGACGACCCGTATGCGGACTGGTGGCTCATCAAGGTACACGAAGCCATCGCGGACCGGGACGCGCTACTCCAGCGTCTGCAGCGAGAGCTGGATGAACAGCTGGCGCAAATGGGCTCGATCGAGGTCGCCGCAGCCGAGTCCGAGCATCCGTACCGGATGCCGCTTCGCTTCGCCAATCCCTATGCCTATCAGGCCGCGCGCCTCGTTTCGAAATATGATGCCCTGGTCTGTGCAGCACTGACGGCCTGCCATATCGGCGTGCTGGATGGTGCAGCCCGCCACCATGTCAACGAGTTGGGCGGTCGCAAGATCCGTAGTCTGTTCCTCATTCCCCAAGGCTATCGTTTTCTGCGCATCGACCGGGCAGGCATCCTCAAAGGTGGTGGCAAAAGTACGCAGGCAGTCCAGGCCATGGGTGTGGTCCCCGGTGATGTGCTGAGTGGTGAGCGTCGTGCGCTGTTGGCTCCGCGCCGGCGACGCTTATTGTCCGGTTTTTCAGAGAAAATCGGATTGCACCCATCAGCATCCGTGTCGGATGCAAATATTCCCGCTGCTGGAAACGACGACCATTGATGTATCGGGTTTCCTCTGACGTGACGGCCGCTCGTTCCCATAATCCTGAGCCTGGTTGAACTCGACGGGGTCACAGTGCCATGGCCAAAGCGCAACCCGGAAATCGGCTCGTCATACAGCTCGATCCTCGTGTGGCTTTAGAAGGTGTCATTCTGACCCGGCACAGACAGCTCCCGGCCAATCGCCGACAGGAATGGTTGCGCGGATTGTTGCTTCAAGGATTTGGTTCCGAGTGTCAGGCGCTGTGCGGTGCATTGGATGAGGTAAAACGCGTTCCAGCAACGGCATTCACAAACTGGAAAGCAGGTGACTCACAACACGCCGTCGGCCTTCCAGATTCAGAGCCTGCGGCTGTGAAGGGAACGCCCTCGCCAGTCAGTGCAGACAGTAAACCCTTCGCCGCCCTGAGCAAAGTGATCGGATAGATCAGAAATCCGCTAACAAACGAACCAGAGGACCCAAAACACATGACCGATGCTCCAACAATAAATCCCATCCCGGTTGGCCTCGATGACGGCTATGCGTTCACCAAAGTAGCTCTGCCGGATGGACGTCTTTTCGCGATTCCCTCTCGCGCCCGGGTGGGGCAGTCCGGTGTGACCTGGATCAATGAGGCTGAACAGCGCATCTTCGAGTATGAGACAGAGGATGCCGTGTACTCGGTCGGTGCCGTTGATGGGGCGCCCACACATTTTGACGGCTACCCGTGGTCCGGTTTAAACCGGACTGTCGTACAACACGCGCTTCAACAGGCCGGACTCACCGGCCGCACCGTGCATGCCGTTTCTGGTTTGCCCGTCAGTACGTTTTATCGCAAGAGTGGCGAGCATCGACAGGAAACCATTACCAGGAAGCGCGATAGCCTCAAGCAGGCGGTTCGACCGCTATCGGATGCCTTGCCGGTTGGTATTGCGTTTCATGAAGTCATACCGGAGGCCTTGGCCGCCTGGTATGACTACGTGATTGTCGAGCAGGGTGATGGTGTCACCCTGGAGGCGGATCGTGTCTCCGTGCCGGTGGCTATTGTCGATATTGGTGGGCGCACGACCGACTACGTGGTGGTGAAGGACCAGGGCATCCTGCACGCGTCGTCCGGCTCCCTGCAGTGTGGGATGTTGAATGTGAAACAAAGCGTGGCCGATGGCATCCAGGAGCGTTTCGATCTGGAGACCCTGAGTGAACAGTTGGTTTCGCAGGCGGTCGAGAAAAAGGTCGTCCGCCTGCAAGGCAAGGACCATGACGTGGCGGCACTCGTCGAGGCCGCCAAGCGCGAAGTCGTCGAGCGCATCCACGACGAGACCCGCCGACACCTTGGGTTGGGCGTCGAACTGGACCGTGTCCTGTTCGTCGGTGGCGGCACCGTGGCCCTGGCCGAGCATATCGCCAACTGGTTCCCGCATCAGGCGATCGCCGAACATCCCGCGTTTGCCAATGCCCATGGCATGCTCAAGTATCTGCGTTATGTCTGCGAGGCCTCCGATGCGGCCTGAGGGCAGAAAACATACCGGTTTTATCCGTGGTCACTGCGGTTCAGTGGCAATCGAGGCACCGTTGGACCGTGCAACCGGTGCACAGCGGCAAGCGTTCGAACACTTGCCGTCGGTTCTTCCTCAAAGGAGTGGAACGCGTTTCCATTCCAACCACCCTGCCGGGCAAGCATCCCCGTCAGGGATGTGCTTGCTCCGGGTTTTCAATCCTTAAGGAGCAAGCGCTATGTCAACCAACGAAACCAAGCAGTATTTCGATCTTCACACCACCGGCATCGGTTATCTCAACCGACTCCGGGAGGTGACGCCGAAGGAGGGCTCTCCATTCCTCAGCGTCACCATCGCGGCCCTTCGGGGTAGCGTCGATAACGCCC
>JAHEDQ010000153.1 GCA_024641125.1 Candidatus Competibacteraceae bacterium | reverse complement strand
GGACTGTGCATTTGCGCCGATCCCCCTCAAACCATAGCTACAGCTATGCCTTTGATGCCGATCAGCCCAACTGCTTTGCCCATCACGCCCTGATTCCCGAACCCTTCGTGCAATTTGCAGGCTAGAACGGTTCCCAAGGCCCAGTGGGAAGCAGGATTTCTGGACCGAGACCCCGGAGCATAAGTTTGCGTCCGCCGGCCTATCGGCGTTGCCCGAGTTCTACTCCGCGCCCGAACAACTGTCTGATCTGCCGAATAGTTCGGAGGCCAAACCCCTGTAGCCGTTCTCAGGCTCCCCGATCGGGCGCCAAACGGTGACGATCAGGGAACCCAGCCATGACAGCCTGGGTCCATCGGGGCACGAACAAAGGTACGATGCGCAGGAAGTCAGAGGCGCCCTGAGGCCTTCGGTGCAACGACAATCAGGAAGTGAATGCCATGGTCATCCGCGACTGCCGTTTTCCGCTTGCCGCTCTATCGCTGTTGATGGCGATGTCCGCGACAGGCGCAGCCCAAATCATCGGGTTCGAGCTTGTGGCCGCCAGCAGCAGCTGGATGGCCCAGCCCCACGATATTGTTTTGTCTGCCGACGGCGCCCGCCTTTATGTGGCGGACAACAACAACCACCGCATCGTAGTGCTGAATGCGGAGACCCTGGTAGAAACCGGTGTGTTCGGCGCAGGTGAGGTGTCGGCACCCCACGATGTGGTATTCGACGCCCAGGGACGCTTGCTGGTGGCCGACACCGGCAACAGCCGCATTGCCGTATACGCCGTTGACGGTAATGGTGGCACCTTGGTCGCAACCGTCAGTGGCGGCGTGCGCAGACCTGAAGGCGTCGATTTGCATCCGGATGGCCGGATTCTGGCCACCGGCGCCGCTTCCGGCAACCTGGTCGCCTTCCGCGATGGCGAGGTGGTGGCGGAGCGGGGGGGATTCTCGTCGCCCCATGACGTTGTGGTGGATGCTGACGGCAACCTGTGGGTGGCGGATGCCGGCAACGATCGAGTGGTCAAATTGAGCTCGGACTTCCAGCCTATGATGGTGCTTTCCGGCGAGGCCTACGGTTTCAACGGCCCCCGCTATCTGGATTTCGATGCCGACGGTCGCCTCTACGTGGCGGACAAATATACCCACACGATCAAAATCATTGCGCCGGATGGTGAACTGATCCAGGTGCTCGGCAGTGGCCAGGCCGGCGAAGGCCCGGGGCTGTTCGACCGCCCCGAAGGCGTCGAGATACGGGGGCGCGACGTTTGGGTCTCGGACACCTATAACGATCGAATCGTGCGCTATCGCATGTCCGATCAGCCCCAGAGTTGAGCCCAACCGCCCGGACCGGTCTGCCTCAGGGAAGGGCTGAACAATTGATACGAATCGCGTTTCGGTGCACAAGGGCGCAGATGCGAGGCCCCCGGCGCAGCGCCACAGTCATTCTGTAGCCAAGCCGGGAAACGCGGCAGATGTGCCCTTGTGGGCGAAACCCCAGCGGGGCCGGGCCTTTGCGCCCTTGGTACCGCGTTGCATATCGCTCATCCGCAACTCACTTATTTGGCTTGAACCAACTTCCCTCGGTGCGCCTTGTACCAGAGAGCGCAAAGACGCCGGCGCGATCGCAGCAATTGTTGAGACCTTCTAGATCATGGCGTGGCGGATCGTCGCGGAGACCCATTCGCTGACCACCACGGTGGCCAGAATCACCAGCAGAATCAGGGACACCTGAGTCCAGGCCAGGGTGGAGATGGACGCGTCCAGCTGCAGGCCGATGCCGCCGGCCCCGACCAGCCCCAGCACCGTGGATTCGCGGATGTTGATGTCCCAGCGAAACACCGAGATGCCGGCAAAGGCCGGGAGAATCTGGGGCACGATCCCGTAGGCTACTCTTTGCGGGCCGTTGGCGCCGGTGGCGGTGATGGCTTCCACCTGGTCGGGATCGATTTCCTCGATCGCCTCGTACAGCAGTTTGGCCACGAATCCCACCGAGCGCAGGCCGATGGCGATGACGCCGGCAAACACTCCGGGGCCAATAATGGTGACCAGCATCAGCGCCCAGATCAACGAATTGATGGAGCGCGAACCGACGATGATGAACAGCGCCAGCGGGCGCACCAGTAAGGCGCTGGGCGTGGTATTGCGCGCGGCGCAAAATGCCACCGGCACCGCCAGCAGTATGGCGAGCAGGGTGCCGAGGGTGGCGATGTTGAGGGTATCCCACAGCGGACGCCAGAGTTCCGACATATAGCCCCATTTCGGCGGTGACATACGGCTGGCAAGATCCGCTGCCTGGGTGGGTGCATCCCAGACGAACATCCAGATGGTCTTATCGGAAATCAACTGCCAGCAATAGACGAATATTGCGGTGCCCAGCAGCCACAGGCCCCAAACACCCCATTTACGTGCCGTCGTGCGCCGTCGCCAGATCGGTATGTCCTTGTCATGACGGACCGGCATCACTGTACCCAGCGTCGGACAAAACCGGAGCTGTACTCCACCGCCATGACGATGGCGATTATGATCAGCAGAATGGCGGCGGCCGAATCGAACTCGTAGCGGTCGAAGGCGGTGAGCAGGGTGGCGCCGATACCGCCGCCGCCGACGATGCCCACCACCGCGGACTCGCGGAAATTGATGTCCAGGCGATAGACGGCCAGCCCGATCATGCGGGGTATGACCTGGGGTTGAACCGCATAGTTGAGCCACTGAAACCAGCTTGCGCCGGTGGCCAGCACCGCTTCAGGAGGTACCGGGTCCATGTCCTCGATGTCTTCGGCCAGCAGCTTGGCGTAGAACCCTACGGTGCCCACGGACAGCGCCAGGAAACCGGCAAAAGGTCCAAACCCGAACAGCTTGACGAAGAAAATGGCCAGTATCACCTCGGGGAAGGTACGGGCGATGGCGACCACGCCCCGGCAAAGCAGGTAGATCGGGCGGGGCGCCAGATTGCGGGCCGCGCCCAGGCCCACAGGGATCGAGATCATTACCCCGATGACGGTGGAGGTAACGGTCATCCACAGGCTTTCCAGAATGCCGTCGAGGATGGAATCGGCACGTGAGCCGAAGTCCGGCGGGAAAAACGACGCCAGGAACCGTTGCCCCCGAGGCAGGCCCTCCTGCAGGCGCGCCCAGTTGATTTCCAGGGTGCCGAACGCAAAGGCCAGGTAGACGCCAGCGCCGATCCAGATCGCCCACCGCCACTTTGGGTTCGAGATCAGCGCCGGGCGCTTCCACGTGCGGGTCGCGCTGGTGGCGCTCATTACATCCCCACCAGATGCTCGACGTCGGGTTTGCTCTTCGGTCGGGTTGGGTCGGGTTTCGATGGCGCGGTTTCCCCGGTATCGGAGGCGTCCCAGTCCTCCACGCCGTAGATCTCGGTCAGTACCTGGTTGGACAGACCCTCGGGTGTGCCGTCGTAGACAATGACGCCTTGACGCAGACCCACGATGCGCTCTGCGAACATCCGCGCCAGGGGCACGTCGTGGATGTTCACCACCGCCGCGAGCGTGCGTTCCCGGCAGAGCTCGCAGATCAGGCGCATGATCTGGCGCGAGGTCTTGGGGTCGAGGCTGGCCGTGGGTTCATCCACCAGCAACAGTTCCGGGTTTTGGATCAGCGCCCGGGCGATCCCCACCCGCTGGCGCTGCCCGCCGGACAACTCGTCGGCACGCTTGTCCACCATGTTATCCAAACCGACTCTCGACAGCAGCCGAAACGCCTCCGCCACATCCTCCCGTGGAAAGCGGCGAAAGTAGCTGCGCCAGAATCCCACGTATCCCAAGCGCCCGGACAGAACGTTCTCCATCACCGTTAGGCGTTCCACCAGGGCGTATTCCTGAAAAATCATGCCCATGCGCCGCCGCGCGCGGCGCAGTCCGGATGAGCCCAGGGAGGTGATCTCCTGATCGCCCAGATAAACGGCGCCAGAAGTGGGTTCCACCAGTCGATTGACGCAGCGGATCAGGGTGCTCTTGCCGGCGCCCGACGGTCCGATCAGCGCCAGTACCTGACCCTGGGGCACCTGCAGGTCAATTCCGTTCAGCGCCCGATCGCCAGTCTTGTACTCCTTGACCACCTGGTCGAGGCGCAGCATGGGAACGGTGGGCCTATTTGCAGTCGTAGGTGACGCCGTTGGCTGCGTCAATTTTGCGTATCACGTCCCAGTCGGATTTGTAGTAGATGCCGACAAATCGACCCTCTTTCTTGAACTCGGTCTGCAGCTCCGAACCGTCCCAGGGAAACGTGAAAAATGCCTCGCTGATCTTGGCCACCACGGCAGGGTGCAGGTTATGGGCATGCCCGTAACCTGTGGTGGGGAATGTGGGCGATTTGTAGATGCTCCGGATCTTGGCCGGGTCTACCGCACCCCGGTCGATCATCCGATTGAGCACCGAATTGGCCACGGCAGCGGCTTCGTAGTCGTTGTTGGCTACGCCCAGGATTGAGTTGTCGTGCTTGCCGGAGAACGTGGTCTTGAAATCCTGATCCGCGACCAGACCGAAGTCGGCTTTGAGTATCGCCGAAGGGGCCTTGAACCCCGAGTTGGAGGTGGGTGAGGTGAAGGCCAGAGTTTTGCCCCGCAGCTCGTCCACCGATTTAACCGGGCTGTCCACCGGGACGATGATCTCCATTTCATAGCCGAAGGAACCGTCCTCCGCCGCCATCATAGCGAATGGCACGAACCCGGCGCAGTTGACCGCAACCGGATTGCCCCCGGTGTTGACCCCGGCGATGTGCAGCCGTCCGGAGCGCATGGCTTCGTATTGGGCAGCATAGGACTGAACCGGGAAAAACACGACCTTTTTGCCGGTGGTTTTACTCATGTGCTGGATGAAACTGTCCCACACCTTGGCATATACCGCCGGATCCTCGACCGGTGTGTAGGAGAAAATCAGGGTGTCCGGATCCGACCACTGGTCGGCCTCGAGCGGCAAATCCGCCACCAGGTCGCTGTTTCGATCGCAATAGCGTGCATCCAGCGTGCCCCTGGGGCAGTCGGCGGCGAACAGGATTCCGGGCAGCAACCACGCAACTGCGAGAATCGCGAAGGAGGTGCTGAGACGGGCATGGCGTGGTGCAGTCAGCATGATGTTCTCCAAATTAAGGTGATTGGCAAATAAGCTCGGATTGGCGGCTCTTGCGTCCGCTCTGCAGCAAAAGCTAGGTGATGACTCAGGTCCCGGCAAGCGCGTATCTCATTTACGAGTCAGCTTGTCGAGCGCTGACGCGCCCGGGTCTCGATCAGAAATCGCGCCAGTTCGGCAAAACCGAGACCACCGTCACCGCTGGTAATCCATTTTGGTGGCGTTGGCAGCCAGTTCAGAAAGGGGCGGATATTGTTTACCCCCACAGTGAGAGGAAAGAAATCGAACATGGGCGCGTCATTGGGGGCGTCACCCACGAACAGAACCTGCTCGCGGGCCTTGACGGAATCGACCTGATAGCGTTGTTCCAGGACCCGCAGGGCCATCTTCAACTTGTCGTATTCGCCGAACCAGCCGTTGACGTGTATCGAACTGACCCGCGCCTCGGCGCCGGCCTGACGAAACAGATCCACAATGCGTTGCACATCATCTCGTGGCAAAGCCGCCACATCCTGGGCATAGTCTATGGCCAGATCGGTTTCCCGATAGCCCTGGTCTCCCGAGACCCGGCACCCTGGGACCTGCTCGACGATCCCCTGGGCAATTTGCCGCAGACGATCCAGGTTTCGCCGGCGTTGCGCCGCAGGTGCCCAGTACTGTCGGACCAGGCGGCCGGCCCGTCTGTCGTTGTAGAAGTGCAGTGCGCCGTTTTCACCGATGACACCGTCCACCGGCCAGATGCGAGCCATCAGATCGCACCAGCCGGCCGGACCGCCGGTTATGGGAATGACAATCAGGCCGGCCCCGCTCAAGGTTTCCAGCGCCTGATAGGTTTCGGCGTAGAGACGTCCGTGCAGAGTGAGGGTGTCGTCCACATCGCACAGTACAAAACGCAGATCTGTGGCTGTCGAGGGTGGGCAATGTGACAGTGCTTGCACAGCTATCCTGCTTGCGGTGGCGCTTTACGCAATGTGGCAGACGCGTCTGGCCGCGGTCAAACCCTATGCAGCGAACGCACTATGGGTGGGTCGCGGCAACACGCCTTGGACACCCGCGTCGTCGAGGGCTTGGAACTGGCGCGGCGGGCGTGCAGACTGTGGTCCAGGCGGGGCTTAAGTTCCACCTGGTATGACAGTCCCCACGCTTTGGAAAGAACTTTTGGAGTAATTCCATTGACCATTCAAGTTGGCGATAAAATCCCGTCGGTGACCCTGGCCGTCATGGGCTCTGATGGTCCCACCACGATAAGCACCGATGAGTTGTTCTCCGGCCGGAAGGTCGTTTTGTTCGCACTCCCCGGAGCTTACACGCCGACCTGCTCGGCCTCCCACCTGCCGGGTTTCGTGGTGCATTCCGACGAGTTACTGGCCAAGGGTGTGGATCGCATTGCCTGCCTGTCGGTCAACGACGCGTTCGTCATGGATGCGTGGGGCAAAGCGCACAACGCCGAAGACCGGGTCATGATGCTGGCCGACGGGAGTGCCGAGTTCACACAAGCCGTAGGTCTTGAACTGGACTTGTCCAGCCGGCAGATGGGACTGCGTTCGCAACGCTATGCCATGGTGGTGGAGGATGGCGTGGTAACCGCACTTGAGGTCGAGGGACCCGGTGAGTTCAAAGTGAGCAGCGCGGAGGCGGTGCTCGCGCTCTTGAAGTGAGGTCGGGGTCTGTGATTTCCGGCGGGGTGTGTTGCGGCCCGATTCTCAGGGTGGGTCTTCTTGGCGCGCTGGCTCTGAACTGGCTTCTGGTTGGTTGTGCCAGCTTACCTGAGTCCGTGGACCGCATTCCCAGTCAGGCCCGTGTCACCGAACAATCGCCTTTTCTTACCGCCATCGAAGAGGAACTCGCTCAGCACCCGGGTCAATCGGGCTTCCGGTTG
Organism: Candidatus Competibacteraceae bacterium; assembly: GCA_024641125.1. GTDB lineage: Bacteria > Pseudomonadota > Gammaproteobacteria > Competibacterales > JAHEDQ01 > JAHEDQ01. The sequence continues at coordinate 5,128 of JAHEDQ010000153.1, read as the reverse complement.
CTGGGTGATGGCCTGAGCGCATTTGCCGCCCGGATCATTCTGGCGGAGATCGCCACCGATACCCTTGATGTTCAGTACTACCTTTTCCATGGTGACGACAGCGGTCGGGCGCTGACCCGGCAATTGCTCAGGGCGGCTGACCGGGGCGTCCGTGTGCGATTGCTGGTGGACGATATGGCCACCGCGGGCCGGGACGCGGGGATCGTCGCGGTGGATTCTCATCCCAATGTGGAGGTCCGCCTGTTCAACCCCTTTGCCAACCGCACCAGCCGGGTGCTGGAAATGGCGAGACGCTTCGGCCGCGTGACGCGGCGCATGCACAATAAGTCATTTACTGCGGACGGCATAATGACCATCGTCGGCGGTCGCAACGTGGGAGACGAGTATTTCTCCGCCAATCCTGAGGTGGAGTTTGGCGACCTGGACGTTTTGGGGATTGGCCCCATCAGTTCAGAGGTGAGTGCGGAATTCGATCTCTACTGGAACAGCGAGCTCGCCTATCCGGCCTCGTCGCTTTCCCGCCACAGGTACAGCGAAGACGATCTCACAGCGCTGCGGACCGAGCTGGACGCCGAGGTGGACGCATACGAAGCGTCCCCGTACGGTCAGCGTGTGCGTGAATCCACCATGGCGACCGAGTTGTTGGAGCACAAGGTGGTTCTCCACTGGGGCGAGGCCCTGGTGCTGACCGACCTGCCGGAGAAGCTGCAGACACCGCCCAGCGACACCTCCACTCACATGACGGGTGAAATAGCCCGCCTGTTCAATTCGACCCAATCCGAGATAGTGATTATTTCGCCTTATTTCGTACCGGGCTGGGAGGGCGTTGCCTATCTGACCGGCTTGGTGGACCGGGGCATACGGGTCAGGGTGCTGACAAACTCCCTGGCATCCAACGATGTCTGGGTGGTTCATTCGGGTTATGCCAAGTACCGCGTACCGCTGTTGCGTGGTGGGGTCGAGCTTTACGAAATGAAGTCGGTACGACGCGAGCAGGAGGACAGCGACGACAATGCCGGTTTTGGCGGGTCGTCAGGTCGCGCCAGTTTGCACGCCAAGACCTTCGTGCTGGACCGCGATCGCATGTTCATCGGCTCACTCAATCTGGATCCCCGCTCCTGGAGTCTGAACACAGAGATGGGAATCGTTCTGAAGAACGAGACGCTGGCGACTGGGACTATCGAGTGGTTCGACTCGGCCGTGGACCGTACGGCCTACCGTCTGGAACTGGTGCCGGCCTGTTCCTACCGGGCGGACTGTTGGGGCGATGAGCAGCGTTTACGTTGGCGCGATCAAACCGACCAGGGCGTGCGCTATTGGGACCACGAACCCGACAGCAGCGAGTGGATCCGGACCCTCGCAGATTTCGCGGCCATGTTTCCCATAGAGGGCCAGCTCTGAGCCGGCGCCCATTTGGCGCCCGCGCAAGACTGGAAAAGTGTCCAGCCAATTCAGCAGGATCGTATCGTGCGGATCAATTTTTCTCAGAATGAAGCCCGGGTTATTGGCTGCCTGATCGAGAAGCAGATCACGACGCCAGATCAGTATCCGTTGTCGCTCAATGCCCTGCTCGCGGCATGCAACCAGAAGAGCAACCGTGAGCCGGTTCTGCGGCTGGACGAGGCCCAGGTCCAGGAAACGGTGGACGGCCTGATCGGGCAGCGGTTGGTGATGGAACGCACCGGATTCGGCAGCCGGGTCGCCAAGTATCAGCACCGTTTCTGCAACACCGAGTTTCAACCGCTCAAGTTTACCGACCAGGAACTCGGCATCGTGTGCGAGCTGTTGTTGCGTGGACCCCAGACCCCGGGAGAACTGCGCACCCGCACCCAGCGCCTCTGTCGTTTCGACAATGCCCAGGAGGTGGAGTCGACCCTGAGTCAGCTCATGCAGCGAGAGGATGGGCCGTTTGTCGCCAGAATGGCGCGGGAACCGGGGAGACGCGAGGCGCGCTATGTGCATTTGTTCAGTGGCGAAGTGGAGTCGGTCAACGAGAGCGTGGATCTCGGTCGGGTTCCCGCGTCAGCCGCTGCGCCGGCGCCCGCTACGGTCGGAGTTGACGTCGACGCACGCCTGACCGCCCTGGAAGTCGAGGTGGCGGCACTGCGCTCTGAACTGGGACATATGCAGCGCCGCCTTGATGTCACCGAACGGGAATCGGACTGAACCCGCGATGGAGCGGCCCCATGCCGGTGGATAGAGCGTACCCGAATCGACGCGCAGTCCTGAAACGATTTGCCGCGCTGGGCGTCGGTGCGGCGTTGACCCCGTTGGGCGCCGTCGCCGCTGCCCAATCCATGCGCCATCATATGATTCCGACAACCGGGGAGGCGCTCCCGGTCATCGGTATGGGTTCCTGGCAAACCTTCGACGTGGGCGCCGATGCGGAGCGACGTGAGGTCCGGGTGGCGGTCCTCGAGGCCTTTTTTCAAAACGGTGGCGGGCTCATTGACTCCTCACCCATGTATGGATCGTCAGAGGCGGTGATCGGTCACTGCCTACGGGAACTGGGCCGCCGCAGCCCGGCTCTTGCGGAACGCGTTTTCTCGGCCACCAAGGTGTGGACCCCCGGGCGGGCCGCCGGCGTGGAGCAAATGGTCCGCTCCGAGGCGTTGTGGGGACTGGACCGTTTTGATCTCCTCCAGATTCATAATCTGGTGGATTGGGAAGCGCACCTTGAAACCCTGCTGCAATGGAAGGCAGAGGGCCGCGTGCGCTACATCGGCATAACCACCTCCCATGGTCGCCGCCACGCTTTGCTGGCCGACATAATGGCTAAACAGCCCATCGATTTTGTACAGCTCACCTACAACGTACTGGACCGGGAGGCCGAACAACGCCTGCTCCCGCTGGCCCGGGAACGCGGGTTGGCGGTGATCGTCAACCGTCCCTTCCGTCGAGGCGGATTGTTCGACACAGTGGCGGGAAAGACCCTGCCGGACTGGGCGGCGGAGTTCGATGCCGGCAATTGGGCCCAGTTCTTCCTGAAGTTTATTGTTTCCCATCCGGCGGTGACGTGCGCCATACCAGCGACCAGCCGTGTCGATCACATGAATCAGAACATGGGCGCCGGATACGGACGACTGCCGGAGCCAGCGTTGCGCCAACGCATGATTGCCGAGGTGCTGGGCCGCTGAATCCGACCCGCATCTCCAGCCGGGCGCTTGCTTCACAAGGCTCGCTATATCCCACGGTTCTGTTACCATGCCGCCCATTCCGGCGCACTTCGGCCTGCGCCCGTTTTCTTTTCGCGAGCCACCCAAAGGGTACTTGCGATCCACAACATCAGCATTCTGCCTAGGCCGTTCCAGGGCGTAAGCCCGATTTAGGCCGAGTCAGGAGCATCGCATCTCATGTCATTTGAATCTCTCGGTCTGCAGGCCGAGCTGTGCCGTGCTGTGGCCGATCAGGGCTACAGCGAACCCACTCCCGTGCAGCGGCAGGCCATCCCTGTCATTTTGGACGGCCGCGACGTATTGGCCGGCGCCCAGACCGGCACCGGCAAAACCGCTGGCTTTACTTTGCCGCTGTTGCAGCTGCTGAACGCACGGCCATTCAACGGCGCAGGCACGCGTCCGGTCCGCGCACTGGTTCTGACTCCTACCCGCGAGCTTGCGGCCCAGGTTGCGGAGAGCGTGCAGACCTACGGCCGTCACATGCCGCTGAGAGCGGCGGTGATTTTCGGCGGTGTGAAAATCAATCCACAGATTGCCGCCCTGCGCCGGGGTGTTGATATCGTTGTGGCTACACCCGGCCGGCTGCTGGATCATGTCGGGCAGGGCACACTGAACCTGTCCAAGGTTGAAATTCTTGTTCTGGACGAGGCCGACCGCATGCTAGACATGGGGTTTATCCACGACATCCGCAAAATTCTCGCATTGCTGCCCAAGCAGCGCCAGAATCTGCTGTTTTCCGCCACTTTCTCCCAGGAGATACGCCAGCTGGCAGACCGTTTGCTGAATACGCCGGCGTCGGTGGACGTGGCGCGGCGCAACACCGCGGCTGAGCAGGTCGCGCAGGTTGTGCATCCGGTGGACAAAGCGCGCAAGCGCGAGCTTCTTTCCCATCTGATCGGTTCCGAGAACTGGCGGCAGGTGCTGGTTTTTACCCGGACCAAACACGGCGCCAACCGGCTGGCACAACAACTTGAGCGGGACGGGCTGAGTGCCGCCGCGATCCACGGGAACAAGAGCCAGGGCGCCAGGACCCGGGCCCTGGCCGGATTCAAAGACGGATCCGTGCGGGTTTTGGTTGCTACGGATATTGCGGCACGCGGCCTGGACATCGATCAACTCCCCCATGTGGTGAACTTCGAACTGCCCCACGTGCCGGAGGACTATGTGCACCGCATCGGTCGCACCGGGCGTGCCGGCAACGACGGCGATGCCGTGTCCCTGGTTTGTGTGGACGAGCACAAACTGCTGCGGGACATCGAAGGAGTGCTCGGGCGCACCATTCCCGAAGTGGTGCTGGAAGGCTATGCTCCAGACCCGTCCATCCGGCCGGAGCCGATTCAGAACGGACGCACCGGTGGTCCGCGCAATCAGCGCAGCCAGCCCCGATCCCACGGCGGCGCAACCGGCCGCCCGGCAGGGGACGTCAACGGCAATCGTGTCTATGCTGCCCATGGGCGGTCGGACGACGCCGGCCGGGGACGACGGCAGGGGCAAAACGCACGGCGCAGGCCTGCCCGCGCCCGACCGGTGTCCTGACACCGATCCCCGTGCCCATTGCCGCAGAACAATGGGCACGGGGATGGGGCGGCTTTGAGGACACTGGCGCCATGTGATGATCACAAGCCCGAGACGGGGTTGAACCATGGATGAACTGGTGAGAAAGGCGCGCTTGTTCGCCACCCAAGCCCATCGGCGAATCGATCAGCGGCGCAAATATACCAATCAGCCCTACGAGGTCCATCTCAAGGCCGTGGCAGGACTGGTCGCATCAGTCAGCGATGATCCCCATTGTCTGGCCGCTGCTTGGCTGCACGATACGGTGGAGGACACTTCCGCGACGCTGGAGGAAATCGAAGCGGAATTCGGCCGGGAGGTGAGCGAGATCGTCTCCGATCTGACCGATGTCAGCAAACCCGGGGACGGCAATCGGGCGACACGTAAAGCCATCGATT
>JAHEDQ010000152.1 GCA_024641125.1 Candidatus Competibacteraceae bacterium | reverse complement strand
AACGCCGGATTGGATCATCTGAGTCGCTCCCTTCGGGCGCTTCCCAACTCGCTGCATCCATCATTATCAGGTGGACGGAGTACTAGAGAGACGAGGGCCGATATCGCCGCAATGCGTAAAGACTTCCGGATTCCTGGATATTCCAACCCTGCAGAAAGCGGGTATCGAGAACAGATCAGCAGCGCCCCTGCATTTTGAGGCCGGGTGGACAGCCCTTGTTCTTCTTGCCCGATTTACTTTTTGTCACGTAGACCACCTCAGATCGGGCCTGGTTGGCATCCGCATCGGATCCATGATCATTGCCCTCGGTGGCAATTGCAGTCCCGGCCGCTGCCCCTACCGCACTGCCCAGGATGGCGCCTTCGCGTCCACCAAGGTAAGAGCCGGCCGCGGCCCCCAGGCCGCCACCCACCGCGCCGCCGATCACCGCGTCCGTGTCGATCTCTCCCGCCAAGATGCTTGTGCACGACAGCGATAGAATGCCTGCGCAGATCACACGGAGCGGCGATCTCACTGTCCTCGAGTTTCGCCTATTCGCTGGCACTTTCACTGGCCTGCCCTCCGCTTTGCGTAATCGGATTCCGAACCCGATATCCGTTTTCGTGAGCCAGATAACCCCCGGCCGCCGCGGCACCAACCACTGCCGCTGTACAACCGGTCGATCCGACCACGATTGCAGCCAGTGCAGCAAACATTGCACACGCTCTCAACATAACGGCGTCCCCGTCTCTTTTTCTGGTTTTGGGACGATTATCGAAGCAACCTGTATGCCGCGCATGCAGTCTTTGGCACAGCACAAGCGCGGACAAGGCGGCCTCCGAAAACGCGAAGATTGGTGAATCGCCTCGCCTGGTGTGATGCGAACACAATCCCAGTGCATGCTGATGATGCACCGCGTGAACGGCGTATCCCAACGAAAAAAGGCTTACCGCGCTGGCGATAAGCCCTTGATATAATTGGTCGGGACGGCAAGATTCGAACTTGCGACCCCCTGCACCCCATGCAGGTGCGCTACCAGACTGCGCCACGCCCCGAAAGCCCGGTGTCGAATGTCGGATTCACCGAGACGCCGAATAATACAGGATTGGGGTGTTGGTGCAAGGCTGCGACCAGCGGACACAGCGTAGGAAGTGAGCAAAGGCTCACCGTTTCAAAAGCTGCAGGATCTCTTCAAGTTCGACCCGAATCTGGTGAACGATTTGGCGACTCTGGGAGGCATCCTCGCCAGCTTCCGCCCCGGCCAGTTTCTGACGCGCGCCGCTGATGGTGAATCCCTGCTCGTACAACAGGCTTCGAATACGGCGTATCAACAGCACTTCGTGGCGCTGATAATAACGCCGGTTTCCCCGCCGCTTGACGGGTTTCAGCTGCGTGAACTCCTGCTCCCAGTAGCGTAGGACATGCGGTTTAACGCCGCATAGCTGACTTACTTCCCCAATGGTGAAGTAGCGCTTTCCGGGAACTGCCGGGAGTTCATCATGCTCTTCAGTCGCGCTTCCCGGCATATGCCTCAACCCGCGCCTTTAGCTTTTGCCCCGGCCGAAAGGTCACCACCCGTCGCGCGCTGATGGGGATCTCCTCCCCGGTCTTCGGATTGCGTCCAGGCCGTTGATTCTTGTCCCGCAGATCGAAATTGCCGAATCCGGACAGCTTGACCTGCTCCCCATCGGCAAGGGCGCCGCGGATCTCTTCGAACAACAGGTCCACCAATTCCTTGGCTTCGCGCTTGTTCAACCCCACTTCTTCAAACAGCCTTTCGGAAATGTCGGCCTTCGTAAGTGCCATCGATTCTATTTCCTTAACGTTGCCCCCAGCCGGGCCCCCAAATGTTCAACCACCCGCTGGATAAGTCTTTCGACCTGCTCGTCGGTGAGAGTGCGGGAATCTGCCTGCACAATCAAGCCCATAGCGAGACTTTTGAGACCTGCATCGACCCCTGGCCCACGGTAAACGTCGAAAAATCGCGTGTCCCGAATGAGATCCGAATCGATTTCGCGGATGCAATTCAGCACCTGCTCGCTGGACACCGACTCATCCACCAGGAGCGCCAGATCGCGTCGAATGGCCGGGAAGCGCGAAAGTTCCGAGAAAGTCGGAACCCGCGCTTGCATCACCGCGCTCAAATCGACTTCCAAAACGTATACACTCCGGCCCAGATCAAGCCTACGCTCCACATCCGGGTGCAACCCACCGATCCAGCCGACCGGACCGCCGTCAACCAATATGCGCGCCGAACGCCCCGGATGCAGCGCCGGATGATCGGCGCGCTCGAAGGCAAACGCGTCTCTGCGCCCACCTATATCCAGCAGAGCCTGCAGATCGCCCTTGAGGTCATAGAAGTCCACCGGCCGCGCGGCCAATCCCCATTGCTCCCCGTTGGCATCACCGCACACCAGCGCCCCCAATTTGGCAGTCTGGTGCAGGCCATCGTCCGTATTGCGAAACACAAGACCGGTCTCGAACAAACGCAGCCGGCTTTGCTGGCGGGCCAGATTTTGCTGCAGAGCGGAAACCAGCCCAGGCAGCAAACTGGTCCGCATCACGGACAGATCCGAAGAAATGGGATTGGCCAGGGGGATGGGGGGCTGATCCGGATCCAACGCCGCTTGCAGTTCCGGGGACACAAAACTGTAGGTAATCACCTCATGGAAGCCCCGATCCACCAGCAGAGACTTTACCCGGTGGGGCGCAAGATCCGCTTCCGTCCGTTCGCCTATGCCCAGGCCAACCAATGGTCGTCGACTCGGCAGTGCGCCATAGCCATGGACGCGACCCACCTCCTCGATCAGATCATCCTCCATGCTGATGTCGAAACGGAAGCTGGGAGGGATCACCTGCCATTCCCCGACACCGGGCTCGACCTCCAAATCGAGGCGGCGCAGGATGTCTTCCACAACCTGGCCCTCAAGACGCAGCCCCAGCAGGCGTTCAACCCGGGTGGAACGCAGCCGGATGGGCTGATGCGAAGGCAGTTGCCCGCGCTCCTCTACTACGGTCACCGGCCCAGGCTCGCCGCCGGCAATGCTGACCAGAAGATCGGTGGCCCGCTCCAGCCCACGGACCTGATGCTCGGAATCAACGCCACGCTCGAAGCGATGGGACGATTCGGTATGCAAACCGTGGCGCCGCGCCTTGCCAATGATGGCGGCGGGGGCAAAAAAAGCGCTTTCCAGGAACACGTTACGGGTCCCATCGTCGCATCCGCTCGCCTCGCCCCCCATGATGCCGGCCATGGCCAGGGGACCGGTGTGATCGGCGATGATCAGAACATCCGGCTCCAAGTCGAGCCTGGTACCGTCCAGCAGCGTGAGTGATTCGCCGGCCCTGGCCCACCGTACGACGATCCCGCCGCTCAGTCTGGCGAGATCGAACGCATGCATGGGTTGACCGAGTTCCAGCATGACGTAGTTGGTGACATCCACCAGCGGTCCCAGGCTGCGAATGCCGGCGCGGCGCAGCCGCTCGGTCATCCAGGTGGGCGTTGCAGCAGCGGGATCGACACCACGGATGACCCGTCCGGCATACCGTGGGCAACCCTCCGGCGCGACGATTTCAACTGGGAAAGTGACGTCGCATTGAGCATCCACCGGCACCACCGGCAGGGACGTCGGATTCATTCGGTTCAACACCCCGACTTCGCGGGCGATGCCCGCTATGCAAAGGCAGTCCCCCCGGTTCGGTGTGAGATCAATGTCGATCACCCGGTCGTCGAGCTTGAGGGCTTGCTTCAACGGCATTCCGGGAATGCTAGACGGCGGCAGTGGCATGAGTCCGTCCGCATCATCGGCCAATTGCAACTCTCTGGACGAGCACAACATACCCACAGACTCTACGCCCCTGAGCTTGGCACGCTTGATTTTGAGTCCGCCCGGCAGGGTTGCGCCCACCAGAGCAGTGGGGCTCTTCATACCGACATGCACATTGGGCGCACCGCAGACGATCTGCACAGGCGCGTCACCACCCACATCGACGGTACAAACCCGCAGCTTTTCGGCATTTGGATGCGGCGCAATTTCAACGACATGCCCCACCACCACCTGGGTGAATTCGGCGCCGGCCGGCTCTATGGAGTCCACCTCCAGCCCGGCCATGGTCAGCTGGTCGGCCAGCGCCTGTGTTGAGATCGGGGGGTTGACCCATTCTCGCAGCCAGCTTTCACTGAATTTCATTTTGAAGTCTCGTGTCGCAGGAGTTTGGGTGAGGCGCGAGTCAGCGAAACTGACGCAGAAAACGCAGATCGTTTTCGAAGAACAGGCGCAGATCGTTCACTCCGTATCGCAGCATGGCGAGTCGCTCGACGCCCATCCCGAATGCATAGCCGGTGAATTCCTCGGGATCGATCCCCACATTGCCAAACACCGCCGGGTGAACCATCCCGCATCCCAGCACTTCCAGCCAACCGGTACGGGAACACACCCGGCATCCCTTACCACCACAGATGACACAGGCGACGTCCACTTCAGCGGATGGCTCGGTAAACGGGAAATAGGACGGGCGAAAGCGCACGTCCAAATCGCGCTCGAAAAAATAGCGTGCGAAATCCTCCAAGACGCCCTTGAGGTCCGCAAAGCTCACCTGTTCATCCACCAGCAATCCTTCGACCTGATGGAACATCGGAGTGTGCGTGACGTCCGAGTCGCAGCGATAGACACGCCCGGGTGCGATGACCCGCAATGGCGGCGATTGATTCTGCATGACCCTGATCTGGACCGGTGACGTGTGGGTACGCAACACCGTTCCCGCATCGAAATAAAAGGTGTCGTGCATCGCCCGAGCCGGATGGGACTCGGGGATGTTGAGCGCCTCAAAATTGTGAAAATCGTCTTCGATCTCGGGGCCCTCCTCGACTCGAAAACCGATTTGAGCAAAGAAGGCCTCGATTCGCTGAAGGGTTCGGGTTATCGGATGCAGCCCACCAATGGACTGACCGCGCCCCGGCAGCGTCACGTCGATAGCCTCGGAAGCCAGGCGATCGCTGGTCTCGACGGCTTGCAGCACTGTCTTACGGGCCAGCAGAGCGGCTTGGACGGCACCCTTGGCTTGGTTGATCGCCTGCCCGGCTGCGCGCCGATCCTCTGCCGCCAACTGACCCAACTTCTTGAGGCGCTCTGTCAGCACACCTTTCTTGCCCAGGTACTGCACCCGGATCTGATCCAGACCGGCCAGATCCTCCGCCTCATGGATCGCCTGTTGCGCTGCGCGAACCAGAACATCCAGCTCTTCCACGACTCAAATCTCCCGAATGGACCCCGGGGCGCCGCCAGACCCGGATGGCGGACACGAAAAAGGGAAAGAGCATCGCACCCACCGGCCACGAACCGCCCTTTCCCCTTGTGTGCGATCCAGGGCGGGGAGATATCCCCGCCTGCATCGATCTATCAGGCGTCCAGGGCAGCCTTGGCTGTCTCAGCCAGGGCCGCAAAAGCAACCTGATCGCGCACCGCCAAATCCGCCAGAACCTTTCGATCCACCTCGACCTCGGCCTTCTTGAGCCCGTCGATCATCCGGCTGTAGGACAGGCCGTACTGACGCGCACCCGCGTTGATGCGCACGATCCACAGTGCACGGAACTGGCGCTTGCGTTGACGACGATCACGGTAGGCGTATTGCCCTGCCTTGGTCACGGCCTGCTTGGCGACTTTATAGGTTCGGCTACGGGCACCGTAATAGCCCTTGGCCTTTTTCAGCACCTTCTTGTGGCGCTCGCGGGCGACAACGCCCCGTTTTACACGTGCCATGTTCTGACCTCCTTAGCTGTAGGGCAACATACGGTCGACCGACCGCACGTCCGCCTCGGCCACATCGGTGCCACCGCGCAGGTGACGCTTACGCTTGGCGCTTTTCTTGGTCAGAATATGTCGGGCATGGGACTGATAGCGCTTGAAGCTACCCGAACCGGTCCGACGGAACCGCTTGGCAGCGCCGCGGTTCGTCTTCATCTTGGACATGAGTACTCTCCGCCTCGCATTGCATGTTTACAACAAGGCGCCGTGCGACGAGGTGTCGCAGAAAACAATCGGACTGTATGACTCAGGACGCCTTCTTTTTAACCGGCGCCATCACCATGACCATCTGGCGACCTTCCATCAGCGGATGCTGCTCTACGGTGCCATAGTCTGATAGATCGTCTTCCACGCGCTTGAGTAGCTTGTAGCCCAGATCTCTGTGGGCCATTTCGCGACCTCGGAAACGCAGGGTCACTTTTGCCTTGTTACCTTCATCCAGGAAACGCGTCAGGTTGCGAAGCTTTACCTGATAGTCTCCCTCGTCCGTCCCGGGACGAAACTTTACTTCCTTGACCTGAATCCGAGTCTGGCGTTTCCGCGCATCGTGCGCCTTCTTGCTTTCCTCGAATTTGAACTTGCCGTAATCCATAACCCGGCATACCGGCGGCTCCGCGGTCGGAGAAATCTCCACCAAGTCCAGGTCCACGCCGAAAGCCCGCTCCAGGGCCTCTTCGGTGCGCAAGATGCCGAGCTGATCGCCGTTCTCATCGATCACTCGCACTTCGGGTATCCGGATCTGATCATTGATCCGGTGCTTCGGCTCTTCCTGTTGTGGTTGCCGCTGCGGTCTTCTGCCTGCTATGACTCAATCCTCCGAAAACAAATTAACCGCGGCTTTCGATATCCGCGCTCAAGCGCTCGACAAACTGGTCCGAAGACATGCTGCCGAGATCTTCGCCTGTACGCGACCGAACCGCCACGGTACCAGAGTCTACCTCCCGATCTCCGACGACCAGAAGGTAAGGGATACGTTGCAATGTGTGCTCGCGGATTTTAAAGCCGATCTTCTCGTTCCTCAAGTCGGCTTCCGCCCGATATCCCCGATTCTGCAGCCCCTGGGCAAAAATCCGGGCATATTCAGCCTGCTTGTCCGTAATATTGAGGACCACCGCCTGTACCGGCGCCAACCAGGCCGGGAACCGGCCCTCGAAATGCTCGATCAGTACCCCGAAAAACCGCTCGATGGACCCGAGCAGTGCACGATGGATCATGATGGGCCGGTGACGCTGGCCATCTTCCGCCACATACTCCATGTCGAAGCGTTCGGGCAAGTTAAAGTCCAGCTGAATGGTCGAGCACTGCCACTGACGACCGATTGCGTCTTCGATCTTGACATCGATTTTCGGCCCGTAGAAAGCGCCGCCGCCCTCATCCAGGCTGTAGTCCAGGTTCTTCCTGGCCAACGCGCCGCGCAGCGCCTCGGTGGCCCGATCCCAGATCTGGTCTGATCCGACGGATTTGTCTGGCCGGGTCGACAGATGGATCTCAAACTGACTGAACCCGAAATCTCCAAGCATGCTCAGGGTCAGGTCGAGAATCTTTAGAATCTCGTCCTCGATCTGGTCTTCACGACAGAACACATGGGCATCGTCCTGGGTGAATCCTCGCACCCTCATCAAGCCGTGCAGCGCGCCTGACATCTCGTGCCGATAGACGGTGCCGAGTTCGGCCCAGCGCATGGGCAACTCCCGGTATGAACGCAATCTGTCCTTGTATATCAGCACGTGGAAAGGACAGTTCATGGGTTTCAGCTGGTAGAGCTGATTGTCCTCTTCCATGGGTTTGTACATGGATTCGCTGTAGAAGTCCGTGTGTCCCGACGTGTTCCACAGATCCAGCAGGGCGATATGGGGTGTGTAGAGCAACTCGTAGCCGCCAGCCACGTGCCGATCGCGCCAATAGTCCTCCATCGCCCGCCGGATGCGCGCACCCTTGGGGTGCCAGAAAACCAGGCCGCCGCCAGCATGTTCCTGCACGCTGAACAGATCCAACTCGCGTCCGATCCTGCGGTGGTCTCTTCGCTCGGCCTCTTCCAGTCGCTTCAGGTAAGCGTTGAGCTGCTTCTTGTCCGGCCACGCCGTGCCGTAGATGCGCTGCAGCATCTCGTTGTCTGAGTTACCGCGCCAGTAAGCCCCGGCCAGTTTGGTCAGTTTGAACGCCTTCAGATGCGCGGTCGAGGGCACGTGCGGCCCACGGCAGAGATCGACGAAGTCGCCCTGCCGATACAGCGATATCACCTCGTTTTCCGGCAGATCGCGGATGATCTCAGCCTTGTAGACCTCGCCCTGATCCTGGAAAAACGCCACCGCATCATCCCGATCCCAGACTTCACGCACTACGCTCAGGCCCCGTTCGGCCAGTTCCGACATCCGAGCTTCGATCGCCTCGAGATCCTCCGGCGTAAACGGGCGCTCGAAAGCAAAATCGTAGTAAAACCCGTCTTCTATCACCGGTCCGATGGTGACCTGGGCGCTGGGGAATAGCTGCTTGACCGCCTGGGCAAGAAGATGGGCAGTGGAGTGGCGAATAACCTCGAGACCTTCCGCATCCCGGCCGGTGACAATGGCGACACGGGCGTCCTGCTCGATCACAGCGTCGGTGTCCACCAGACGCCCGTCTATGTTGCCCGCAAGCGCGGCTCTGGCCAGGCCAGGACCGATGTCAGCGGCCACGCCCGCTACGGACATGGCGGATTCGTAGGTACGCCGACTCCCATCGGGGAGCGTAATCTCGACCATCACGTTTACCTGCACGCGCCTCGCAAAAAGCAAGGGCGGACCGCGTTGCACTTCTTTTGGAAGGCACGGACCGCCCTTAGGAGTTCTGGTAGGCGCGATTGGACTCGAACCAACGACCCCCACCATGTCAAGGTGGTGCTCTAACCAGCTGAGCTACGCGCCTGTCGCTGAGGGCGGGGATACTACTTCGCAGCGGGCCGACATGCAACCCCGCGGAATCGGGCGCTTCTGATCAGGCGTCGGCGCCTTCGGGCACACCGAGACCATAGTGCTTCAGGCGCTTGATTTCGTCGCGTACCCGGGCCGCCTCCTCGAATTCTAGATCCTGGGCGTGGCGGTACATTTGGTGCTCCAAAGCTTTGATTTTCTTGGCAACCTGAGCGGGATTGAGGCTGGCGTACTCGGCCATTTCCTCGGCAACCCGCTTGAGCTGACCGATCGATCCGGGGGTCCCCGGCCGATCCATCTCCATGATGTCCGCCACCGCTTTTTCAACCGACCTGGGCGAGATGCCATGGGCCTCATTGTGGGCGCGCTGTCTCGCCCGTCGGCGATCGGTCTCGTCGATGGCTCTGGACATGGATCCGGTGATGGTGTCGCCGTACAAGATGGCCTTTCCGTGCAGATTTCTCGCAGCTCGGCCGATGGTCTGAATCAAAGATGTGTCCGACCGAAGAAACCCCTCCTTGTCCGCATCGAGAATTGCCACCAGGGAGACCTCGGGCATGTCCAGACCTTCACGCAGCAGATTGATACCGACCAGGACGTCGAATGTGCCCATGCGCAGGTCGCGGATGATCTCCACCCGCTCCACCGTATCGATATCGGAGTGCAAATAGCGCACGCGCACACCGTGTTCGCCCAGATAATCGGTCAAATTCTCGGACATGCGCTTGGTGAGGGTCGTCACCAGAACCCGCTCGCCCTGGCCCACCCTGAGGGTGATCTCGGACAGAAGGTCATCCACCTGACTGGAAGCCGGTCGCACCTCCACCTCCGGATCGATAAGCCCGGTCGGGCGCACCACCTGCTCAACCACCTGACCGGCATGCTGGCTCTCGTAGCGGCTGGGGGTAGCGGACACGAAGACGGCCTGCGGCATCAGCGCCTCGAACTCATCAAAGCGCAGGGGCCGATTGTCCAAAGCCGAGGGTAGCCGGAAGCCATACTCGACCAGATTTTCCTTGCGCGAGCGGTCGCCCTTATACATAGCCCCGAGCTGGGGAATGGTCACATGACTCTCGTCGATGATCATCAACGCATTGCTCGGCAGATAATCCACCAGCGTGGGCGGTGGCTGGCCCGGTACCCGCCCGGTGAGGTGGCGGGAGTAGTTCTCGATTCCCGTGCAGTAGCCGAGTTCGACCATCATCTCAAGATCGAAGATGGTGCGCTGCTCCAGTCTTTGCGCTTCCACCAGTTTGTTCACACTACGAAACTGTTCAAGGCGAAGCTTGAGCTCCTCGCGGATGGTATCGACCGCATGCAGCACCTTTTCCCGTCCCGTCACATAGTGGCTCTTGGGATAGACGGTGAGCCGCTGGACCCGACGCAATACCTCACCGGTCAGCGGATCGAAATAGCTGAGTGACTCCACCTCGTCGTCGAACAACTCAACCCGGACGGCTTCCCGCTCGGAATCCGCCGGATGAATGTCGATCACCTCCCCCCGCACCCGATAGGTACCCCGCGACAACTCCATCTCGTTGCGGGTGTACTGCAAGGTGGCAAGGCGCCGCAGTATGTCCCGCTGGTCGATGACGTCGCCCCGTTTGAGGTGCAACACCATCTTCAGATACTCGTTCGGATCACCCAGCCCGTAGATCGAGGACACCGTTGCCACGATGATGGTGTCAGGCCGTTCAAGAATCGCCTTGGTCGCCGATAGACGCATTTGCTCGATGTGATCGTTTATCGAGGCGTCTTTCTCGATATACGTGTCGCTGCTGGGGACATAGGCCTCGGGTTGGTAGTAGTCGTAATAAGAAACGAAGTATTCCACCGCGTTGTGGGGGAAAAACTCCCGCATCTCCCCGTATAACTGCGCCGCCAGGGTCTTGTTGGGCGCCAACACCAGCGCCGGGCGCTGCACCTTTTCGATCACACTGGCCATGGTGAACGTTTTGCCGGAGCCGGTGACGCCCAGCAGCGTCTGGGCCCCTAGACCGTCCTCAAGGCCCTCGATCAATCGACTGATGGCGACGGGCTGGTCGCCAGCGGGTTCAAACGGTGCGGTGAGTTCGAATCGGCGTTCCATTGGGGATTCTGCTACTGCGCTGAAGACACTATACTTTCGCGGTCAAGCCGGCCCGACCACTGTCTGTTGTATCCGAGGGTCGCCGGTTCGGTGCGAACGGCGCGGCGGCGACTCACCGCGCGGTCGGTCTCCACATACTCGGATCAGGAGCCTCAGGTTGGACATCAAGCTCTCGGATCGCGTTCAACGCGTGAAACCCTCTCCCACCCTCGCCGTCACCGCCCGGGCCGCCGAACTCAGGGCTGCCGGCAAGGACGTTATTGGACTCGGCGCGGGTGAACCGGATTTCGACACGCCGGACCACATCAAAGACGCAGCCATCACGGCAATCCGAAACGGCATGACCAAGTATACCGCGGTCGACGGCACGCCCGCTTTGAAGAAAGCGGTGATCGACAAGTTCGAGCGGGATAACGGTCTCAGCTTCGCGCCCGATCAGATCCTGGTGTCCTGTGGCGGCAAGCAAAGCTTTTTCAATCTTGCCCAAGCGCTGCTCGGCGAAGGCGACGAGGTTCTCATTCCCGCCCCGTACTGGGTATCTTACCCGGACATGGTGCTGCTTGCCGACGCCAAACCGGTCGTGGTGCAGGCCGGCATCGACCAGAACTACAAGATCCTGCCGCAACAACTGGAAGGCGCCATTACCGCCAAAACCAAACTGCTGGTGCTAAACAGTCCGTCAAACCCCACCGGTGTCGCCTATACCGGCGCCGAGCTGGCGGAGTTGGGGGAGGTCTTGCGCCGACATCCGCAGGTATTGATCGCCACCGACGACATGTACGAGCACATTCTCTGGTGCGATGAGCCATTCTCGAACATCGTGATGGCCTGCCCGGACCTATACCCGCGCACCATCGTGTTGAACGGCGTGTCCAAAGCGTACTCCATGACCGGATGGCGTATTGGATACGCAGGCGGTCCTGCGGATTTGATCAAGGCCATGAAGAAAGTGCAGTCGCAGAGCACTTCCAACCCCGCCTCCATTTCCCAGTACGCGGCACAGGCCGCGCTGGAGGGCGATCAAACCTGCGTACAGACCATGCTCAAAGCATTCAAGCAGCGGCACGATTTCGTGGTGCGCGAGCTCAATGCCATGGACGGCGTCGAGACCATCGAAAGCGACGGCACGTTCTACACGTTCCCAAGTGTGCAGCCGGTTATTGATCGTATGGACGGCATCGACAACGACGTGCAGTTCGCCGAGTACCTGT
The DNA here is from genome assembly GCA_024641125.1 of Candidatus Competibacteraceae bacterium. Lineage (GTDB taxonomy): Bacteria > Pseudomonadota > Gammaproteobacteria > Competibacterales > JAHEDQ01 > JAHEDQ01. The sequence continues at coordinate 184 of JAHEDQ010000152.1, read as the reverse complement.
TGAACGAAGCCGGCGTCGCGGTGGTACCGGGTTCGGCCTTCGGGATGGAAGGCTCCATGCGCATATCGTTCGCGACCAGCATGGAAAATCTCGAGAAGGCGCTGGTCAGGATCGGCAGCGCGGTTTCAAAATAACGGCGGCCCTCAGGGCGGAGCTTGACCCGCCCTGAGGGCGCGAGTACCAT